>CAYLNP010000001.1:0-34667 GCA_964384925.1 uncultured Woeseiaceae bacterium
TGCCTGCTGGACGCGACCCTGCGCGCAGAACCAGGGTCCGCCGGCGAGAATTGCGACTCCGCTGATCCGGTCGGCGTGCGCCAGGTGCAGTTGCCCGGCCATGTAGCCACCCGAAGATATGCCCGCCACGGAGATGTCATCGGTCGGCAGACCAAGCGCCGGAAGCGCAGCCGCACCGGGGTCCTGGGCGCGGCTGCATGCCGTCAGGAATACTGCAACGCCCAGCATCATCGCAATCGTTGGCCACGCGGTCGGGCAGAGCTCAGGCCTCATCGAGTACAGCCAGCAAGTGCTCGATCGCGGCGAGGCTCTCGGGTTCGTCGAGCAGCGGCACGTGGCCGCGATTGGCCACGGTGACCACGCGCAGATCAGGTTTTTCCTGCTGCATGCGCGCCAGCGTCGCAGGAGAAAGGATGTCCGAGAACTCGCCGCGCAATGCGAGGGTCGGCATGCTCAGGGCCCGGAACAGCGGCCACGGATCGGGTGGCTCACCGCTGACTTCCGCGATGGCCCGCCCGATGGCGGGATCATGGTCCAGCTGCGGGACGCCTTCGGCGTTCTCGCGAAAACCCTGCCGCGCGAAGGCCAGCCACCGTGCATCATCGAGATCCGGCAGCGCGGCCCCGTAGATCTGGCGCGCCTGCGCGACCGCGCCCTCCCAGCTGTCCACCGCGGGCAACCGGCCGGTATAGCCGCGAATGCGGGCGAGTCCTTCGGGTGCGATTTCCGGGCCGACATCGTTGAGCACGACGCCCGCCAGTCGCTGCGGCTGCTGTGCGGCCATGATCATCGCCATGAGTCCGCCCAGCGAGGTGCCGATGACGACCACTCGTTCGAGCCCCAGCGTATCGAGCAGTCGCCAGGTGTCGGCGACATAGCTCATGGGCTGATAGTTGCGCCATTCGGGGTCGTGCTGCGAGTGCCCCCGACCGCGCAGATCAGGGCACACTACCCGGCGTTCGTTCGCGAGATGCTCGGCCAGTTCGATGAAGTCCCGACTGTTGCGCGTGAGCCCCGGCAGGCACAGGACCGCAACGCCCTCGCCGTCGAGCGGCCCGAAATCGCGGTAAAACAGCGTGAGTCCCTCGGCACTTTGCCAGGTCCCCGTACGGTGTGCATGCTTGCCAGGCGTATTCATTCCGCGCCTTCCCCTCAAAACGCCAGATCCGGAACGCTGCGCCTCAGCTCCCGCTTGAGCACCTTCCCATTCGGATTGCGCGGCAATGCGTCGACGAAGATCACGCCGGCAACGCGCTGCTGACGTCCCAGGCGGGCATTCGCCCAGTCGCGCAGGGCCTCCTGCGTCACCGACTGTGACGATACCACGACAGCAAGCGGCGTTTCTCCCCAACGGCGGCTGGGTACGCCGATGACCGCGACTTCCGCAACAGCCGGATGGTCGCGCATGACGGTTTCAATATCGGTCGGGTAGATGTTCTGTCCACCCGAAAGAATCATGTCCTTCTTGCGATCGATGATGTAGAGAAACCCTTCGTCGTCGAGTCGCCCAATGTCCCCCGTCCGCAGCCAGCGGTGACCCTGCGCATCGGTCCAGGTCGCCTCCCGGCTCGCATCATCGCGGTTCAGGTAGCCGCTCATGATGATGCGCCCGCGCCCTACGATCTCGCCCAAGCAACCCGCTTCGACCTCGACATCATCCTCGCCGAGGATGCGGATCTCGGTGCCGACCAGTGCCTGACCGACGGACTCGGGGCACCGCTCGACGCTTTCCGGGTCGTGGATCGTGATCAGCCCCTCGGTGAGGCCGTAGAGCTCGATGAAGTCGCAGCCCAGGGCTGCGGTCAGGCGCTGCTTGAGCGCCGGCGCGAGCGGAGAGCCGCAGCACATGACGGCCTGGAGGCTGCGCCGGTTGCGGGCATCAAATGCAGCACTGGCCAGCAGTCGCTCGAACTGCACCGGCACCATCGCAAAATGCGTGATGCGCTCGCGCTCGATGATCTCCAGCGCACGGTCGGCGTGGAAATCCCGAGTGATCACCACGCATCCCCCGGCAAGCCAGGTGCACAGCATGCCCACCCAGCTGATGTTCGAGTACAGTCCCAGCGAACACAGCGTCACCGCGCCGCTGTGGTAGCGAAGTGCAAGTCCCAGATCGTAGGCCCAATCGAGCCTGCGACGGTGAGTATGCTCAATGCCTTTCGGCAGTGCCGTGGTGCCGGAGGAGTAGATGATGTTGCACGCGTCCTCGTCGCTGAGTGCGACGCCGCAGGGATTCGTGCCGCATCCGGCCTGCCACGCCGACCAGTTGCGCCAGTGCGCGGGCAGATCGCTGCCGGTGCAGATCTGCCGCCCGGCGAGATTCGCCCGGACATCGGCATCCAGCGCATCGATACGAGCGCGGTGCTGTTCACTTGCGACAATGGCGCGCGCCGAGGAATCCCTGAGCATGCCCGCCAGTGCATCGTCCGACACCGAAGTATTCAGCGGCACGGCGACAAGCCCCGCGCGCATGGCTCCGAACATGGCAAGCGGCATTTCCAGCCGGTTGTCCATGACAATGGCGACACGATCGCCTGGCGAGAGTCCCAGCGCAACGAAGGCGTTGGCCGTGCGCTCCAGCGCTGCTGCGAAGCTGTGCCAGTCGAGGCGCGTATCGTCGACCACCAGCGCCGGGCGCGCGGGGCGATGGCGGCCGTGACGCGCGAAGATTTCCGGCAGCAGGGGTGCCGGTGCAGCAAACCAGCTCATCGGCTGACTCCTCGCGCAAGCAGTCCGGGTCGATGTGAGCCTGCGTCCGTATGCCACCTTGGCGGACGGACGCAGGCGCGGCACACGCTTCTAGAAGCTGTAGCCCACCGACAGGGCCCAGGTGCGCGGATCGCCGAAATACGCAGTCTGGATGTTGCCGACGCTGGAGAATTCCTGTGCATCGACCTTGTAGGTCTTGTCGGTGAGATTCTTCACCCCACCGGTGACGCGCCAGCGGGCGTCTTCGCTCAACCAGCTGACGAACGCATTGCTCAGCCAGTAGCCCGACTGCGTGAGCACATCACGGTTGTCCACCGACAGCCACATCTTCGAGCGGTAAGCGGCATCCGCTCCCACGACGAGTGCGCCTGAAGCACCGAGCTCGAAGGTGTAGTTGGCTGCGAAGCGGGTTGTCCACTCAGGCGCAAAAGCAGGCTCATCACCCGAGCGGTCCACCGGCACCACCACCCCGCCTGGTCCCTGGACGGCGGCATTGAACTCCTTGTACTCGGCATCCAGATAACCGATCTGCGTGGAAACCACGAGGTTGTCGACGGGCAACCAGATGGTTTCTAGTTCGGCGCCGAAGATCTCCAGCTTGCCGGCGTTGATCACAGGGAAGCCGAAGTTCGGGATCGGGTCGTCGGGGTTGGCAACCTCGGACACGCGGGCCTGGAAGTCCTTGTAGTCGCTGTAGAAGACCGCCGCGTTCACGCGCAGGCGGTTGTCGTCGAAGCTGCTCTTCGCCCCCAGTTCGTAGGTCCATACGTACTCGGGTTCAAACACGCTGACGTCCACGGGGGAATTGGCGCGGCCGTTGAAACCACCACTCTTGAAGCCTCGCGCCATGCTGCCGTAGAGCAGTATGTCGTCACTGACCGAGTGGTCGATGGTCAGGCTGGGCGTGAATGCACTCCAGCTGTCATCGATGTCAAACGCGAAGGTGCCGTCCAGCAGCGGGAAAGCTGTAGAGAAGGTGCTGGTGGTGCGGAAGTAATCCTTTTCCTCATGGGAGTAGCGCATCCCCAGCGTAGCCGACCATTGCGGTGCGAAGTCCCAGGTACCCTGCCCGAACACCGCGTAGCTTTCGGTCTCCAGGTAATCGTTGATAGTGCGCAGGAAGTCCAGTGGGGTGCCCAAGAGCTGCAGAAAATCGTCGGCGAATGCAGCCTGCTCAGAACCGACTCTCTCCTTGAGTGCGTACACGCCGGCCACGCCATTCAGACCGTTGCCGTTGTCCCAGGACAACTGAAACTCCTGCGACATCTGTTCCTGGCGCACGCCGACGAAGACATCACCCAGCTGCAGTTCTGTGCCGTCGATGTCGATGAAGAAATCGGTTTCCAGGCGGCGCCATGCCGTTACGGATTTGGCGGCCAGCGTCTCATTGATGCCCCAGTCCACCGTAAATGATACACCGTCATGATCCAGTGACTGTGCCGGGTCGTTCGGGAGAACCGATGCCGCCGTACGATCCCATTCACCGGCCGCGGGGGCACGCAATGGCACGACGGCGCCCGTGGCCAGATCCACAGCGATCAGCAAGGCTTCAGCCTTGCCCATGCTCAAGGCGTTTCGCTGCCGGGTGGTATCCATCGCGAGCGTGGCTTCCAGGGTATCGGTGGGCACCCAGCGCAGCGCGACGCGGGCTGCACGCTCGTCACGGTCGTTGTATTCGCTGCCGGTCAGGTAGTCCGTGACCGTGCCGTCACGCTCGGCCCACAGTCCGGAGACGCTTGCAAACAGGGTATCGGTGAGGCCGCCGGCAAAATAGGCCTTGGCGTTGCGCGCACTGTAGCGGCCGACGCCGACCTCGATGTCGCCTTCGGTCTCGGCGGTAGGCTTGCGCGTCACCAGCTTGATGGCGCCGGCGATGGTGTTCTTGCCGTACAGCGTGCCCTGCGGCCCGCGCAGCACCTCGATACGCTCGATATCGTGCATGCTGAACAGGGCGCCCTGGATGCGGGAGATGTACACATCATCGAGGTAGATGCCCACACCCGGATCGAAGGTCTGCAGCGCATCGGGCTGCCCGATGCCGCGAATGAAGATGTTCGCACTCGAAGCCGAGCCGCGGCCCTGTACGAGATTCAGGTTCGGCACCGCGCCCTGCAGGCCGGAGAGATCCTCGGCCTGCAGATTGCGCAGGTCCTCGGCATTGAAGGCCGATACCGCGATGGGTACGTCCTGCAAGGTCTCTTCGGTGCGCCTGGCCGTGACGACAATTTCCTCGATGGCCCGGGCACCCTGCGTCTGGGCTGAGGTGACGACCGGCATGCCCAGAGCGCTTGCGACGGCTGTGGCGACGAGACCGCGGACAACGCGATTACGGTGATTCATTGTGGTGTTCTCCGATCGATGCTTGCATCTGTGTTCAACAGGTGTTGAAATTTATTTCAACGTTTGATGAAACGCAAGCGTCAGATGAGCGTCGTTGCGCAGGCGCAACCGCTGATTGCCATGCGAGCCATGAAGTCGTTGCTGGTTGCTGCGTTGCAGCAACCGCGTGCATGCCGCCGCCGCTGCCAGATAAGAGGAATTTCGATCATGGGTAAGACCGCTGCATCCACCCGGAAGCGCATCCTCGATGCGGCCGAGAAACTTTTCGCCGATCGAGGTTTCCACGGGGTGAGTGTGCGTGAAATCGCGCGAGAAGCCGGTGTCGATGTAGCACTCGTGAGCTACCACTGCGGCCGCAAGAACGACTTGTTTGAAACGGTGTTCCTCCGTCGCGCAGAGATGCTGAACGAGGAGCGTATGCAGATGCTGGCGGCCTGTCGTCAGGCGGCGGCGCCGGATTCACCCTCGCTGGAGGCGATCATAGATGCCTTCACGCATCCGCTGCTCAATCGATCCGCGCGCGGAAGCGCTGGATGGAAGCGCTTCTTCGCGCTGGTGGCGCAGGTCAACAATTCGCCGGAGCTGGCGCCCATCGGCATGACCAAGTTCTTCGATCCGCTGGTGCAGGAGTTCATCGCGGCGCTGCGTCAAGCCCTGCCCGGCGCGCGCGCGGAAGACATCTACTGGAGCTACCACTTCCTGTCCGGCGCGCTGACCCTGACGTTCGCCGAGACCGGGCGCATCGACAAGTTGTCCGGCGGCGTGTGCCGCTCCAGTGATCTCGACAGCGTTCATGAGCGCCTTGTGCCGTATGCCGCGGCCGGCTTCCGGCGCCTGTGCGAGAAGACTGCGGACGAGACCGACAAGCCTGCCAGGAAGGCGCCGGTGAAGAAGGCGCCGGTGAAGAAGGCGCCGGTGAAGAAGGCGCCAGCAAAGAAGGCGCCGGCAGCCACAGGTCGCCGTCAGTCGGCGAAGCGCGGGTCCACAACGAGTTCCCGATCGAAGAGTCGAGCGTTCTCGACGTAATGATCAGCGCCATGCGCGAGCATGGCAATCTGCTCCTCACTCAACGCGCGCACTACCTTGGCAGGCGCACCCATGATCAGCGAGCCGGGCGGAAATTCCTTGCCTTCGGTGATCAGGCTGTTCGCACCGACGATACAGTTGCTGCCGATCCGTGCCTTGTTCAGCACCACCGATCCGATGCCGATCAGGCAGTGATCGCCCAGCGTGCACCCATGCAGCATGACCTTGTGACCGACGATGCAGCGCTCGCCGATCGTCAGCGGTACACCCGCGTCGACGTGCAGCACCGAGCCATCCTGGATGTTGGTGCCGGCACCGATGGTGATGGTGTCGCAGTCGGCGCGAACGATGGCACCGAACCAGATGCTGACATCCTCTCCCAGTACCACATCGCCGATGACCTGCGCCGAGGGCGCTACGTAGAACGCACCTGCCGGGCGGACACGGCGGGTTCCCAGTGCGTAGATCACCGCCTCAGGCCTTGGCCTGGTTGGCCACCGCTGCGGCGGCCGCCGCGATCGCCTTCGGGTCGCCCAGAAATTCGGCCCGCAGCGGCTTCAATGCCGAGTCGAGTTCATAGAGCCGTGGCACGCCCGTGGGGACGTTGAAATCCACGATCGCGCTCTCCGACATGTCCTCGAGCAGCTTGACGAGCGCGCGCAGGCTGTTGCCATGGGCTGCGATCAGGACGTTCTGTCCGGCCAGCAGCTGCGGAGCAATGCGGTCCTGCCAGTAGGGCAGCACGCGCTCGAGCGTGGTCTTGAGTGACTCGGTGGCCGGCAGGACAGCCGGATCGAGCATGCTGTAGCGCGCATCGTGGCGCGGATGGCGCTCGTCCTCCAGGGAAAGCTCCGGGGGGGGCACGTCGTAGCTGCGCCGCCAGATCTTCACCTGCGCCTCGCCGTGCTGCGCGGTGGTCTCGGCCTTGTTGAGACCCTGCAGGGCGCCGTAGCTGCGCTCATTGAGGCGCCAGTGTCGGTGCACCGGAATCCACATCAGGTCCAACTCGTCGAGCGTGAGCCACAGCGTGCGGATGGCGCGCTTGAGCAGGGAGGTATGGGCTACGTCGAAACTCAGGCCCGCCTTGCGCAACTCGCGCCCGGCATTGCGCGCCTCGGTGCAGCCCTGCTCGGTAAGGTCCACGTCCTTCCACCCGGTGAACAGGTTCCTGAGATTCCAGTCACTCTGCCCGTGGCGAAGCAGTACGAGCTTTCCAGTCATCATGAGGTCCTTGCGTGAGCCTATTCGATGGCGCCGACTTTATAGGTGCCGCGCTCTTTATCAGCGTCGAGTCGGACCCGGCCATCCTTGGCGGCGGCCTCCAGCAGATCGGTGAAGTTCTTGAAGCCTGACGCGGATTCGCTGAAATCCGGGTGAACGCGACGGATCGCCTGCTTGATCATCGATGCCCACACGGTGTCGTAGTCGGACTGCAGCGACTGCACGGTGGAGACGAGGATATCCAGCGCGGTGTCGCGCTTGGTGTCCTTCTCGCTGCCGCCTTCGCGCCGTCGACGCGGCGGTGCCGAGGCCTTCTTCTCGAGATCGTCGTAGAAAATGAACTCATCGCAGTTGTTGATCAGCAGGTCGGACGAGGAGCGGCGCACGCCGCAGCCGATCACGCGTTTGTCGTTCTCCTTGAGCTTGGAGACCAGCGGCGAGAAATCGCTGTCCCCCGACACCAGCGCGAACATGTCCAGATGCTCCTTCACATAGCACAGCTCCAGGGCGTCCACGACCATGCGGATGTCCGCGCTGTTCTTGCCGCTCATCTTGCTCTGCGGAATGTCCACCAGCTCGATGCCGGCAGAGTGGAATTCGTTGACATAGCGCCGATAGCGCGACCAGTCACAGTACGCCCGTTTGAATACGATGCGTCCCTTCTGCAGCAGACGTTTCAGCACCAGCTGCACTTCGAAGGTCTTCTGCTTGCTCTGGTCGACACCCAGGGCAAGGTTTTCGAAGTCGATGAACACCGCAATCAGTGGTTCCTGTGCCAAGGGGCTCTCCGCAAGATTCGACGATCCGGCATTCTACACCAAGGCCTCAGCTGTTCGCCGTGAGCGCACGGACCTCCTCGAGGGCGACCGACAGCGTCGCAAAGTCGATCTTCCGGCTGGACTGCATCTCGGTGAGGATGCGTAGCGTTTTGACGATACGGCCCCTCTGCGACTTCAGCCAGTCGCCGACAGCCTGCGAGGGATCCGCCGCGTCGCCATGGGCAAGACAGCGTTGCAGAATCTGGCGCTGCAGATCGTGTATCGATCCGCGCAGTGTGCTTCGGCCGAGCGCCTGCCAGCGACCTTCGACCACCAGGCGTTCGATCTCCAGTTTCAGCCAGTCGAGCTTCAGGGCGCGCCCCAGCTCGAAGTAGGCGTGCGCCGCCTCGACAGCATCGTGGCCGGTCTGCCGGCTGAGTTCGACGATGTCCAGCGCCGCCAGCGTGTAGGGCAATGCGCCCATGCGTCGGGCCGTCGTCTCCGCGACACCTTTCTGGACCAGTTCCTCGACGCCGCGTTCGAGACGTCGCGAGGTGATGGCGGGCATGAGCGCAGGCAACTGCGTCATGATCCTCTCGACGTCCGCCCGCATGGCGGTGACCTGGGAGGCGACATCGAGTTCGCCGGCGTGATGCCGCAGAAACCAGTACACGCCAATACGCAGCTGACGCGCCGAATCGAAAAGCATGTCCAGCTCGACATTCGCGTGACGCAACTGCGGCTGCGACTCGATTTCGTCCCACAGCTCGCGCATGCCCAGCACCTCACGTGCAATCGTATAGGCGCGTGCAATGCTGGCGGGATCCGCGCCGGTTTCCTCCTGCGCGCGCATCGGGAAAGCGGGCCCCATGCGGTTGATCATGCTGCTGGTGACCAGCATGGCAATGATCTGTCGGGCGAGCCGGTGTCGGGGCATATGACTGGCGAAACGCTTGCGCAGCGGTGCGGGGAAATAGCGCAGCAGCTCCTCGGCAAGTGAGGCCTCGCCGCTGATGTCGGACTCGGCCAGCTGATCGTAGAGGGCGATCTTGGCGTATGCGAGCATCACCGCGAGTTCCGGACGTGTCAGTCCGCGACCCCGGGCGCGACGCTCTTCCATGGCCTCGTCGTCAGGCAGGAATTCCAGAGAGCGATCCAGCAGCCCCGCGCGCTCGAGCCAGCGCAGCAGGCTTGCGTTCTCCTGGCTCCGCTCAAGTGATCTTTCGGCAAGCACGCTGATGGCCTGGGTCTGCTGCGCGTTGGTGCGCAGTACCAGTTCGGCGATTTCGTCAGTCATGCGCTCCAGCAGGCGGTTACGCGCCGGCATGCGAAGCTCGCCGGCACTCACCGCGTCGCTGAGCAGTATCTTGATGTTCACCTCCCGGTCGGAACACTCGACGCCGCCCGAGTTGTCGATGAAGTCGGTGTTGCAGCGCCCGCCGCCCTGGGCATACTCGATGCGTCCGCGCTGGGTCAGCCCGAGGTTGCCACCCTCGCCGATGATCTTGCAGCGCAGGTCCGAGCCGTTGACGCGCACAGCGTTGTTGGCGCGATCGCCGACTTCCTCGTGTGACTCGCCGGAAGCCTTCACATAAGTGCCAATGCCCCCGTTCCAGAGCAGGTCGACCGGCAGACGTAAAATCGCCTGCACCACCTGAGGAGGTGTTGCACGCGTCTCCTTCAGGCCGAGCATGCGTGCAGCCTCGACCGACAGCTCGATGGATTTGCTCGCGCGCGGATAGACGCCACCGCCCGCCGAGATCAGCGAGGTGCTGTAGTCCTGCCAGCTGGAGGCGGGCAGCGCGAACATGCGCTGGCGTTCGGTAAACGATACCGCGGGGTCGGGGTCGGGGTCGATGAAGATGTGACGGTGATCGAAAGCCGCTATCAGCCGGATTTGCGGCGACTGAAGCATGCCATTGCCGAACACGTCACCGCTCATGTCGCCGATGCCAGCCACCGTGAAGGGCTGCGTATCGATGTCTGTGCCCAGCTCGCGGAAATGCCGTTTGACGGCTTCCCATGCGCCACGTGCGGTGATGCCCATCTTCTTGTGGTCGTAACCGTGGCTGCCGCCGGAGGCGAACGCATCGCCCAGCCAGAAGCCGTATTCGGCGGAGATCTCGTTGGCGAGGTCCGAGAACGTCGCGGTCCCCTTGTCTGCCGCCACGACGAGGTAGGGGTCGTCGCCATCGCGTCGGCGCACGCGCGCCGGTACGCGAATCTCGCCATCCACGATGTTGTCGGTGATGTCGAGCAATCCGCTGATGAACATGCGGTAGCATCGTCGCACTTCGCGCTGGAGCGTCTCGCGGTTGCCCTCCGGTAGGCGCTTGCAGACGAATCCGCCCTTCGCCCCGTTCGGGACGATGACAGTATTCTTGACCTGCTGGGCCTTCATCAGACCGAGAACTTCTGTACGGAAATCCTCACGCCGATCCGACCAGCGCAGGCCGCCACGCGCGATGCTGCCGGCGCGCAGGTGTACCCCCTCCATTCGCGTGGCATACACGAAAATCTCGTAGCGCGGACGGGGGCGGGGAAGTTCCGGCAGCAGCGCCGGGTCGAGCTTCAGCGACAGATACTCGCGCGGTCGACCCGCTTCATCGCGGACAAAGAAGTTCGTGCGAAGCGTCGCGCGAACCACGTCCAGATAGCCGCGCAGGATGCGGTCCTCGTCCAGACTGGTGACCGTCTCCAGGCAGGCGGTGACGCGCGACTCGGCCGCATTGCGCACCCGCGAGCGCTGCCGCTCTGGCATGTCCGGGTCGAATTCGGCGGTGAATAGTTCGACCAATGCGGAGGCCAGCTGCGGACTGGCCGTCAGCACCTCCTGCATGTAGGCCTGACTGAAGGGCATGCCGGTCTGCACGAGATACTTGGTGCAGGCACGCAACAGCACCACCTGGCGGCAATCCAGTCCGGCGATCAGCACCAGCCGGTTGTGACTGTCGTTCTCGACATCCCCGTCCAGGGTTTCGCGAAAACAGCGCTGGAAGCGCTCGCCGTGTTCGGCGGGATCGAGCATGCGCCGATCCTGCGGCACCACATCGAGGTCCTGGATGTAGACCTGCGGATCGGCGGGCATGCGCATCCGGTAAGGCCGTTCGCTCGTCACTTCCAGTCCCATGTTTTCCAGGATGGGCACGACACGCGACAGCGACAGCGGTTCTCCGGCGCGACAGATCTTCAGGCGCATGCGCTCATCTCGAAACTGAGCCGGACGATACAGCGCTGTGGCCATGTCGGACTCACCGCTGACGATGGCATGGATGCGTTCGATGTCGAATATCGCCTCCCGGGTTCTGATGTCCTCGCGGTATGAGGCCGGAAACACCCGTGCGTATTGCTTGTACAGCGCGTTGCCGTGCGCTTCGTCGAAGCGCTGCAGCATGCGCTCGCGCAGGCGGTCGATCCACGTGGTTACAGCGTCGGCGATGCGCTGCTCGATTTCGTCATAACCGTGCCGGGGCTCGCTGTCGGTAGGGCTGCGCACGATGATGTGCAGACGCGCCAGTACCGACTCGGAAATCTCGACACTCGTGTCGACATGCTCGCCATGCAGTTCTTCGCGAAGGATCTCCTCGATGCGCAGACGCACGCTGGTCTGGAACCGGTCCCGGGGGACAAAGACCAGGCAGGCGTAATAGCGCAGAAAATCGTCTCGTCGGATCAGCAGACGAACACGATTGCGCTCCTGCAGGTTCAGAATGCCGCGGGTGATACGCAGCAGGTCGTCCACGGAGCTCTGGAAGAGCTCGTCGCGTGGATAGGTGTCGAGGATATGCTGCAGGGCCTTGCCGCGGTGGCTGCCCGGTGTCACCCCGGAGCGCTCGAGCACCTGCTGGATTTTCTGGCGCAGCAGCGGTATGTCGCGCGGTTGCCGGCTGTAGGCCGCCGATGTGTAGAGGCCGAGAAACCTGCGCTCGCGCACCGGTCTGCCGTTGCGGTCAAACACCTTGACGCCGATATAGTCGAGATAGCCGGGCCGGTGCACGGTGGAGCGTGCGTTGGCCTTGGTGATCACCAGGGGTGTCTGGGAGTCGGCCACGCGCTGCATGCGCGGATTCAGGATCTGTTGCGACGGCGGCTCGCCGGGACGATCGCGCAGCAGCCCGAGGCCTGTGCCCTCGACGGCGATGAGTCTGGGCCGGCCGCGACGATCCAGACGGTATTCGCGATACCCCAGCAGCGTGAAGTGGTCCTCCGCCATCCAGTCGAGCAGCCTGCCGCTCTCCGAGATCGTCTCTTCAGGCAACATCGCGGCATTGGCGGGCAACTCGGCACTTGCCACACGCAGCTTCGCGAGCATCGCCTGCCAGTCCTCCACACAGGCACGCACGTCGGCCAGCGTTTGCTGCAGGGCCTGCGCGAGCTCTCTCAGGCGCTCCGGATCGGGTTCACGCAGAATCTCGAAGTGCATGAACGATTCGCGTCCCGTGCTCTGGTCGTCGGGACGCGATACCGAAGACAGACGACCCCGCGCGGTGCGTTGACACTCGATGACCGGATGCACGGTCAGGTGAATACCATGACCGAGCCGGTTCAGGGCCATCGTGCTCGAATCCACCAGAAAGGGCATGTCCTCGTGGACGATCTCCACGATAGTGTGTGGCGACGCCCAGCCATCGGTCTCGGTGGTGGGGTTGTAGACGCGCACGCAGGCCTCGCCACGGCGCCGCAGCCTGGCCAGACGCAAGTGTGCGAGCGCCGCACCGGCCAGGGTCGCAACGCTGCGTTCGCTCAGGTCTTCGATGGCGACATTGCGGTAATAGGCATGCACGAAGCGTCCAACGTCGAGCGCCGCAGGCTGCTTGCCTGCCTGACTGCGGGCGGCCCGTGCGGTCGCGGCGAGCAGTCTGTCGGTGGCTTCCAGCGGGTTGATCACGGCCTTCTTGTCGCGCCGGGGTGCATTCATTCGGAGGGGCCTTTCGCGTGGTGTGTGAGCAGGTCAGGCACTGCGTTGCAGGTCGGCGATGACCGCTGCGAGGAACCGACAGGCCTCCCCGCCGGTAATGCAGCGATGATCGAATGTCAGCGACAGCGGAATGCGGCGATGCACCTCGATGCCACCCAGCACGGGTACCAGGTCCCGCTGCAGCATGCCGGCGCCGAGAATCGCCACCGTGGGCGGCACCAGAACGGGCGTGGCATAGCGTCCCGCCAGCATGCCGAAATTGGTGAGGGTGATCGTGTAGTCGGTCATGTCCTGGGGTTTGACGGTGCGAGCCCGTGTGGCCTGTTTGATGCGATCCACGGCCTGGCGAAGCTGCACCAGCGATTTGCCCGCCGCATCGCGGATCACCGGGACGATCAATCCGTCCGGGGTGTCCACCGCCATGGCGATGTCGACGCGCTCCGGGGCGTCGAGTGACTCGGCCTTCGCGTCGAAAAAGCCGTTGAGCGCCGGCTCGGTGCGGCAACCGGCCACCAAGGCTCGCAACAGGCGCTCGGTCATCCCACGCGGCTCGAGCCAGCTCTCGATGTCGGCATCGTCGAACAGGGTGCAGGGGACGACCTGCTGTCCGGAGGCGGTCATGCTGCGTGCCATCGCCCGCCGCGGGCCCCGCAGTTCGCCGCCGCGCCAGGGCCCCGGGCTGTGCACTTCGCGATCGCGCGCCGCGTCGCGACCCTGGGCGTGGGCCTCGACATCTTCCGGGGTGATCTGGCCCTCGCTGCCGGAGGCCGCCACCTGGGAGAGTGTCACGCCCAGCTCATCGGCGAGCTTGCGCGCAGCCGGTGCCGCGCGGGGTGTGTGGTCACGACTGCGCCGGCTGCCCGGCACCGCCGTTTCCACCAGCATGTCGTCGCTGCTGGGCATGCTGCCCACGACACTCTGCGACTCTGCCCTGGCCGCAGTGACATCATCCGCCGCAGGCGCGTCGTCGGCTGGCGCCGCGGCGGGTTGTTCGCCTGCGCCGACCTCGTCGAAATCCACCAGCGCGGCACCGGTGGCCACCATGTCACCCTCGCCGGCATGCAGCCGGGCGATCACGCCCGTGTAGGGCGAGGGGACCTCCACGACCGCCTTGGCGGTCTCGACACTGACGAGCAGTTCGTCGACCTTGACCCGCTGGCCCACGCTGACGTGCCAGGTGACGATCTCCGCTTCGGGCAGGCCCTCGCCCAGATCGGGCAGCTTGAATGTGGTGGTCATGGTCTAGTCCTTGAGGGTCGCGCGGATGCCCTTGATCACACGTTCGACGCCGGGCATGTATTCCATCTCCAGTCTGAACAGCGGCATGATCGTATCGTAGCCGGTGATGCGTACGATCGGCGCGCGCAGGCTGTAGATTGCACGCTCGGCCACGACCGCTGCGATTTCGGCGCCGGCACCGAAGCTGCGTGGTGCTTCGTGCACGATGGCCAGCCGGCCGGTCTTCTCGACGGATTCGATGATGGTCTCGGTGTCCAGCGGGCTGAGCGTGGCCACGTCGATGACCTCGCAGCCGATCCCTTCTGCGGCCAGCCTGTCGGCGGCCTTGAGGGTCTCATAGGTCATCGCGCCCCAGGTCACCACGGTCACATCATCCCCCTCGCGCAGCGTGTAGCACACGTCCAGCGCAAGGGCCTCACCGTTGTCGGCGACTTCCTGCTTCTGCAGCCGGTAGATGCGCTTGGGTTCAAAGAAGATGACCGGGTCCGGGTCGCGGATGGCTGCGAGCAGCAGACCGTAGGCGCGGGCGGGTGAGGAGGGAATGACCACGCGCACGCCCGGCATGTGTGCAAACAGCGCCTCAGGGCTGTCGGAGTGATGCTCGGGGGCGTGGATACCGCCGCCATAGGGCACCCGCAGCACCATCGGGCAGTGCAGCCGACCGCGCGTGCGGGTGCGCAACCGCGCGGCGTGATTGATGATCTGGTCGATGGCAGGAAACACGAAACCGTCGAACTGGATCTCGGCCACCGGCAGCATGCCCTGCGCGGCCATGCCGACCGACACACCCGCGATCATCGCCTCGGCCAGGGGTGTGTCCTGCACACGCTCGCTGCCGAAGCGCTGCTGCAGACCTGCGGTGGCGCGAAAAACCCCGCCGTTCACGCCCACATCCTCCCCCAGCACGATGACACGCTCATCCCGGGCCATCTCGCTTGCCAGGCCAAGGGTCACCGCCTCGATCAGCGTCATTGCGGCCATCAGTGACTCCCGCCGCTGCCTTCGAGATCGATGGCCTGCTGGCGCTGCTCGCGCAGCGAGGCCGGCAGCTCGGCAAACAGGTAGTCGAACATGGCTGTGACGGGTGCGCGCGGCGTGTTGACGTAGCGCTCGACGGCCTGATCCACGGCGGCAACGCACTCGCGGGTGAGCGCCGCTTCCTGCTCGTCGTCCCAGAAGCCCTGCGCGGTCATGTAGCCACGCAGGCGGATCAGTGGCTCGAGCTTGCGCGCTGCTTCCACTTCCTCGCGCTGGCGGTAGCGGCTGGCGTCATCCGCGGTGGTATGGTCGGAGAGGCGATATGTCAGCGCCTCGATCAGGGTGGGACCCTCGCCATTGCGTCCGCGCTCCAGCGCGCGTTCCACCCAATGGCGTACCGCGATGACATCGTTGCCGTCCACCTGCAATCCCGGGATGCCGGCGGCCACCGCCTTCTGGGCCAGCGTTCGCGAGGCCGTCTGCAACTCCAGCGGCACCGAGATCGCCCACTTGTTGTTGATGACCATGAACACCACCGGCAGCTGCTTGGCACCGGCCATGTTCAGCGCCTCGTAGAAGGCGCCCTCCGAGGTGCCCCCGTCGCCGTTGACGGACACCGCGCAGCGCGCTTCACCCCGAAGCTTGTAGGCCATGGCGGCACCCGCAGCGTGCAGGCACTGCGTGGCGATGGGTACGCAGAAGGGAAAGTCGTGACGCGGGCCCGCGAAGTCGCTGCCCCGTTCATCGCCGCCCCAGTAGAGCAGGATCTCGTGCATGCCCACGCCGCGCCAGAGCATGGTGCCGTATTCGCGGTAACTCGGCGCAAGGCAGTCTTCCGGGCGCATCGCCGCACCGATACCGACATGGCTGGCCTCATGCCCCAGACACGAAGCGTAGGTCCCAAGCTTGCCCGTGCGCTGCAGGTTCACGGCCTTGGCGTCGAAAATGCGCGTGAGCAGCATGCTTCGGTACATGGCGCGCAGCTGCTCTGGATCCCGCGCAAAGTCGGGCAGGGTTTCCTGAGGTATGCCCTCGGGATCGAGAAACTGCGAGTACTTGATTTCGAAGTCGGCAATGGTCTCCATGGGTGAACTCCGCTGACTCGGAATCTTCGTTTCGACCGAAACTATATCGTTGTGCACCGGACTGTGTCTGCAAAACAGTTACAATGTTGCCGCGCAACACACACGGTTGGGTGGTAGGGCCGACGGGCCGCCGACCAACGGAGAGCTCATGAGCAAGCGGCAACTCGAAGAGGGCATCGTCACGGATCTGGGCGAGCGGCTCACCTACTCAGGCTACCTGGGTCTCGATACCCTGCTGGCGGCGCAGCGGCCCCTGTCGGATCCGCCGCATCATGACGAGACGCTGTTCATCATACAGCATCAGGTCGCCGAACTCTGGATCAAGCTCATGCTGCACGAGCTCGATGCCACCATGGTCGCGTTGCGCGCTGATGAACTTTACCGGGCCAGCAAGATCCTCGCCCGCGTCAAGCAGATTCAGCTGCAGCTGATCAACCAGTGGGCCGTGCTCGACTCGCTGACACCCAGCGAGTATGCCGAGTTTCGCGGCGTGCTCGGTCACGCATCGGGCTTCCAGTCATTTCAGTACCGATGCCTGGAGTTCCTGCTGGGCAACAAGATGCCGGAACTGCTTAAGCTCTTCGCTCACGATGCCGGCCAGCATGCGCAGCTCGAAGCGCTACTCGCGCGGCCGGCGATCTTCGATGAGTTCCTGGCCTGCCTGCATCGGCGCGGACATGCGATTCCCGCTGATCGTCTGGCGCGTGACTGGACCGAGGTGCCGGACCCGGATCCGCGAGTCGTCGAGGTGCTGCTCGCCATTTACACAGCCACCGAGCGTCATTGGGAGACTTATGAATTCTGCGAAAAACTCGTCGACCTCGAGCAGAATTTCCAGGTGTGGCGCTTCCGGCACATGAAATCCGTCGAGCGGATCATCGGCTACAAGCGTGGCACCGGTGGCTCTTCCGGCGTGGCGTTCCTTCGCAAGGTCATGGATCAGCAGTTCTTTCCCGAGCTCTACCAGGTGCGAACCCGGATCGGCCAGGGACAGCCCTAGGATCGGTTACGGGCGCGCATCGCGCTGGCGCGTGTCATCAACCGCGCCAGCATTTCCGAAAACGCAGCGCGCTCGGCATCTTCGAGCACTTCCAGCAGTTCTGCCTCCAGCGCAAGCGCCTGGGGCACGACTTCCCGGTACACGGCAAGGCCGTCGTCGCTCAGCGAGAGCTGCGAGCGCCGCCGGTCGGCATCGTTGAAACGCCGGCGTACCCGGCCAGTCTTGAGCAGCCGGGCCACCGCCCGGCTCACCGCCACCTTGTCCATGGCGGTGCGCTCCGCGACTTCAGCCGCCGACAGATTCGGATAACGCCCGAGGATGGCCATCACCCGCCACTCGGGAACGCTGAGTCGAAAGCGTTGCCGGTAGACCTCGGCGATTGCGGTCGAAACGGTGTTGGAAAGCACTGAAAGCCGATAGGGCAGAAACGCCTCGAGCTCCAGCAGCGCAGCGCTGCGCTTGTCGTGTGCCACCGCGGAAATCCCCAGACCTCAGTGTGCCGAGCCAGCACTCTAGCAGGAGTGTGGCTGGCGCGACCAGCAGCGCACGGCAGCCATGACACTAGGCCCTGTGTTCGCAGGCCAGATAGGCATGAGACTGCATTTCCTGGAGCCTGCTGCAGGTGCGCTGGAACTCGAAGGCCAGGCGCTCGCCGCCGTAGAGCCGGTCGGGCGGGGTGGCGGCCGAGAGCACCAGCTTCACGCGCCGGTCGTAGAACTCATCGACCATGGCCATGAACCTGCGGGCCTGGTTGTCCAGAGTGGCATCGAAGCGCGGCACCTCCGAGACCACCACGGTATGCAGGCAGCGGGCGATCTCGATGTAGTCATGCTGGCTGCGCGGGCCGTCGCAGAGTGCGGAGAATTCGAACCAGGCCACGCCGTCGGCGGCGACCACCACCGGAATCTCTCGCCCCAGCACTTCCAGGGGCGCCTGCGAGCGTGCTGATCCTGCTGCAATGGCATCGAAGCAACGCGCAAGTTCCGCGTGCGCCTGCGCGTCGGCCGGCGTCTGATAGACGTTGGCTCGCTCGAGCAGCCGCAGACGGTAGTCGGTCGGAGAGGCCAGGTGGACGACGGTGCAGTGCTGCTCGAGCAGCGCGATCGCCGGCAGGAAGCGCGCGCGTTGCAAGCCCTCATGATAGAGCTGCGACGGCGCGACATTGGAGGTCGCCACCAGCGACACGCCGCGGCGAAACAGCGCTTCGAACAGGGTGCCAAGAATCATCGCATCGGCAATGTCGGAGACGAAGAACTCATCGAAGCAGATGATGCGCGTGGTCGCGGCGATCCTGCCGGCCACGCGCTGCAGCGGGTCGCGTTCGTCGCGCAGGCTGTGCAGCTGGGCATGGACATCGTTCATGAATCGATGGAAGTGACTGCGTCGCTTCTGCGTGATCGGCAGACATTGATAGAACATGTCCATGAGCATGGTCTTGCCGCGGCCCACGCCGCCCCACAGGTAGACGCCCCGCAGAGGCGTCGGAGACCTGCGCCATGCGTGTGGCAGCAGCCTGTGCCAGGAAGGCTGTGACGCACCGGCGGCCAGGAGCGCGTGGTAGAGCACCTCCAGCGTTGCCATCGCCGTGCGCTGGGCAGGATCGGCGTCGAGACCGCCTTCGGCCACCGCCCGGTCGTAACGCGCCAGCGGTGTGTTCATCTCGGCGCCATTGTCAGTCGCGAAGCTCGGCGAGGTTGCCAAAATGCGCCAGCGCATCGGGATTGGCAAGCGCATCGATGTTCTTCACTGGACGTCCATGAATCACGTTGCGCACTGCCAGTTCGACGATCTTGCCGCTGATCGTGCGCGGGATGTCCGGCACGGCGATGATCCTGGCCGGCACATGCCGTGGAGTGGTGTTGCTGCGGATCTGCTGGCGGATGCGCGCCTGCAGCGCCTCGTCGAGCTCGACGCCGGGCTGCAGGCGTACGAACAGGATGACCCGCACGTCGCCCTGCCAGTCCTGGCCCACGACGATCGATTCGGCGATCTGCGGCAGCTTCTCCACCTGCCGGTAGATCTCTGCGGTGCCGATGCGAACGCCGCCTGGATTCAAGGTCGCATCCGAGCGGCCGTGGATGACGACCCCGCCGCGCGCAGTGAACTCGGCCCAGTCGCCGTGACACCAGACGTTGTCGAAGCGTGCGAAATAGGCTTCGTGATAGCGTTCATCGTCTGCGTCGTCCCAGAAGCCCAGCGGCATCGAGGGGAATGGGCGCGTACATACAAGCTCGCCGGGCTCACCGGGTCCCAGGGGCTGACCCTCATCGTCGAAGATCTCCACGGCCATACCGAGTCCCGGTGCCTGCAGCTCGCCACGGTGCACCGGCAGGAGGGGCGTTCCCAGCGCGAAACATGAAACGATGTCGGTGCCCCCGGAGATCGAGGCCAGCTGCACGTCCGGGTGAATGTCCCGATACACATAGTCGTAGCTTGTCGGCAGCAGGGGTGAGCCGGTGGACAGGATGCTGCGCAGATGTGTCAGATCATGCGTCTGTCGCGGCTTCTCTCCAGCCTTCTCCAGTGCAGCAAGGTACTTCGCACTGGTGCCGAAGATGCTGATGCCGTAACGCTCGGCCATATCCCAAAGCACGCGCGGGGTCGGTGCGAAAGGCGAGCCGTCGAACAGGATCACCCGGGCTCCGACGGCCAGGCTGCTGATCAGCCAGTTCCACATCATCCAGCCACAGGTGGTGAAATAGAAGATGGTGTCGTCACGGCGAAGATCGGTATGCAGCACCAGCTCCTTGAGGTGCTGCAGCAATGTGCCCCCGGCGCCGTGCACGATGCACTTGGGCACGCCTGTGGTGCCCGAGGAGTACATGATGTACAGCGGGTGATCGAAAGGCAGCTGAGCGAACTCGAGCTCGGCACCGGGCTCACCGAAACTCTGCCAGGTCACCGCCTCGCCGAGTACGCTCAGATCCGGCGCATTGTCGATATAGGGCACCACGACGACCCGGGCCAGCCCGGGCAGTGCTGCGATGATGCCGGCCACCTGTGGGCGGCAGTCCAGACGCTTGCCTGCATAGAAATAGCCGTCGCAACACAGGAGGATTTTCGGCTCGATCTGGCCGAAGCGATCAAGTACCCCCTGAATGCCGAAATCCGGCGAGCATGACGAGAACACGGCGCCCAGGCTGGCCGCCGCCAGCATCATGATCACTGTCTCTGGACGATTGGGCATGAACGCCGCGACCCGATCACCCGGCCCGACGCCGGCCGCCCGCAGGCCCGCGGCGATGCGCGCCACCTCGGTATGGAGTTCGGCATGACTCAGCGCGAACGTGTGTCCGGCCTCGCCGACGAACTGCAGTGCCGGCCGATCGTCGCGCCAGCGCAGCAGGTTCTCTGCGAAGTTCAGACGCGCGCCCGGAAACCAGCGTGCGCCGGGCATGCGATCGCCATGCATCAGAACCCGGTCGTCGCCACGCTCACCGCGCACTTCGCAGAACTCCCATACGGCTGACCAGAACCGCTCGGGCTGCTGCACGCTGAAGCGATGCAGCGCGGCATAGTCGGCGACAGGTCCAGGGTCATCGGTTTCGAGCTGACGCATGAACTGCATGCAGCGACTCGCCGCGATGCGTTCGGCCGAAGGCGTCCACAGGGGTTCGGTCATGGGTAATGTCCTGATGCAGGCGCGGATCGGCGGCGCGGGCAAGGGTAATGCAGCCTGCGCCCGGCCGCAAAACCCGCGATGTTACAATGCGCGCGAGCCCAGGGTGACGTGCCGCAGGCTGGTGCGGCTGACTGGCCGTGGTGCCAGGTGGCAGGAGCGAGGACGAAGCATGGACGTTGAACGCGAGGCGATGGAATTCGATGTCATCGTCGTGGGGGGTGGGCCCGCGGGGCTGGCGGCGGCCATCCGGCTCAGGCAGTTGTGCGTCGAACACGGCGAGGACCTGAGCATCGCGCTGGTCGAAAAGGGCTCGGAGATCGGCGCGCACATTCTCTCCGGTGCCGTGTTCGAACCCCGGGCACTCGATGAGCTGCTGCCCGACTGGCGGGATCGCGGCGCGCCGGTGAACACGGCAGTGACGGCCGATACGTTTCACTGGCTGCGCAGTGACAGCGCCGCGCTGCGCGTGCCGAACATGCTGTTGCCGTTGCCGATGCACAACGAGGGCAACTACATCATCAGCCTGGGCCGCCTGTGCAAATGGCTCGGCGAGCAGGCTGAAGCCATGGACGTGAACATCTTCGCAGGCTTCCCGGCCGCGCAGATCATTCACGGTGATGACGGTGAGGTCTGCGGTGTGATCACCGGCGATATGGGGGTGGGCCGCGACGGGGAACCCAAGGGAAGCTTCGAGGCCGGCTACGAGCTGCGCGCCAAATACACGATATTCGCCGAAGGCTGCCATGGTCATCTGGGCAAGCGGCTGATGCGCCGCTTCGGTCTGCGTGACGGCGCCGATCCGCAGCACTATGGGCTGGGCTTCAAGGAGGTCTGGGAAATCAGCCCTGAGAAGCACCGCGCCGGCGAGGTGGTGCATACGCTGGGCTGGCCGCTCGACGGCCACACCGAGGGTGGCGGCTTTCTCTATCACGCCGAAGACAACCTGGTGTACCTGGGTATGGTCATTGCGTTGAATTATCGCAACCCGCATCTGAGCCTGTTCGACGAGTTCCAGCGCTGGAAAACTCATCCGCGCATTCGCTCGCTGCTCGAAGGTGGCAGGCGCGTCAGCTACGGTGCCCGCGCGCTCAACAAGGGTGGGCTGCAGTCCCTGCCCAAACTGAGCTTCCCGGGCGGAGTGCTGGTGGGCTGTGACGCGGGCTTCCTCAACGGTGCGAAGATCAAGGGGTCGCATACGGCGATCAAGACCGGGGCGCTCGCCGCCGAGGAGATCTTCGACGCCCTGTCGGGCGGCGAACCGGGCGGCCGCGATCTCACCGGCTATACCGATCGTGTGCGCGCTTCCTGGGTCTGGGAGGAATTGCACCGCGGGCGAAACTTCAGCCCGGTGCTGCACAAACTCGGCACGTTCCTGGGCTCGGCGTTCGTGTTCGTCGACCAGAATATTTTTCGTGGCCGCATGCCGTTCACGCTGCACAACCGCGAGCCCGACCACGCCTGCCTGGTGACGGCCGACAAGGCCAAGGTGCCGGTCTATCCGAAGCCCGATGGCAAGATCACATTCGACAAGCTCAGCTCGGTGTTCCTGTCCTCTACAAACCACGAGGAAGACCAGCCCTGTCATCTCGTGCTCACCGACCCATCGCTGCCGATTGCGAAGAACCTGCCGCTGTACGACGAGCCCGCGCAGAGATACTGCCCGGCGGGCGTTTATGAAGTCGTCGACGGTGACGACGGTCAGCCGCGTTTTCAGATCAACGCGCAGAACTGTGTGCACTGCAAGACCTGTGACATCAAGGATCCGCAGCAGAACATCGAGTGGGTGACCCCCGAAGGCGGCGGGGGACCCAACTATACCGGCATGTAGGCGTCAGCCTGGCGGCCAGGCTGACGCCGGCACCGCGCTCAGGCGCCGAAGCGCTCGATGGCGATCGCTGTGGATTCGCCGCCGCCGATGCACAGTGTCGCCACGCCGCGCGTCAGTCCCCGGCTGGCCAGCGCATGCACCAGTGTCACGATCAGCCGCGCGCCGGTGGCGCCGATCGGGTGTCCCAGCGCGCAGGCGCCGCCGTTGACGTTGACGCGCTCGCCATCCAGATCGAGGTCCGCGATGGCCGCCATCGTGACGCAGGCGAAGGCTTCGTTGATTTCATAAAGATCCACGTCCCCGGTCTTCCAGCCGATCTTCGCGAGCAGCTTGCGCACCGCTGGTGCAGGCGCGGTGGTGAACCACTCGGGCGCCTGGGCATGCCCGGCATGGCCGACCACGCGCGCCAGCGGTGTCAGTCCCTTGCGCTGCGCCTCGGCAAGGCTCATCAACAGCAACGCGGCGGCGCCGTCGGAAATGCTCGAGGAGGAGGCGGCGGTCACGGTGCCGTCGGTGCGAAACGCCGGGCGCAGCGTCGGTATCTTGTCGATCACGCAGTTGAAGGGCTCCTCATCGCGCGCGATGGTCGATTCGCCGCGGCGGGTCTTCACCTGCACCGGCACGATCTCGCGATCGAAGCTGCCGTGCTCGATCGCGGCCAGCGCTCGTTCCACGGAGCGACGGGCGAAGTCGTCCTGCTGTTCGCGGGTGAAGCCGTACTTCGACACCGTTTCTTCTGCGAAGTGACCCATCATGTTGCCGTCGTAGGGGTTCTGCAGCCCATCGAGGAACATGTGGTCCAGCACCTGGTTGTGACCCATGCGATAGCCATGCCTGGCCTTGGGCAGCAGGTAGGGGGCCGCGGACATCGACTCCATGCCCCCGGCAAGCACGGTCGTGGCACTGCCGGCACGGATCATGTCGTGGGCGAAAATCGCCGCCTTCATGCCCGAGCCGCAGACCTTGTTCAGCGTCGTGGCGCCGACGTGATCCGGCATGCCTGCGGCAAGCAGGGCCTGGCGCGCGGGCGCCTGGCCGACGCCCGCGGGGAGCACGCAGCCCATCAGCACCTCGCCGATGTCGCCACCGGGCACGCCCGTGTCGTCGAGGCATGCGGCAAGCACGGCGCCGCCGAGTTGCGGTACGGGTGCATCCTTGAGTCCGCCGGCAAACGCACCGATGGCGGTGCGGCGCGCGGCGACGATGACGACTTCCGGGTCGCTCATGATCTGCATCTCCCTTCACATTCTATTGGTTATGTCATCAGCCGCTGAGCGCTGATGCTGCAATGCAATATCGAGTCTAGCGGGCGCCGCGCTGGAAGTCATCCGTGGGGGTGCTGCCGGCCTCTGTGCGGCTGTCGAGATCGGGTTCTCCGAGACGCGCCAGGATGCGCTGACGGGCCTCGCGGAGCAGCGCACGGGCGTCGAGCTCTCGCAATTCGCCGGGGTGGATGGGCGCACCGATGTGAACATGCAGTCGCCCCGGGCGGGGCAGCAGGCTGCCGGCCGGCAGCATATGACGGGCCCCGGTGATCACCACCGGAATTACCGGGATGCCGGCCCTGCTGGCGGCCGCGAACGCCCCAAGCTTGAAAGGCTTCAGGCCCGGTTGCGGGTCGAACGTGCCTTCAGGAAAAAATGCCAGTGCCTCGCCGTCGCTTGCCCTGCGGACCAGTCTTCGGGCATCGCGGATCCGGCCGGTATTGCTGAATCGTTCGACGAACTCCGAGCCGATGAGGCGCAGCAGCAGGTGCACGCCGGGCAGACGCGTGACCTCGCGCTTGATGACGAAGCCGAAACTCGGCGGCAGGGCGCCCTGCAGGATCATGCCATCCAGGTAGCTGGCGTGGTTGGCTACAACGATGGCCGGCCCGGCATACATGGGCTGCGCGCCTTCGACGCGCAGCCGCGCGCCGATCAGCGCAAACAGCATCCTGGCGGCACCGCGGGCGACGCTCCGGCGCCGGGTCACCCCGGGGGTGATGGTCATCACAACCAGCATCAGCGTGCCGAGCACGGCGCCCACCAGCACCGCGTAGAGGCCGAACAACAGATCTGGCAGCGAGCGGCTCATTGCGCGCCGGGGCAGTTTTATGTCAAAACAGCCGCAGCCACCCGCGCTGCACGTCGCGGGCGGGCTGTGAACTGCTTCTCGTTATGTTAACGCCATGGGGGGATCTGTGATCCTCGTCACGCCTGTCGCAGGAATGCGCCACGCATACTCCTTCGGCACCGCCATTTTAAGGTGGCGACCGCGTGGGTCGCCCGGCGCGGAGTATACCGTCCCGGACCGCACGCAGGGTCCGTCAGCCAGCGAAGATCCGGATGTCCCAGAACGCCTTGAAGACTGCCCAGCAAAGCGAGGCCGATCTGGCCGCCGCAAAGGCGCTGATCGATCGCTTTCTGGATGCGATCTGGATGGAACGTGGCCTGTCGGAAAATACGCTGGGCGCGTATCGGGCCGACCTCCATGCCCTGTGCAAGCGGCTGGCGTCGCGTGATGTGCCGCTGGTCAACGCCAGCCGGGCAGATCTGCTCGATTACATCGCCTGGCGGGTGGAGCAGGGCGCAAAACCCCGCTCCACGGCCCGCCAGCTCTCGAGTTTCAGACGCTTCTTCCGTTATCTGGTGCGCGAAGGCGTGCTGCGTGAGGACCCCACCGCACAGATCGCGATGCCCAAGGTGGGCCGGGCGCTGCCCCAGTCGCTGACCGAAGCAGAGGTCGTCGCGCTGCTTGGCGCACCGGACATCAGCGATCCTCTGGGGCATCGGGACCGCACGATGCTCGAAGTCCTCTACGCCACGGGTCTGCGCGTGTCAGAACTGATCACGCTGCGGATCTCGCAGATCAATCTCAACCAGGGCGTGCTGCGTATCGTCGGCAAAGGCGATCGCGAGCGCCTGATCCCGCTGGGCGACGAAGCCCAGTCGTGGATTCGCGAGTTCATCAAGGGCGCTCGGATGGAAATCCTGCTCGATCGCCAGACCGAATACCTGTTTCCGACCCGCCGCGGCGAGCGCATGACGCGTCAGGCCTTCTGGCACATCATCAAGCGCTACGCGGCAAAAGCCGACATCAACAAGAAACTCTCGCCGCATACCCTGCGACATGCGTTTGCCACACATCTGCTCAATCACGGTGCCGACCTGCGGGTGGTGCAACTGCTGCTGGGTCACAGCGATCTGTCGACGACACAGATCTATACCCACGTCGCACGCGAACGCATGAAGGAACTGCACGGCCGTCATCACCCACGCGGCTAGGCGCAGTTGAGATACCATGGCGGGGAACCGTCAGGACTCGTGCCGGTCCCACTTCCAGTGTCTTTTACAATCCACCATCGGGGTTGTGTGTCGATGAAATCCAGTCTGATCGCCTGCGCCGCAGGCCTCTCTGCTCTCCTGATGGCAGGATTGAGTGCTGCGGCGCTGGCCGCCGATCTCAGCCCTGACGAGCTGGCAGAGCTCTTCCCCGGCATCGAGGCGGAGAATGTCCTGGAGTCGCCGATTCCCGGCGTCTACGAAGTCACGGTGGGCGCCTCCGTAGCCTACGTCAGTAAGGACGGCCGCTACCTGCTGCGCGGCGAACTCATCGACCTGGAAACCGAAACCAACGTCACGGCGCAGCGCCAGAATTCGGCACGCAGCGCCGTGCTCGCGGCACTCGACGAAGCCGAGATGGTGATTTTCTCACCCGAGAATCCTACCCACACGATCACGGTGTTCACCGACATCGATTGTGGCTACTGCCGTCGCATGCATCAGGAGATGGGCCGCCTCAACGAGCTCGGAATTCGCGTGCGCTATCTGTTCTACCCGCGCTCCGGGCCCGGCACCGAATCATGGAGCAAGGCCAACAACGTCTGGTGTGCAGGCGACCGACTGCAGGCGATGACGCAGGCGAAGAATGGCGAGGAGGTGCCGGCGGTCAATTGCGGTACCACCCCGGTGCGCGAACACTTCGAGATCGGTGCGCAGGTCGGGCTCCAAGGTACCCCTGCCGTGATCAGCGCAAGCGGCGAAGTTGTCGGCGGGTATCTGCCCCCGGAGGCCTTGCTTGCGCGGCTGACCAGCGGCAACGGTCGACCGCGCCAGTAAGTCTGCGCGCGAGGCCTGGGCGCTCCAGTAAGTAAGCTCGGGGCCTCAGCGCTCCAGCAGGGAGAGCTTGTCCTTGCGATCCTTCCACTCGTCGGCGTCATCAGGCGCCGGTTTGGCTTCGGTGATCACCGGCCACTGAGCGGCCAGTTCCGCATTGAGGGCAAGAAACTGCTCCTGGCCCTCCGGAATCTCGTCTTCCGAGTAAATGGCATCCACCGGACATTCCGGCTCGCACAGGGTGCAGTCGATGCACTCTTCCGGGTCGATGACCAGGAAGTTGGGTCCCTCGTGAAAGCAGTCCACAGGACACACCTCCACACAGTCGGTGTACTTGCACTTGATGCAGCTTTCAACGACGACAAAGGTCATGCTTGACTCCGCGGGGATGTATTGCTGGATCTCGGGCGGCGCGCGGGGACGCCGGACCCCGGACTCACACGGCGGCGGATTCTAGCACAGCGCCGCCAGAATGCCGTTTGCAGCGCCGCTATTCTCGCGGCACCCGCGCTGACTCCGTGATGTGCAGCCGACGCTGGCCTTCCGTGCGGTCGGCGAAGAAACGCTGAAGGCTGAAGCGGATGCTGGGAAAGGCGATTTCGGGCCATGGCACATCAGCTTCATCGAACAGCGCGACCTCCAGGCTTTCTTCGCCTGCGGCGAATTCCCCGCTCACCAGGTGCGCGCGGAACATCACGTGAACCTGTTCGGCACGCACGACATCCACCACTGCGAACATGTCCTCGATCTCGACTTCGGCACAGGCCTCCTCGAGGGTTTCGCGGGCCGCGGCCTGCTCGAGCGTCTCGCCGATCTCCATGAACCCTGCCGGCGTCGTCCAGTAGCCCAGGCGCGGCTCGATCGCGCGTCTGCACAGCAGTACCTGCTGTTTCCAGACCGGCACGCACCCGACCACGAGCTTCGGGTTGACGTAGTGGATGTAATTGCAGCGACTGCAGATATGGCGGGGTCGGTTGTCGCCGGCCGGCACTCGGAACTCGACATCGGCGGAGCCGCACTGCGGGCAGAACTTCATCGTTCGGCAGGATCCTGAAGCCCTGCGCGCATGACGCCGAGCGTAGTTAAAATGGTGCCGGGAGAGGGACTCGAACCCTCACAGTGTCTCCACCAACGGATTTTGAGTCCGCCGCGTCTACCAGTTCCGCCATCCCGGCCGGGATGCCGAACCACTCCCCGGTCCGGCGACGAAAGCGCAATTGTGCCGCCGCAGGCCGGCTGCTGCCAACCACGTCGTCGGGTAAGCTGGCGCATGATCTCAGTTTCGCGAACATAATCGGCATGAATTCCGGAGAAGTCGGCATACCTTCGCCTGAGGCGTTGACGAAGGCACTGCTGCCGATCGCCTGCGCGGGCGGCACCATCACCTACCAGGCGCTTGCTGAGGCCCTTGCGCTGGTACCGCCGCACACCATTCACCGCGTCACCCGCGCGCTGGAAGCGCTGATGGCTGCCGATGCGCAGGCGGGCCGTCCCCCATTGGCCGTGGTGGTCGTCTCGCGCACTCGAGGTGGGCTGCCGGCACCGGGATTCTTCATCGCCGCACGTCGGCTGGGATTCTTCGCCCCTGCCGAACACACTCCCGCCGAACTCCACCGCGGCTTGCATGAGGCGGTGACGGCGGCCGCGCGCGGCGGTGCCTGGTCGCAAATCACTACGTGACCTTGCGACCTTTTGTGCGCCTGGTGCATCCAATGATGAGGTGCGCACTGTCGACGACAATGCGCTGACTAAAGAAACGGAGTGGGTCTGGCAGATGAGCAAGCCCCCGGGCAGCCACCAGGAGATCACTGCAGAGGAGCTGGCTGCCGCGATACGCGGCGACAGACAGGCCCACGCGCGACTGTACGAACGTTTCGCTCCGGCGGTCTATACGCTGGCGCGGCGGATGCTGGTCGAGCCGGCCCTGGCCGATGATGTGCTGCAGGAGACCTTCGTGGGTGTCATTCGTAGCATCGGCGGCTTTCGCGGCGACGCGTCGCTCGAGACCTGGATCCGGCGTATCGCGATCAATCACTGCCTGATGCACCTGCGCTCTCCCTGGCATGTGCGGGGTGAAGCACTGCCCGAGGATCTGGCAGCCGCGCACAGCGGGGCCGACGTGCAGACCAGCGCGCAACGCCAGCTGGATCTGGGCAGCGCGCTGTCGCAGCTGCCGGCGGTGAGTCGCGTCGTGGTCTGGCTGCACGATGTGGAGGGCTACACCCACCGCGAGATCGGCGAACTGCTCGGGCGTACAACGAGTTTTTCCAAATCCCAGCTGGCACGCGCCCATGATCAGCTGCGCGGCCTGATGAGCGATATCGATGGAGACGAGACATGCGAGCCGATACAAAAACTCTGTTGAGCCTGCGCGACGGTGAACCGATAGATGCCGAGAGCCTGCGTCGACTGGCCGGCTGCGAGGACTCGCAGCGCGAAATCCAGCGCCTGCACGCACGCCGCGCCGCCCTGCAGGCGCTGCCCGTCTTCGATCCGCCTGACAGCGCGTGGGCGGCTATTCAGGCGCGGCTGGCGGCGACGGCGCCGCCGCCCTCCCCGGGCACCGTGCGCAGCTCGCCCCCGGCGCCGCGAGGACGCTGGTCGCCAATGACCAGGCGAGCCGCCGCCGTGCTGCCCGTGGCCGCAGTCCTGGGGCTGGCGGTGGCGCTGTGGCCGCTGCTGGCGCCCGAGCGCATCACAGCACCATCGGTGATCGGCGATCCCGCGGCCCCGGCGCCGCCTGCATTGGCGTCGGACGTAACGGTACGATTTGCGGCCCTGCAGCGACAGTCGCTCGAATTCGATGAACTGCTGCATGCACTCGGCGAGCCGCCCGAACTCGTCTCCGCGGGCACCGCCCTGACTCTGGCTGAAGTCGAGGATCGTATCGCCCTGATCGATCATCGCCTCAACCAGCTCGGACCGGATGCCGGCGACGATGTCGAGCGCGAGCGCCTCTGGCAGCAGCGACTCGAACTCATGAATGCCCTGTTGCAACTGCGTCTGGTGCAGGCGCAGCGCTACGCCTTCTGAACTTGAGGAGATTGACGATGTACAGATTACTGGTCCTGTGTCTGTTGCTGACGGTGGTGCCGGTGGCGGGGTCTGCCCAGACCGCGCAGCCCGACGCGGGCGACGCCGAGGATTTCGAGCGCAGTCTGGAGGCGGCGCGCGAGCGGCTGGAAGAGGCCGCCCGCGAGGTGGCGCGCCTGACCGCGCAGTCGCCCGGCCTCATGGCGTTGGCTGAGCGCTTCGGCGAACGCAGCCGTCAGCCGGTGCTCGGTATCGCGGTGGTCACCTCGAAATCCGAGGGCGCTAGCGACGGCGTGCGCGTGGCGGGTGTCACTCCGGGGGGGCCCGCCGCTGCCGCCGGCGTGCGGGCGGGCGATGTCATCGTCGCCATCGACAGCCAGCCGCTGCTTGCCGACGCGCAAGTCTCGGCCGAAAAGCGCCTGCTGGAGTACCTGCGTGACGTCCAGGCCGGCCAGGAAGTGACCCTGAGCCTTCAGCGTGACGACACGGCGCGCGAAGTCGTGGTCACGGCGCAACCACTGGCAAGCTCAATGATGGCGTGGCTCGACGAGGGTGACCCGTCGAACTGGCCCATGATCGGCGAGCTGCGCGAAGGTCTGCGCGCTGTCTGGCCACCGGGGCTGCTGCCCGGTGCCGGCCTCTGGGGACGCATGGAACTCACTGCGATAACGCCTGGCCTGGGCGAGTACTTCGGCACCGAGACGGGCCTGCTGGTGGTCCGCGCGCCGAGCCATCCGGCCTCGTCGCTACAGGACGGCGACGTGATTCTGACCATTGGCGGGCGGGTGCCGGCCAGTCCGTCCCACGCATTGCGGATCCTGAGTTCCTACCAGCCGGGTGAGACGCTGCCGCTGGAGATCATCCGGCAGCAGCAGCGCCAGCGTGTGGACATCCTCGTGCCCGCGCCCGAGCAGACGGGCCAGCTGATGCCCTGAGGGAGTACACTCGCGGCCTTTTACCCTGGGGGTCCGGCAGCCTGGGCCGGAGCAGCGGCTTGTTGCGCAAAGCAGATTTCAACTTCGAGCTGCCCGAGGCGCTGATCGCGCAGGCGCCGCTGGCGCGGCGCAGCGACAGCCGGTTGCTGCTGCTCGACCCGGATCCTGCGCGGCTGGAGGATCGCCGGATCCACGAACTTCCCGCCTTGCTGGCCCCCGGCGACCTGCTGGTGTTCAACGACACCAAAGTCCTGCCGGCGCGCCTGCGCGGGCGCAAGGACAGTGGCGGTGCGCTGGAGTTGTTGATCGAGCGCCACCTCAGCAACACCGAGGTCCTTGCCTGGCTGCGGGCGAGCAAGTCGCCGCGCACCGGCAGCTTCATCGAGGTGGCCGGCAGCCGCGCGGTCGTGCTCGGCCGCGAAGCCGAGCTCTATCGCCTGGCCTTCGATCAGCCGGTGATGGCATTGCTGGAGCGACACGGTGAAGTCCCGCTGCCGCCCTACATCCGTCGACCCGGCGAGGCGCAGGATCGCGAGCGCTACCAGAGCGTATTCGCCCGCGCGCCGGGCTCGGCGGCCGCCCCCACGGCCAGTCTGCATTTCGACGCCGCGCTGCTCGCCGCGCTGGCGCAGCGCGGCATCGAGCAGTGCTTCGTGACCCTGCATGTAGGCGCCGGCACTTTCGCACCGGTGCGCAGCGAGCACATTGAGGCCCACCGCCTGCATCGCGAGTGGCTGGAAGTCGATGATCACGTCTGCGCAGCAGTGGCGCGCGCGCGTGCGCGAGGCGGGCGGGTCGTGGCGGTCGGCACCACGGCCGTGCGTGCGCTGGAGACCGCGGCTTCAGGTGGCGAGCTGGCCGGCTACCGCGGCGACACCGAGCTTTTCATCTATCCGGGCCATGCCTTCCGCGTGGTCGATGCCATGGTCACCAACTTTCACCTGCCGCAGTCCAGTCTGCTGATGCTGGTGTGCGCGTTTGCCGGGCGCGAAGCGGTGCTGGCGGCCTATCGCCACGCCGTCTCCCAGGGCTACCGCTTCTTCAGCTACGGAGATGCGATGCTGGTGTTTCCGATGGGAGCGCCCGGGCGGACCGCGCGACCATGAAATTCCACCTCGACGCCACCGACGGACAGGCACGCGCGGGCGTACTCGAGTTCGCCCGCGGTCGTGTGGAGACGCCGACCTTCATGCCCGTGGGGACCTACGGCAGCGTCAAGGCGATGACACCGGAAGAACTCCGGACGCTGGGCGCAGGGATCGTGCTGGGCAATACCTTCCACCTGATGCTGCGACCGGGCGCCGAACTGATTCGCCGGCTCGGCGGGCTGCATCGGTTCATGCACTGGGACGGCCCGATTCTGACCGATTCCGGGGGCTTCCAGGTCTGGAGCCTGAGCAAGCTGCGCCAGATTGGCGAGGAGGGCGTGCGGTTCCGCTCGCCGATCGATGGCAGCTGGGTCGAGCTCTCGCCCGAACGTTCGATGCAGGTGCAGTGCGATCTGGGCGCCGATATCTGCATGATCTTCGATGAATGTACCCCGCATCCCGCCACTGCGGAGGTCGTGCGCGCCTCGATGGAGCTGTCGCTGCGCTGGGCGGTGCGCAGCAGGGTGGCCTTCGATCAGTTGAAGGAGGCGCGCGGCGGCGCCGGCGCGCTGTTCGGCATCGTCCAGGGGGGTATGGACGCGGCCTTGCGCCATGAGTCGCTCGCGGGCCTCGTTGAGACAGGCTTCGACGGCTACGCGATCGGCGGGCTGTCGGTCGGTGAGAGCGAGGCCGAGCGCCTTGCCGTGCTCGAGGCGCTGGCGCCTGTCATGCCGCGCGACCGGCCGCGCTACCTGATGGGTGTGGGCCGGCCCGAGGATCTCGTGGCGGGCGTGCTGCGCGGCGTAGACATGTTCGACTGCGTGATGCCCACGCGCAATGCCCGCAACGGGCACCTGTTCACCAGCCGCGGCGTGGTGCGCATCAAGAACGCCCGCTACCGGGAGGATCCGCGTCCGCTGGATGCCGACTGCGACTGCTATACCTGCCAGCACTACTCACGGGCCTACCTGCATCACCTGTATCGCTGCAACGAGATCCTCGCTCATCGGCTGCACACCACGCACAATCTGGCCTTCTACCTCGCCCTGATGCGGCGCATGCGCGAGGCCATCAGGGCCGGCCGGCTGGAAGCCGTCGCGGCACAATTCCTGGGCCGGCTCACGGAAGGCACGGAAGCTGTGCCATAATTCCGCGCTTGGATCGAGCCAGCAGCCCGGGTCTGCACCTGCGGCCGCACGTCACAAACCGCACTTTAATCGGGTTTTAGCACATGGATTTCTTCATCAGTCCGGCACATGCGGCGCCCGCTGGCGCCGGTGATCCCTTCATGGCCTTCCTGCCGCTGGTCATCATCTTCGTGCTGTTCTACTTTCTGCTGATCCGGCCGCAGATGAAGCGCCAGAAGGAACATCGTCAGATGGTCGAGAGCCTGTCCACGGAAGACGAGATCGTCACCGCCGGCGGCGTCCTGGGTCGGGTCATCGAGGTCGGTGAGCAGTTCGTCACCGTCGAGGTGGCCGATGGAGTTCGGCTGAAGGTCCAGCGTCACACTATCGGTGCCGTCATGCCCAAGGGCACTTTCCGCAGCGCCAGCTGAACCGCTATTTCATCCCGCAAGCGCCCGGCGTGGTCGCGCTTGCCCATGGTGCCTGATCACAGATGAACAAATTTCCGCTCTGGAAGAACCTGCTGGTGTTCGTCGTGCTGGCAGTCGGCGTGCTGTTCGCCGTGCCGAACCTGTTTCCCGAAGATCCGGCGGTACAGATCGCCGCTCGCGACGATTCGGCGCTCGATGACGCGCAGCTCGCCCGCGTCGGCAGCATGCTCGAAGACGGCGAACTGGCATACCTGAGCAAGACGCTGCGCGATGGCCGCATCACCGTTCGATTCGATTCGGTGGAGGATCAGTTGCGCGCCGCAGACAGCCTGCGCCTGGCGCTCAACCCGACCACCCAGAACTATGTCGTCGCGCTGGTGCTTGCGCCGCGCCTGCCGGCATGGGTGCGCGCGCTGGGGCTGCAGCCGATGAGCCTGGGTCTGGACCTGCGCGGCGGCGTGTACTTCCTCTTCGAGGTGGATATGGACGCGGCCATCGATCAGGTGCTGCGTCGTTACCAGGAAGGCATCTCGGCGATGCTGCGCGACGAGCGCATTGCACGGCGTGTGCGCGTGTCCAACGATCAGGTGATCGTCACGGTCAACAGCGAGGAGGATGCCGACCAGGCAAGCCAGGTGCTCGGGCGCATGGATGATCCGCTGCAGATCCGCCGGGGCATGGATGGCGAGCGACCCGCGCTGTATCTGACGCTCAGCGAGGAGCAGGTCCAGGAGCGCCGCGACTTCGCCATTCAGCAGAACACCATCACGCTGCGCAACCGCGTGGATGAACTCGGTGTCGCCGAGCCGCTGGTCGCCCGGCAGGGCGCCGATCGCATTGTCGTGCAGCTGCCCGGCGTGCAGGACCCGCGCCAGGCCGAGGTCGTCCTGGGCGCCACGGCGACGCTGGAATTTCGCCTGGTCGACACCGAGAATGATCCGATCGAGGCGGCGCGGCGCGGACGTGCGCCGATCAATACCGAGCTGCATTACGAGCGCAGCGGCGCACCGGTGCTGCTGAGTCGCGACATCATCGTCACCGGCGACCAGCTGACCAACGCAAGCTCGGGCTTTTCCGAGGGACGCCCGGCGGTTTTCGTGAATCTCGACTCGCAGGGTGCGCGCCGCATGCTGCAGACCACCCAGGCCAACCTGGGCCGGCCGATGGCGGTGCTGTTCATCGAGGAGCGTCGCAACCTGGTCGAGCAGAACGGCGAGACGGTGGAAGTCGCA
>CAYLNP010000001.1:34677-35759 GCA_964384925.1 uncultured Woeseiaceae bacterium
TGCGCGAGGTCATCAGCGTGGCCACCATCCAGGGCGTGTTCTCGAGCCGCTTCCAGATCACCGGGCTTGCCACTACCGAGGCGCGCGACCTGGCCCTGCTGCTGCGCGCCGGCGCGCTGGCGGCCCCGATCTTCAAGGTCGAGGAACGCACCATCGGCCCCAGCCTTGGCCAGGACAACATCGATCGCGGCATCCAGGCGGTGGTCATCGGCTTTGCGCTGGTCGTGCTGTTCATGCTGCTGTACTACCGGGTGTTCGGCATCGTTGCGAACATCGCCCTGTTCGCCAACCTGGTGCTGATCATCGCATTGCTGTCGCTGCTGCAGGCCTCGCTGACCCTGCCCGGCATCGCCGGTATCGTGCTGACGGTGGGCATGGCCGTGGACGCCAACGTGCTCATCTACGAGCGCATCCGCGAAGAGTTGCGCAACGGCAATTCGCCGCAGGCCAGCATCGCTGCGGGTTACGACAAGGCGTTCTCCTCGATCGCGGACGCCAACATCACCACGCTGATTGCCGCGGTCGTGCTGTTCACCTTCGGCACCGGGCCGATCAAGGGTTTCGCGGTGACGCTGTCACTGGGAATCCTGACATCGATGTTCACGGCCATCATCGGCACGCGCGCCCTGGTCAACCTCATCTACGGCGGTCGTCGCGTACAGCGGCTGTCCATTGGCGGGAGCATCGTCCATGCCGCGCAGTGAAGGCAAAGTACTGGATATCGACTTTCTGGGTCCCAGGAAGGTGTTTCTTGCGTTTTCAGTGCTGCTCATGGTTGCGTCGCTGGCAGCGATAGGGGTCCGCGGACTGAACTTCGGCATCGACTTCACCGGTGGCGTGCTGCTTGAGGTCGGCTATCCCCAGGCCGCAGAGCTCGACACCGTCCGCGCGACACTGCAGCAGGCCGGCTACGACGGCGCGCTGGTGCAGAGTTTCGGCACCGCCACCGATGTGCTGGTACGCCTGCCGCCGCAGGCCGAAGGCATGGACGGCAGCGAGATCCGCGGTGTCGTCCTTCAGGAGATGCACGACGAGGTCATGATTCAGGTCCAGGAAAGTACGGATGGTGTTCGCGCCGGTGA
>CAYLNP010000001.1:35769-49370 GCA_964384925.1 uncultured Woeseiaceae bacterium
GCGAGATCCGCGATACGGTGCTGGCGCTGCTGCGCCAGGATCAACCAGCCGTGGAGCTGCGCCGCGTCGAGTTCGTCGGCCCGCAGGTTGGCGCCGAGCTCGCCGAGCAGGGTGCACTGGCGATGCTCTTCGCGCTGCTGATGATTCTGGCCTACGTGTCCATCCGCTTTCAGTGGAAGTTCTCGGTGGGTGCGGTGGCGGCCCTGGCGCACGATGTGATCATCACGGTCGGTGCGTTCGCGCTGTTCCAGCTCCCCTTCGACCTTGCGGTGCTGGCTGCGATCCTCGCGGTGATCGGCTATTCGCTGAATGACACCATCGTGATCTTCGATCGCATTCGCGAAAATTTCCTGCGCATGCGCCGCGAGACATCGCAACGGGTCATGAACGTCTCGTTGAACCAGACGCTCGCGCGCACCATCATGACCGGCATCACAACGCTGCTGGTACTTGGTGCGCTGCTGATCGTCGGCGGAGATGCGCTTTACGGCTTCTCCATCGCGCTGATCATCGGCATCGTCGTGGGCACCTATTCGTCCATCTACATTGCCAGCGCCACCGCCTTGGCCATGAACGTCTCGACCATCGATCTTCTGCCGCCGCAGAAGGAAGAGGACGAGACGCTGAAGGACCTGCCCTGAGTCGCTAGCCGGCCTGCTGCTGGCTGCGTTTGCCTCTGGCGTAGTGGGGTGCGAGCAGGCGCGAGAGCTGCGCGTAGATCTTCGGATTACCGGCAACCACGTTGCCGGAATCCATGAACGCTTCCGCACCTTCGAAGTCGCTGATGCGTCCGCCCGCCTCGCGGATCAGCAGCGCCCCGGCGGCCATGTCCCACGGCGACAGGCCGAACTCCCAGAACGCATCAAGCCTGCCTGCGGCCACGTAGGCGAGATCCAGCGCCGCCGCCCCCGGCCGACGCAGCCCCGAGGTGCGCTCCATTACCTCGCGCATCATGGCCAGATAGCTGTCCATCCAGACCAGATTGGCGCGATAGGGGATGCCTGTGCCGATCAGGGCATCTTCAAGATTCGTGCGCCCGCTCACGCGAATGCGCCGGCCATCGAGCTGTGCGCCCCCGCCGCGCACGGTGGTGAACAGCTCCTGGCGCATCGGATCGTAGATCACACCGGTCTCGAGCCGACCGCTGATCGACAATGCGATGCTCACGGCGAACTGCGGGAAGCCGTGCAGGAAGTTCGTGGTGCCGTCCAGCGGATCGATGATCCAGACTGCTTCACCCGTGCCATGCTCGCCGCTTTCCTCCGCGAGGATCGCGTGGTCGGGGTAGGCCTTGTGGATGATGCGGATGATCTCGGCTTCGGCCTGACGGTCGACTTCGGAGACGTAATCGTTTCGTGACTTGGCCGTGACCTGCAGCGAATCGAGCTGGTTCAGGCTGCGGACGATCAGGTTGCCGGCGGCGCGCGCGGCGCTCACTGCAATGTTCAGGGTCGCGGACATGGCGCGCGCGGATCTCCAGGGTTGGCAAAGAACAGGGCCGATTCGGGGTACCAAAGCACCGGGGCCTGTTGCGGGGCGCGTAGAATACCAGACCATGAACCATCCCGCGCCGAAGGCGATCCCCACGGCCGACTGGCTGCCCGTGCCGGTGCGGGTCGTGTTGCTGCGCACGACCCATCCCGGCAACATCGGTGCGGCCGCGCGTGCGATGAAGACCATGGGCCTGCGCGAGCTGGTGCTGGTCTCGCCGCGTGCATATCCCCACGAAGAGGCCACCGCGCGAGCCTCCGGGGCCGATGACGTGCTGACCGCCGCCCGGGTCTGCGATCACCTCGACGATGCCCTGACGGGTTGCCGTCTGGTCATGGGCGCCAGCGCGCGCCTGCGAAGCGTCGCGTGGCCACAGCTTACCCCGCCGCAAGCTGCCACACGCCTGCTGGCGGAAGGGGCGCAGGGCCCGGTCGCGCTGCTGTTCGGCACCGAAAAATCCGGACTTTCGAACGAAGAACTGGACCGCTGTCAGGCGCTGGTCAACATCCCGGCGAATGCGCAATACAGCTCGCTGAACCTGAGCATGGCGGTGCAGGTGCTGGCCTACGAACTGCGCATGGCCTGGCTGGCCGGGACAGTCGCGGCGCCGCCGCGAGAGGTTCCGCTGGCACGTGCCGAAGACCTGGCGCGCTTCCATGAACATCTGCAACAGGTGCTGATCAACGCCGGCTTCCTGGATCCCGCACAGCCGCGTCAGCTGATGCGCCGCCTGCGCAGGCTCTTCGCGCGCGCCGAGCTCGATGAGCAGGAACTCAACATCCTGCGCGGCATGCTCTCGGCGGTCGATCCGCTCGGTGAGGCTGCTGCGCGCCGGCGAGGTGACCGGTGAGCGATCAGGCGATCGTCTATCTCGATCATGCCGCGACCACGCCTGTCGTCCCCGAGGTTTGCGAGGCGATGATGGCGGTACTCGCGGACCCGGACATGGCGGCCAATGCCGCCTCCATCGGCCATGCACAGGGCCGGCGGGTGGCCGCAGTAGTGGAACAGGCGCGTGCGCAGGTCGCCGGGCTCATCGGCGCGCAGCCGGACCAGGTCGTGTTCACTTCCGGGGCCACTGAATCCGACAATCTGGCCATCCTCGGTGTGGCCCGCGCCTCGAGCTGGCGCGGACGGCACGTCATCAGCAGCCGCACCGAGCACCGTGCGGTGCTCGACGCGCTTGCACGTCTGGAGCGCGAGGGCTTCGAGGTGACGCTGCTCGACCCAGGCCCGGCGGCCCACGTGGCGCCCGAGGCGTTGGCCGCGGCGTTGCGTGAGGACACAGTCCTGGTGTCGCTGATGCACGTGAACAACGAAACCGGTGCGATCAACGACATCGTCTCCCTCGGGAAGGTGTGCCGCTCGGCCGGTGTGGTCTTCCACGTCGATGCTGCGCAGAGCATCGGCAAGTTGCCGATCGATGTGGCGGCGCAGGGCATCGACCTGCTGTCGTTCAACGCTCACAAGGTGCATGGCCCCAAGGGCATCGGAGGTCTGTATGTGTCCGAGCTGGCGCGTCGGCGTATGGAGCCGCTGCTGTTCGGCGGCGGCCAGGAGCGCGGCCTTCGTCCCGGTACCCTCGCACCCCACCAGATTGTCGGGCTGGCCTGCGCGCTGACGCTGGCGCAGTCTCGTCAGGCCTCCGAAGCAAGTCGACTGCGTGCCCTTCGCGCTGCCCTGTGGGAAGCCTTGCGTGACTGTGAGGGCGTGCTGTGCAACAGCCCGATGGATGCGCACGGGTCGCCATGGATCCTCAATGTATGCTTTGAAGGTGTCGAAGGCGAAAGCCTGCGCTACGCACTGGATGGTCTGGTGGCAGTGTCCGGGGGGTCTGCGTGCAACTCCATGCGCCAGGAGGGGTCTTACGTGCTGCGCTCGCTGGGCCGATCGGATCAGCAGGCCTTGAGTTCGCTGCGATTCAGCTTCGGTGCTACGACCGATGCGGCGGGCCTTGCCCGGGCTGCTGCCGAGGTGGTCATCGCTGTGCGATGGTTGCGCACGATCGCCCCAGCGCCCGCTGAGGCGGCGCTTCGTGCAAGCAGGACCGCGGGTGCTGTAAACTGATGGGTCCGGTCGGGTATTCGAGATCTGTACGAGACCGGTTCGACCGGCTGGCGCACGTGGCCGATCCCGGAGAGGTGGCTGATGCCAGCGGCATGGCGGGTCGGGCGGAACGCGGGGCGGCCGTGGAGATACTGGCCTGGTGCGATGGTCGGGGTCGCCTGGCTCGGGTGCGGTTTCGGGCCTATGGGTGTCCTGCGCTGCTTGCGGCTGCAGACCTGGCGGCCGAAGGTCTGCAGGGTCAGCCCGCGGCGAAGCTGGGTCAGGTCGACCCCCGCGCGCTGGCGGCGGCGCTGGCATTGCCGGCGGAGAAACTGGGGCGTGTGTTGCTGATCGAGGACGCAGCCCGGGCATGCCTTGCGGCCTTGCCGAAGCGGCATGGAACCTAGAACAGGAGTTTTGCAATGGCGATTTCATTGACCACGACGGCAGCGGAACGGGTGCGCGGTTACCTGTCACGTCGCGGACATGGCGTGGGACTGAGACTGGGCGTCCGCAAGACCGGATGCTCGGGTTTTGCCTATGTCGTGGATTATGCCGACGAGGTTCGCGATGGCGATATCGTGTTCGACGATGCCCACGGCGTGAAGGTCGTCGTCGATGCCGATGCGCTGGGCCTGCTGGACGGCACCGAAGTCGATTTCGTCCGCGACGGCCTCAATGAGGCCTTCCGCTTCCGCAATCCAAACGTCAGCGGTGAATGTGGCTGTGGCGAGAGCTTCAGTGTCTGAACCCGTGCAGGCGCCATCATCTTTTCAAAGACATCAAGATTTTCTGTTCACTCGACGAATCCTCAAGGACGCACCATGACCATCCAAAGAACGCTGTCGATCATCAAGCCAGACGGCGTGGAGAAGAACCTCATCGGCGAAGTCTACTCACGCTTCGAAAAGGCCGGGCTGCAGATCATCGGCGCGCGCATGATGCACCTCACCACCGCGCAGGCAGAAGAGTTCTATGGCGTGCATGCGCAGCGCCCGTTCTTCCGCGATCTGGTCAGTTACATGACCTCCGGACCGGTCATTGCGCAGGTGCTCGAGGGCGAAAACGCGGTGGCAAAGCACCGTGAGCTGATGGGCGCGACAGATCCCGCCAAGGCTGAGCCCGGCACCATCCGTCGCGACTTCGCCGCGAGTATCGAGGAGAACGTGGTACACGGCTCCGACGCCGCCGACACGGCCGCCGACGAGATCCGCTTTTTCTTCGGTGAAGACGGCGTCTGCCCGCGCACGCGCGGACGTAGCCGCTAGGCTGCGGACGACACGGCCTTGACCGCGACGACAGGGGTGCGCGTGAACCTGCTCGGACTGTGCCGTGAGCAGCTCGAGGCATTCTTTGTCGCGTGGGAAGAGAAGCCTTTCCGGGCGCGCCAGCTGATGCAGTGGATCTATCAGCGCGGCGTGCTCGAGTTTGACGACATGACGGACATCTCGCGCAGCCTGCGTGCACGTCTGCATGCGCACTGCGAGATCGCGTTGCCGCAGATCGAAACCGAGCAGCGCTCGGTCGACGGCTCGATCAAGTGGCTGTTGAACATGGGCGCCGCCCAGGGCATCGAGATGGTCTACATCCCGGAGCCTGGTCGCACGACGCTGTGCATCTCCTCGCAGGTGGGCTGTGCGCTGGATTGTGCGTTCTGCGCAACCGCGCAGCAGGGGTTCAACCGCAACCTCTCGACGGCCGAGATCGTCGGTCAGGTGCTGCTGGCAAACCGCGTCCTGCAGGCCGAAGGCCGGCAGATCAGCAACGTCGTGTTCATGGGGATGGGCGAGCCGCTGGCGAACTATCGCGCGGTGGTGCCGGCCACACGCGTGCTGATCGATGACGTGGGTTTCGGCCTGTCACGTCGGCGCGTGACCATCAGCACCTCCGGACTGGTGCCGCAGCTCGAGCGGCTCGGAGAAGAGTGCAATGTGGCGCTGGCCGTGTCGCTGCACGCTCCCGACGACGCCCTGAGAAACGAACTCGTCCCGATCAACAGGATCCATCCGATCGCCGAGCTTCTGGATGCCTGCTGGCGCTATGCCGGACGCCAGACCGCGCGCCAGATCACCTTCGAGTACGTCATGCTCGACGGCATCAACGACAGTCTTGCGCAGGCCGACAAACTGGTGCAGCTGCTGCGCGGGCGGCCCGCCAAGGTCAACCTCATTCCCTTCAACCCCTTTCCGGGCACTGCTTTCCAGCGCTCCAGGGCGAGCGTGATCGACGCTTTCCGCGAGCGCCTGAACACGCGCGGCGTGCGCACGACGACGCGCCGGACGCGCGGCGATGATATCGATGCCGCCTGTGGTCAGCTGGCAGGGCGGGTACTGGACCGCACGCGGGTACGGCTCGGTGACAAGCATGTGCGTACGGTGAGCGCATGAAGGGCGCCTCGCGCGTTGCCACCCTCGTGCTCGCCGCCCTCATGCTCGGTGGCTGCGTGAGTACGGGCGCGGATAGGCGCACGGACAGCCCGGCCTCTGCACAGGAGGCGGCGCGCATCAACACCGACCTGGGCATCGGCTACTTCAGGCAGGGCCGTACCGAGATGGCGATCGAGCGACTCGAACGCGCGCTTGAACAGGACAGCCGGTATTCGCCTGCCTATTCGGCCCTGGCGGTCATCTACCAGCAGATCGGCGAAACCGAGCGCGCCGAACGCGCGTTTCGCAGCGCCCTGCGTCTGTCCGACCGTAACCCGGATCTGCAGAACAGCTACGGGGTGTTCCTGTGCAACGAAGGGCGTTATCGCGAAGCGGATGATTTTTTCAATCGCGCGGCGCGCGATCGCCTCTATACCACCCCCGAGGTCGCGCTGAGTAACGCTGGAGTGTGCATGCGCGAGCAAGGCAGGGTCGAGGAGGCCGAGGCCTATTTCCGCTCTGCGCTCGAGCGCAATTCGCGGTTTCCGGATGCGCTGATGCAGATGACGAGTCTGTCCCTGCAGGCCGACAACCTGATGGGCGCGCGGGCCTTTCTGCAACGCTATTTCGCCGCAGCACCGGTGAGCGCCGAGGCCCTGTGGATGGGTGTGCAGGTGGAACGCGCGCTCGGCGACCTGCGCACGGCCGATGAGTATGCGCAGCGCCTGCGCGAGGATTTTGCCGATTCCGCGCAGGCACGCGAACTGCTCGACGCCCAACGTGATGGCCGATGATGCATCCAGACCGGCCGCTGCTCCCGGCGGCGACCCGGCGGCGGATGGCGAGGCCGGCATCGGTGAGCGGCTGCGCAGACGTCGCGAGGATCGCAAGCTGACTGCCGAGGCGGCGGCGTCGTCGCTGCACATGGATATCTCGACCCTTCGTGCGTTGGAGGAGGACGATTTTTCACGGCTGGGCGCGCCGGTGTTCGTGCGCGGTCATCTGCGCCGTTATGCCGCGCTGCTGGGTCTGCATGCCGATGAGTTGCTGGCGACCTACGAGCGCAACTCGCCGCCGGACCCGCTGCCGCCCCGCCCGCTGCAATCCCGCGAGCGATTCGCCGTCGATGACGGGCTGAACTGGCCGGTCGTCGTTGGTGTCGTCGTGGTGCTGCTGCTCGTGGTCCTTGCCGTGTGGCGGCTTTGGGATCAGCCTGGCGAGCCGGTGGCGGTAAGCACGGACGCGCTGCAGCTCACGCCGGGTGATGTCCTGCCGCGTGAGGCGCCATTGGTGGTGCTGCCCGAGGCGGCCCTCGTGAGCGGATCGGAAACACCTGCTCAGCCGTCTGCCGGGCCGGAGACGCCAACTGCCGAACCGGCGGCGCCCGCTGTGCTGCCCGCGATCGCCGACCAATCCGCTTCCGACCTGTCGATGAATGTCGTGGTCACGCTCGACGACGAATGCTGGACCGAGATCACCGATGCGCGCGGGCAGCGTCTGTACTTCGGCATGGGTCAGGCCGACCAGCGGATCGCCGTGAGCGGCCAGGCGCCCATTTCCGTGCTGCTCGGCAACGCCGGCGCCGCACGGGTCGAAGTCGATGGGCGCGCATGGCAGATGCCCGATGCCGAGGTCTCCAACAATGTTGCGCGACTGCGCATCGAGGGCGTGCGTTGAAGGCCGTCACACCGCTGCGGGGCATGAACGATGTGCTTCCAGACGAAAGCCCTTGGTGGCAGCTCATCGAGGAGGCCGCTCGTGATGCCTTCGATGCCTATGGCTTCCGGCAGATCCGGATTCCGCTGCTGGAGCGCACCGAGCTGTTCCGGCGCTCCATCGGCGAGGTGACCGATATCGTCGAGAAGGAGATGTACAGCTTCGACGACAAGGGCGGCGACAATGTGACGATGCGACCGGAGGCCACTGCGGGCATTGTGCGCGCCGCGATCTCCAACGGGCTTCTGCACAACCAGCAGCAGCGCCTGTGGTGCATGGGGCCGATGTTCCGCTATGAACGCCCGCAGAAAGGTCGCTATCGACAGTTTCACCAGATCGATGCCGAGGCGCTGGGGTATCCGGGACCGGACATCGATGCCGAGATGATTCTGATGACGGCGCGCATCTGGCGCACTCTGGGCCTGACGATGCCGCGCCTGGAACTCAATTCTCTGGGCACACCCCAGGCCCGGCTGGCTTACCGGCAGGTGCTGGTGGACTACTTCGAATCCCGCCGCGAAGCCCTAGACGCCGATTCGCTCAGACGTCTGCACAGCAATCCCATGCGGATACTCGACAGCAAGCACCCGGACATGCAGGCGCTGATCAGTGAGGCGCCGTTGCTGGGCGATCATCTCGATGCCGAGTCACAGGCGCACTTCACGGCCCTTCGCCACATGCTCGATGCCGCCGGTATCGAGCATCATGTCAATCCCCGTCTGGTGCGGGGTCTGGACTACTATTCACGTACGGTTTTCGAGTGGCTGACGGATCGTCTCGGCGCACAGGGCGCGGTGTGCTCCGGGGGACGTTATGATGCTCTGGTCGAGCAACTCGGAGGGCGTTCGACGCCTGCCATCGGCTGGGCCATGGGCGTCGAGCGGCTGGTCGAGTTGCTGAAGCTCGATCGCAGTGACGTCTCCACCGCCGTGGCCGACGTGTACGTGCTGGTGGGTGAGGCGGCCCTGCTGCCTCACGCGATGCAGCTCGCCGAACGCCTGCGCGACGAGGCGCAGGGTGTGCGCGTGCAGCTGCATTGTGGTGGAGGCAGTCTGAAGTCGCAGTTCAAACGCGCGGATCGAAGCGGCGCACGATTCGCGCTGGTGGTCGCCGAGGCCGAACACGCGCGCGGCGAGATCGGCGTCAAGCCGCTGCGCGACGACAGCCCGCAGCTGGCTTTGCCACAGGCTGAACTCGTCGACTGGCTGACGGCGCGGTTGACGGTAAACACACATCGAGCATTCGCGGCGCGCGTCGCCGCAGGAGTAATGGACAGTGAGTGATACGGACGCGGAAAGCCTCGAGAACCTGCGGCAATGGTGGGACGACAACGGTCGCTTCGTGATCGGCGGACTGGTCCTCGGCGTGGCCGGCCTGGTGGGCTGGCAGCAATGGGGTGCCTGGCAGACGCGTACCGCCGAAGAGGCCAGCCGTCTCTACACGACGATGAACACGGCTGCCCAGTCCGGGCGACGCAACGAAGCCGGCGAACTGGCCGACAGACTCGTCAACGAGTTTGCCCGCACCCCCTATGCCGATCAGGCGGCGCTGGTGATGGCGCGCATGCATATGGATGCCAACGACCCGCGTGCCGCCGCCGAGGTGCTGCGCGAGCTCACGCAGCGCACCAGCGACGCGGAGCTTCGGACGATCGCGGCACTGCGTCTTGCGCGCGTCTTGCATCATGATGGTGATGCCGACGGCGCGCTCGCAGCGCTGGAACGCGTCGAGGGCGAGGCCTTTGCGGCCCGAGCGGCCGAAATCCGCGGCGACGTGCTGGTCATGCGCGGCGATACCGAGGCGGCGCGAGAGGCCTACCAGCGTGCGCTGGATGCTCCCGATCTGGGGATCATCGATCGCGGCCTGGTGCGCATCAAGCGCGACGACCTCCCGGTGAGCGTCGCCGGAGGCCAGCCATGATCTCCTCGCTGAGATATGGCGCAGTGCTGGCCCTGGTGATGGCGCTTGGCGCCTGCGGCATGTTCCGCAGTGACGATCCCGTCGAGGCGCCCGCCGAGCTCGTCGACTTCCAGTCCAGCCTGCGTATCGATCGCGTCTGGCAGGCCTCCACCGGGGGCGGCGGTGATCGGCTGCGTCTCGGCCTTGCACCGGCGACCGATGGCGCGCGCGTGTTCGCCGGCGGGCACGATGGCCGCGTGATCGCGGTCGACGCGCTCGAGGGGACGCGGATCTGGCAGGTCAATACCCGCATGAGTCTGGCGGGCGGACCGGCCGTCAGCGAAGATCTGGTCATCTTCGGCACCATCGACGGCAATGTCATCGCGCTGGACGGAGCCACCGGGACGGAGCGCTGGCGGGTTTTCGTCGGTGGCGAGGTGCTGACCGCACCCGCCGCCTCGCCGCGGGCCATCGTCGTGCGCACAGTGGATGGGCGTCTCATCGCGCTGGCGCCGCTGGACGGGCGCAGGCTGTGGGCCAGCGATCACACCGTGCCCAGTCTGACGCTGCGCGGTAACTCCCCTCCGGTCATCAGCGGCACCTCGGTGCTGGCCGCCTTCGACAGCGGTCGCATCGGTGCCTATGCCCTGTCGAACGGCGAGACGCTGTGGGAACAGCAGCTCGCACCGCCCGCGGGCCGTACTGAACTCGAACGCCTGGTCGACATCAATGCCCGTCCCGTCGTGCTGGGTCGCGATCTGTACGTGGTGGGATTCCAGGGGCGTCTGGCAAGTCTCGCGCTGGAGTCCGGGCAGGTGCTGTGGGCGCGTGATTTTTCGAGCTATGCCGGCGTTGGCGCCGACCTGAGCAGACTCTACATCGCCGATGCCAACAGCGAAGTGCTCGCCGCGTCACGCGGCAACGGCAACAGCGTGTGGATCAATAACGATATGCGGATGCGCGATCTCACCGCGCCCGTGACCGCTGGAGCATCGGTGGTGGTCGGTGATTTCGAAGGCTATCTGCACTGGTTGTCGGCCGACGACGGAAGCTTCCAGGCCCGCCAGCGCGTCGGCTCGGGTCGGGTGCTGGGACTGTTGAGTGTCAGTGACCTGGTCGTCGCCCAGCTCGAGGACGGTCGCCTTGCCGCGTATCGCGTGCGCGACGAGAACCGCGACCAGAATTAGGACCACCAGCCCGGGGCGCCGTGCGCACCGCGGAGTTCCGCCATGCTGCCAGTCATCGCGCTCGCCGGCCGACCCAATGTCGGCAAGTCGACGCTGTTCAACCGGCTGACCGGAACCCGAGACGCACTGGTTGCAGACTTTCCAGGGCTCACGCGCGATCGCCAGTATGGTTTCGGGCGCATCGGGCCGGTGCCCTACGTGCTGGTGGATACCGGCGGGGTTGGTGAACGCGATGACGATCTGTCCGAGCTGATGGCCGGGCAGACCTGGCGGGCACTCGATGAGGCCGATGCGGTCATCCTGCTGGTCGATGCCCGTGGCGGACGGACCGCGGGCGATGAACGTATTGCCAATGAACTTCGACGCCGCGGCATGCGGGTGATCGTCGCCGTCAACAAGGCGGAGGGCCTGGACCCCGACGTCGCCTGCGCCGAGTTCCACGCGCTGGGCCTCGGTGAGGCCATCGCGATCTCCTCCGCGCATGGCGATCGCGTCGCGGCCATGATGGACGAGGTGCTCGAGCGCTTTGCAAGCGAGTCCGTCGCTGATGATGCAGACGCGCCGCCGGCGGCGGACCAGGGCATCACCGTGGCGGTCATCGGCCGGCCCAACGTCGGCAAGTCGACGCTGGTCAATCGCCTGGTGGGCGATGATCGGGTGGTGGCCTTCGATCAGCCGGGCACGACCCGGGACAGCATCCGCGTGCCCTTCGAACGCGACGGTCAGCACTACATTCTGATCGACACCGCCGGCATCCGACGCCGCTCGCGTGTGGAGGAGGGCATCGAGAAGTTCTCCATCATCAAGGCACTGCAGGCCGTCGACGCCGCCAGCGTCGTGATCGCGATGCTCGACGCCAGCGAGGGCATCACCGACCAGGATGCCTCGCTGCTCGGGCTGGTGCTTGAACGCGGCCGTGCGCTGGTGCTCGGTGTGAACAAGTGGGACGGCCTGCCGGTGGAGCAGCGCGACACGGTGCGCCGGCAGATCGACGTGAAGCTGCCGTTCATCGATTTTGCACCGCTGCACTTCGTCTCGGCGTTGCACGGCACCGGCATCGGCGAGCTGATGGCCAGCGTGCGCCGCGCCCATCGGGCCGCCACGGCCGACCTGGCCACACCGGAACTCACGCGCGTGCTGCGCGCGGCCGTGGCGCAGCATCCGCCGCCGCTGGTGCGCGGACGTCGCATCCAGCTGCGCTACGCGCACCAGGGCGGTCGCAATCCGCCGGTGATCGTGATTCACGGCAACCAGACCGACAGCGTGCCCAAGGCCTATCGCCGCTTCTTGGTCAATCGCTTCCGTGATGCGTTCCGCCTGCAGGGCGCGCCGATTCGCCTGGAGTTTCGCTCCAGCGACAACCCCTTCGCCGGCAGGCGCAATACGCTGACGCCGCGCCAGAAGCACAAGCGCGAGCGCATGATCAAGCGCATGAAGGGCCGCAGCGACTGAACGCGCCGGGTCGGCGTTCACGGCCGCGTCCGGATCATGCCCGAACGCTATGGCGACCTAACCGCTCGTTTGGGCTGCCGGCGCGACGCTTGCGTAGAATCGCGGCATGACTGCCCGCAAGACCCTGACGCTGGAAGGAGAATTCGCCCTGCATCGCGGCGGACGCCTGCATGCACCGGTGATCGCCTTCGAAACCTGGGGTCGACTCGACCGGCACCGCGCCAATGCCGTGCTGGTGTTCACCGGCATGTCCCCTTCGGCGCATGCGGCCTCGTCGCCCGAGGATCCTGCGCCGGGCTGGTGGGAGGAGATGATCGGTCCGGGCAAGCCTGTCGACACCCAGCGCTATTTCGTCATCTGCGTCAATTCGCTGGGCAGCTGCTTTGGCAGCACCGGACCGGCCTCGAAGGATCCCAAAACCGGTCGTACGTATCAGCTCGACTTTCCCGTGCTTTCTCTCGAAGACATCGCCGAATCGGCCTGGCAGGTCGTACGCTCGCTGGGCATCCGTCGGCTGCACACGGTGATCGGTCCGTCGATGGGCGGCATGAGCGCGCTGGCCTTGCTGATCGGCCACCCGGGTTGCAGCCGCGGCCTGATCAGCATCTCGTCGGCGGCGCGCGCCGAGTCGTTCGCCATTGCGCTGCGATCGCTCCAGCGTGAAATGGTGCGCCAGGACCCTGATTGGCAACACGGTCGTTACACACCGGGTCGTGGTCCGCTGCGCGGCATGCGCCTGGCCCGCAAGCTCGGCATGATCACCTATCGCTCGGCCGAGGAATGGCGCCAGCGCTTCGGCCGCGAACGCATCGCCGCCGAACGCATCACCGGGGACGCCTTTGACATGGACTTCGAGGTCGAATCCTACCTCGAGTCGCATGCGGTCAAGTTCACCGGGGAGTTCGACGCGAACTGCTACCTGTATCTGTCGCGCGCGATGGACCTGTTCGATGTGGCCGACCATGGGGGCAGCGTGGCCGCGGGTCTGGCCGGCGTGCAGCTCGAGCGCGCCCTGATCATCGGGGTGGAGACAGACTTCCTGTTTCCGTTGCATCAACAGCGCGAGCTGGCCGATGCGCTGGCCGCGCCGGAACGGGCGGTGGAATTCGTGCCGCTGCCGTCGATCCAGGGGCATGACGCCTTTCTGGTGGACATGGATCGCCTGCGCCCGCCGGTGGCGCGCTTTCTCCAGACTCAGCGGGCGAGCTGATCCGTGCCGGCGCGCGCCGGCAGCTGCGTACGCCGCTACTGTGGCTCGTCGGCGTCGCTGTGAACCACTGTCATCTGCAGCCGCCCATGCGCCAGCCTCGCATCGAGCCGCTCCCCGGGGCGGGTGTGGGCGGCGTTTCGCAGCACCTGGCCGTCTGGCAGGGTCAGGATCGCATAGCCGCGCTCCAGCGTCGCCAGCGGGCTGACCGCGCCCAGCGCCCGTGTCGTGGTGGCC
>CAYLNP010000001.1:49380-55894 GCA_964384925.1 uncultured Woeseiaceae bacterium
ATCGCCTGCGCCAGGCGGCGCGCGAGCACGGCGTTGCGGTGTCTCAAGTCGCGCAGGCGCAGCGCCGGCGAGTGGCGCTGAATGCGCGTGGCTACTGCGTCCAGGCGTCTGCGCACCTGTGCCAGGCGCGCCGAGATCGCGGCGGCGAGGCGGCGTTCCAGGCCGTCGAGGCGCTGGGCATCGCGCGCGAGGCGCATGCCCGGGTGCACGCGCGCCAGCCGGTGAGCAAGCGTCGCCAGCCGGTTCTCCCGCAAACCCAGGATACGGCTCATCTCCTGGTGCAGTCGGCGGTAGTGAGCCTGGAGGTCCTTGTCCCACTCGCGGCTGTCGGGCACCGCGCGTTCGGCAGCGCCCGTCGGCGTGGGCGCGCGAAGGTCGGCGGCAAAATCCGCAATGGTGACGTCCACTTCATGCCCGATGCCGGCGATCACGGGCACACGGCAGCCGACGATCGCACGTGCCACCACTTCTTCATTGAAGGCCCACAGGTCTTCGAGGCTGCCGCCGCCGCGCGCCAGGATCAGCACATCGCAGTCAGACCGCTGACTGGCAAGCGCAAGGGCTGCGGCAATCTCGCCTGCTGCGGTGCGGCCCTGGACCTGCGTGGGGTAGATGCGCACCGGTACCGCGGCGAAGCGTCGCCGCAGCGTGGTGAGAATGTCTCTGAGCGCCGCGCCGGTCGGAGAGGTAACGACGCCGATCCGGCGAGGCAGCAGCGGCAGCGGGCGCTTGCGCGCTTCGTCGAACAGGCCTTCGGCAGCGAGCCGCGCTTTCAGCGCCTCGAATTCCCGCTGCAGCTGGCCGAGGCCGGCCTCTTCCATGTGCTCGACAATGAGCTGGTAGTCGCCGCGCGGCTCGTACAGGCTGACGCGTGCACGCAGCAGGACCTGCAGCCCGTCGCCCGGCACAAACGCAAGCTTGCGGTTGTTCTGGCGGAACATCGCGCAGCGGATCTGCGCACGTTCGTCCTTCAGTGAGAAATAGAGGTGCCCGGAGGAGGGGCGCGCCAGGCCCGAGAGCTCACCTTCGATCCAGAGCCGTCCGAAGCCCTCGTCGAGCAGCAGGCTGGCCTCGCGGTTCAGTCGGCTGACGGTAAAGACATCGCGCGTGGGTTCGAACAGATCGCTCATGGGCACGCAGTATAGGCGGTGTGGCGGCCGCCGCGGCGCCAGTGCTGCTGTTTACGGGACAGCCGCCGGGCCGGTATAATGCGCGGTTAACCCGCAGCCGGCACAGGCACTCACCGATGCGCATCGTCCACGACGCCCTGACTTTCGACGACGTCCTGCTGCAACCGGCCTACTCCGAGGTCCTGCCCCGCGAGGTCGATCTCGGGACCTGGCTGACGCGCGAGATCCGGCTGAACCTGCCGGTGCTCTCGGCGGCCATGGATACCGTCACCGAATCGCGTCTGGCCATCGCGCTGGCGCAGGAAGGCGGGATGGGCATCATCCACAAGAACATGACCGTGGCTGCGCAGGCGCGAGAGGTCAGCCGGGTCAAGAAATACGAAAGCGGCATCATCAACGACCCGATCACGGTCGGCCGCGACGTGACCATCCGGGACGTCATCGCCCTGACCCATGCCAAGAACATCTCCGGCGTGCCGGTCGTGGATGGCGACATGCCGGTCGGTATCGTCACCCACCGCGACCTGCGCTTCGAGACCCGGCTGGATGCCCCGGTCTCGGAGGTCATGACGCCGCGTGAAAAGCTCGTGACCGTGCGCGAGAACCCCGATCCCGAGGAAGTGCTGCTGCTGCTGCACCGCCACCGTATCGAGAAGGTGCTGGTGGTCGATGCCAAGGGTCGACTTCGCGGCATGATCACGGCCAAGGACTTTCAGAAGGCCAAGGATTTTCCGATGGCCGCGAAGGATGCGCGTGGTGCGCTGCGCGTCGGCGCAGCCGTTGGCACCGGTCACGACACCGACGAGCGTGTTGCAGCCCTGGTCGAGGCGGGCGTGGATGTCGTCGTCGTGGACACCTCGCACGGACATTCCCGCGGAGTGCTCGATCGGGTGCGCGCCATCAAGCAGCGCTACCCGGCGATGCAGGTCATCGGCGGCAACATCGTCACCGCCGCAGCCGCGCTTGCGCTGGTCGAGGCGGGTGCGGACGGCGTCAAGGTCGGTATCGGCCCGGGCTCCATCTGCACTACCCGCGTGGTCGCCGGTGTCGGCGTCCCGCAGATCACCGCGGTGGCCGAGGTGGCCAAGGCCCTCGAAGGCAGCGGCGTGCCACTGATCGCCGACGGCGGCATCCGCTACTCGGGCGATCTGGCCAAGGCGATCGCCGCCGGCGCGCATTCGATCATGATCGGTGGTCTGTTCGCCGGCACCGAGGAGTCTCCGGGCGAGGTCGAACTCTTCCAGGGCCGCTCCTACAAGGCCTACCGCGGCATGGGCTCGCTGGGCGCGATGGCCGGCTCGCACGGCTCCAAGGACCGCTACTTCCAGGACACCACCGAGGAACTCGAGAAGCTCGTGCCCGAGGGTATAGAGGGCCGTGTGCCCTACAAGGGCAGCCTGGTGAACATCGTCCACCAGCTCGCCGGCGGTCTTCGTGCAGCCATGGGCTACACCGGCAGCCAGACCATCGAGGAGATGCGCACGCGTCCGCAGTTCGTGCGCATCACGTCTGCCGGCGTGCGCGAAAGCCATGTGCATGACGTGACCATCGTCAAGGAAGCACCCAACTACCGCGTCGAGTGAACCGGAGACGCCCTTGAACCCCGAAGCCGCAGCGGCCCTGCCGGACCTGCACGCTCACCGCATCCTGATCCTCGACTTCGGTTCGCAGTACACGCAGCTGATCGCGCGCCGCGTGCGCGAGGCGGGTGTCTACAGCGAGATCCATCCGTGGGACACGGACGCGGCTGCGATTGCGGCCTTCGCGCCCTCCGGCGTCATTCTCTCGGGCGGGCCCGAATCGGTCACCGCGCACGAGGGTCCCCGCGCCGCCAGCGAAGTCTTCGATCTGGGCGTGCCGGTGCTGGGCATCTGCTACGGCATGCAGACCATGGCGGCCCAGCTTGGCGGTGAAGTCGCGGGCTCCTCGCATCGCGAGTTCGGCTACGCCGAGGTTACGCTGAAGGGCGATACGCCACTGCTGGCGGGTCTGGTGGACGAGCGCGATGCCACAGGTGCCGATCGACTGAAGGTGTGGATGAGTCACGGCGATCGTGTCGAGCGCCTGCCACCGGGATTCGCCGCCGTGGCCAGCACGCCGAGCGCGCCGCTGGCGGCAATGGCCGATGAAAAGCGTCGCTTCTTCGGTCTGCAGTTTCATCCGGAGGTCACCCACACCCTGCAGGGCCGCGCGATACTCGAGCGCTTCGTGCTGGAGATCTGCGGCTGCCCGCCGGTATGGACCTCCGGCAACATCGCCGCCGAGCACATCGCGCGGGTGCACGAGCAGGTCGGCGCCGACCGGGTGCTTCTGGGGCTTTCCGGCGGTGTGGACTCCTCGGTGGTCGCAGCGCTGCTGCACGCGGCCATCGGCGATCAGCTCACCTGCGTGTTTGTCGATCATGGCCTGCTGCGCCTGCACGAAGGCGATCAGGTCATGGCCACGTTCGCCGAGCATCTCGGGGTGAACGTCATTCGTGTCGATGCGGCCGAGCGGTTTCTCGCAGCGCTCGCGGGCGAAGCCGACCCGGAACGAAAGCGCAAGATCATCGGTGCCGAGTTCATCGCGGTGTTCGATGAAGAGGCGGCGAAGCTTCAGGACGTCAACTGGTTGGGCCAGGGCACGATCTATCCGGATGTCATCGAATCGGCAGGCAGCAAGACCGGCAAGGCGCACGTCATCAAGTCGCATCACAATGTCGGCGGCCTGCCTGAGCACATGAAACTCAAGCTCATCGAACCGCTGCGTGACCTGTTCAAGGACGAGGTGCGACGGCTCGGCGTGGAGCTGGGTCTGCCCCACGAGATGGTCTATCGCCATCCGTTTCCTGGCCCCGGCCTGGGGGTGCGCATCCTCGGTGAAGTGCACGCCGAGTACGCGAACCTGCTGCGCGAAGCCGATGCAATCTTCATCGAGGAGCTGCGCCGGCATGATCTCTACGATCGCGTCAGCCAGGCCTTTGCCGTGTTCCTGCCGGTGCGTTCGGTCGGGGTGATGGGCGACGGGCGACGCTACGACTGGGTGATTGCGCTGCGCGCGGTCGAGACCATCGATTTCATGACCGCGCGCTGGGCCCATCTGCCCTATGAGTTTCTGGATCTGGTGTCGCGACGCATCATCAACGAGGTGGCCGGCATCTCGCGCGTCACCTATGACATCTCCGGCAAGCCGCCGGCGACGATCGAGTGGGAGTAGACGACCACTGGATGTCCCGCGCGCTGTCGCTTGCTCAGCAGGCCCAGGCGCACGGTGAAGTTCCTGTCGGCGCGCTGCTGCTCGCCGGTGACGAGGTGCTCGCCGAGGGATGGAACCAGCCCATCGGCCTGCATGATGCAAGCGCTCACGCTGAAGTCATCGTGCTGCGCGAGGCCGGGCGAAAGCTGGGGAACTACCGGCTGGCAGGGAGCACGCTCTACGTGACGCTGGAGCCCTGCCCGATGTGCGCGATGGCGATGGTGCATGCGCGCGTGCAGCGTCTGGTGTTCGGCGCGCCGGATCCGCGCACAGGGGCCTGCGGCAGCATCATGAACCTGGTGCAGCACGACACGCTCAACCATCGCCTCGAAGTCACTGGTGGTGTGATGGCGCAGGAGTGTGGTGCCTTGCTGCGTGGGTTCTTTGCCGCGCGTCGGGGTTGAAGGGGGCTGGCAGATACTTGAGCCCCAGTGGGCGACGCCGGAACCGTCATGGGAGCGCCAAGACACGGGATGAAGCTTCTGACGCGCCTGCCCGATCGGTTTGAGTCAGCGCGATCCGGCCAGTGTGCCTATGGGGTCGACGTTTTCGTGCGACGGCGCCTCGTCGGTTTCATCGGGCAGCGTCCAGCGCTCGCTGGCTGTCATCCACTGCAGGATGCTGTAGTAGCGCTGGATGTTGTCGACATAGTGCACCGGCTGCCAGCCGCGGGCAAAGCCACGCCGCACGCGGCTGTACCATTGGCGTTGGGTGAGCAACGGCAGATGTGTTCGCACCTCGTCCCAGCTGTCGGGATTGCCGCCGTTGATCTCGGTGATCACGCGCGCGTCCTCGAGGTGTCCCCAGCCGATGTTGTAGGCGGCCAGCGCCAGCCAGGTGCGGTCGGGCTCACTGATGCGTTCCGGGATGCGCTCGCGCATCATCGACAGGTAGCGCGCACCGCCCATGATGCTCTTGTAGGGATCGATGCGATCTTCGATGTCGAGCGCATCGGCGGTGCGCTGGGTGAGCATCATGATGCCACGCACCCCGGTGGGTGAGACCGCCTGCGGATTCCAGTGCGACTCCTGATAGCCCACGGCGGCGAGCAGTTGCCAGTCCTGCCCGGTCGCCTGCGCCGCCTCGACGAAGTAGTCGCGGAACTGCGGCAGACGCGAATCGAAGTGGTTCACAAACGCGCGCGTGCTGACGTAGTCGTAGTCCTGGGCAGGTTCGAGGTAGCGCCTGAAGATGTCGGCGAGCGCGCCTTCGGCTTCGATCTTTGCGAAGTATCCATGGACGCGCTCGCGCAGAGAATCATCGCCTGGCTGCTGGCTCAGCGCCCAGGCCACCTGTTCGTCTTCGCCGAGATCGAAGGCCACGCGCAGATCGGGATAGATATGCCGGGCGACGACGAACTCGGTGGAGTCGACGACCGTGAAGTCGATCTCCCCGGCCGCCAGACGGTAGAGCAGTCCATCGACTTCCGCCCCCTGGACAGCCTGAAAGGTAAGTTCCGGATGAGTCTGTCGTACTGCCTCCAGCAGGTCGGCGTGACTGGAGCCTGCGATCACCTCGATACGCGTATCGGCGAGCTGCTCGATGCTGTCTGCCGGAGGGCCCCCTGCACGGGAAATGACCTGCGGACGCACAGTCTCGTAGACCGGGCCGAAATCGACGTGGCGTTGGCGAGTACTGGTCACTGACAGTCCGGCGGCCGCGATATGGGCCCGTCTGCGAACCAGTTCATCCAGCGTGTCGTCGAAGCTCTCAGGGGCGTAAATGGTCAGACGCACACCCAGCGCGTCGGCAAGGCCGCGCGCGAGTTCGTACTCGGGACCCATCGGACCGTCGATCCCCAGGTAGTGGCTGACGGGGGAGTTGCGCGTAACCACGCGCAGCTCCCCAAGCGTCAATATCTGGGTCAGCAGCGGGGGTGGCGCGGAGCAGGTCGACAGCGCCACGCACACCGAAATGAGCAACAGATTCCGCAAGATAGCTCACATTCCATCGGTCGCCGGAGGGCCTGTCGCCGGATTATAGCGGCAGCGGTCCGCAGCGGAGTGCGATGCCACGCACAGCCGCGTGCTGTTGCGCGGCTGCAACGCGAATGGTCGATCACGCTGTCGGACTTTTGCGTTACAATTCGCGGCCTTGGAGAGGTACCGAAGCGGTCATAACGGCACCGACTCGAAATCGGTTGGGGGCTT
>CAYLNP010000002.1:0-50230 GCA_964384925.1 uncultured Woeseiaceae bacterium
CCGTCAGGTGCGTCGATCCACGAGCAGGGCATCCAGCCCGACGTGCTCGTACAGCAACCCGCCGATCGCACGTCGGCGTTCGGACCTGCCCACCTTGACGATGATTTTCAGCTGCGCGAGGCCCTGCACTGGCTGCGCAGTACAGGGGTCATGCACAGCCGCGCACAGTGACGCGGACACTGACCGGCGCGTTCGCCGGTCTGCTCGTCGCACTGGCGGGCCTGCACGCCCCGGCTGAGGCAGCCCGCGCATCCACACCCGGCGCGACAGCGCCGCGTATTGCCATCATCATCGATGACCTGGGCTACCAGCTCGGGCCGGGCATGCGCGCCATACGTCTGCCGGGGCGGGTGGCGGTCGCGGTGCTGCCGCACACACCCTATGCCACTGCCCTTGCGAGCGCCGCCAATGCGCGCGGCAAGCAGGTGATGCTGCATCTGCCCATGCAGGCAAGCGGGGACACGGTGCCGGTGGGGCCAGGCGGCATCTACCTGGACACCCAGCGCATGGAGCTTCGCGAAACACTGACTGCTGCGCTGGATTCGGTCCCGCATGTCGCCGGGGTGAACAACCATATGGGCAGTCTGGTCACCGCGCATCCCGGGCTGATGCGATGGCTCATGGAGGAGCTTGCGGATCGGCAGCCGCTCTACTGGGTGGACAGTCGCACGACCACGCAGACAGTCGCGCTTGAGCTTGCTCACGCGCTCGCGGTGCCAGCGCTGCGCCGCGACGTCTTTCTCGACCATACGCCCACGCCTGACGCCATCGCGGGGGAGTTCGCCCGCCTGGCGCAACTCGCGCGCGCGCAGGGCAGCGCGGTGGGGATCGGTCACCCGCACGCCGTGACCCTGGACTTTCTCGAATCCGCACTGCCATCGCTTGAGGCACAGGGCATCAGGCTGGTGGGCCCCGGCGAACTGCTTGAGTCCGGCCCCCGGCGCCAGACCAGTGCGCGGCTGTGGTCACCGGACTAGGCGCTGATTCGATGCCATCCGTAGACACCGCGGTGGAGCTCGATCGTCTGGAGGCCGCCGGATTCGCCCGCAGCGTGTATGGCGTACAGATCCTGCTCGCGCTGGTGGTCGTGCTGTACCTGCTGCTTGCCCAGCCCACAGCCTTCGGGGAACCTGCGCTGCTGCTGATGCTGGGCGCCTACGCAGCCGCACTGGCGTTGCTGGGCGTGTCCCTGGCGATGGGCCTGGGATCTGCGCGCGTGCGCCTGGCGCTCGAGCTTGCCTGCATGATCGTGTTCATCACTGCGCTGCTGGTCCTCACGGGCATGCATGAATCGGGTCTCGCCAATCTTTATTTCCTGCCGCTGGTGGCCAGCGCCTTCGCGCTGGGCCGTGGCAGTCTGCTGCTCACCGCGCTTGTCGTCACGCTCGCCTATGTCGCGCTGACCCTGCTGGCCCCTGGCGTGACGCCGTCCACGGCGCTGCTCGGCGCCGCACTGCTGCAGCTGCTGCCGCTGTGGCTGGTGACGACACTCAGTGCACTGCTGCTGGGCCAGCTGGGTGCGGCCCGCGCCCGCATCCAGGCCCTTGCGGACAGCGATGCACTCACCGGCCTGCTCAACGCGCGCGCTTTCGAGCGACTGCTCCTGCGTGAGCACGACAGCGCGAAACGCTACCAGCGACGCTATTCCCTGCTGATGGTCAGCATCGATGACTTCCAGCGGCTCGGCGGCACGGACGCCAGCGTCGGCGGCGCGCAGGCCCTGCGCCTGGTCAGTGACGCGCTGCTGCGGGTGGTGCGTACCAGCGACGCGCTCTCGCGACTCGGCGATGAGCGCTTCGCCGTGTTTCTCGCCGAGACCCCGCGCGATGTCGCCGATACCGTGGCCCAGCGGATCCGCAACGTCGTGTTCGCGACCACCTTGCGACTTGGCGCGCAGATGCAGCGCGTGCATGTCAGCGTTGGCGTGGCCAGCTATCCGGAGGACGGCAGTGAGGTCCAGGGCCTGCTGGCGGCGGCCGAGCAGGCCATGCACAGGGAATCGCAGCTTCGCACACCGCCGCCGGATACGATCACCGTGCGCAAGCGCTGATACATTACGGTCCGCGGCCGGCGGAACGCGCCTGCGCCGCTTCGGTCAGAACCAGGCAAGATGTCGCTCAGAGCCCTGCCCCTGCTGGTATTCCTGGTGCCCGCCATCGGGGCGAACCTGTCCCTGTGGCTGTCGCAATCACTTGGACTGATTCCCCAGTGCAACGTCTACCTGGAGGGCTGCGCCAGCATCAGTGCCGCCGGCCGAAACGAGCCGGTCATCTTCTTCTTTCGCGCCACCATGATCGCCACGGCCGTCCTGATGATGCTTTTCTGGCGTCTGTCGTGCTGCTGGTTGGCGCAGCTGGGCGAGCGTTCGTGCATCAGACTGGCGGCCATCGAGCTGATCGGCTACATCGCCGGCGTATTTCTGATCCTCTATGCGACATTTCTGGGCACCGAAGGCGATGCCTACCGGCTGATGCGCCGCTACGGCGTGACGGTGTTTTTCGCGTTCAGCTATCTTGCCCAGCTGCTGATCACCGGCGTACTGTGGCATCGGCTTCGCGCAGGCCTGACACCCCCGAAGGCCTGGGTGCCAAGGTTGATGGTTGCCGGCTGCGCCTTGATGCTGGTGGCCGGGCTTGCAAGCATTCCGGCCGCCGAATGGGCGTTCGACCGTTCGGCCGTCAACAACATCATCGAGTGGAATCTCTCGGCACTGCTGATGGCGTGGTTCCTGCTGGTATGGCTCGCGTGGCGCCAGACCGGTTTTCACGTGGAGTTCAAGGTCCGGCCCGACGCGTGAGCGGCCTCGGCGACGGCTACAATGTGGGGCGCGATCCGCGCAGCCCCGACGAGTGCCCTGCCAGGCCTCGTCACGAGGAGAACCTGGCCGTATGAGTTGCACACGCCGACAGGGCAGGGCCTGATGCCGCTTCGCCGCGACGACCAGATGGGGCTGTTCAGTGCACAGCCACCAGGCCTCGTCGAGGCCGCACCAGCGTCCGATTCGCTGCGGCGCCTGGCGCAGGCCGTGCCGCCTGACTTCCGCTTCGGCACCTCGAGCTGGGCGTTTCCCGGCTGGGCCGGACAGGTATGGGCGCGGGAATACCCCGAGGCGGTGCTGGCTCATCAGGGGCTGTCCGCGTATGCGGCCCATCCGCTGCTCAGGACGGTGAGCATCGATCGCAGCTACTACGCGCCTTTGAGCGCCGCTCAGTACGCCGGCTATGCGCAGCAGGTGCCGGCGGATTTCCGCTTCGTGGTCAAGGCCCCCGCTGAACTCACCTCGCCCGTCCTGCGCCAGTCATCCGCACGCACGGGCAGGCGGGAAAATCCCCGCTTTCTGGATCCCGCCGTGGCCCGGCGATGCGTGGTCGAGCCTGTCATGGAGGGTCTGGGCGCGACGCTCGGGATGGTGCTGCTGCAGATCCCGCCGATGCCCGAGGCCTGGATTCGCGACCCGGTGCCGTTCGCAGAGCGCCTGGAGGCCATGCTTTCGAGTCTGCCCCCGGCATTGCCGCGAGCGCTGGAACTGCGTAATCCACAGCTGCTGTGCGAGCCGGTGTTCGCGGCGCTCGAGCGCACGGGCAGCTTCTATTGCTTCACCGTGCACCCCGCGGCAGCGTCGATCGAAGAGCAGCTCGCCCGGCTGCCAGCGACCCTGGCTACCCGCGGCCCGCTGCTGTTGCGCTGGAACCTTCGCACCGGCGACAGCTACGAGATCGCCAAGGCGCGCTTCGCGCCGTTCACCCACCTGCAGGCGGAGGATCGCAGCAACCGTCCGGCCATCGCGGCGATGTGCAGGCGCGCGCTGGCCGCCGGTCGGCCCGCCTATGTGATCGCCAACAACAAGGCCGAGGGTTGCGCACCGCAGACCCTGTTCCGTCTGGCCGAGGAGATGGTCGGCACCCGGTGAGCTCAGCGCTTCGGGCAGGTGTTCCGGGTGGCTGTAGGTATTAGGTGACCTTCCCGGACCCTGGCAGCGCGTATGTCGGTGCCCACTCCGACAGCGCCAGCGTGGTCGACTTTCCCAGTGCCGCGAAATGCGCGTCAAGGAATTCGTCGGCCTTGCGGCGACCGGCGTCACGCAGCCTCGTCAGCGACGTCCAGCGTGTATCGAATTTGCTGCGCAGCCCCAGACCGCTTGTCACTTCCTCCGCACCGATCATGTGCAGAAACATCTGCGTCAGCGTGCCTTGGGTGGCCAGACCATGTTCGACCAGGCGGTTGAGGTGCGCGATGCTGCGAATCTCGCGCATCAGGCTGGCGTTGAACGTGATTTCGTTGATGCGATCGTCAATCGCCTCGGCGCCGCGAGGCAATGCTTCGCGCCGTGTCGGGTTGACCTGCACGATCAGCACGTCACTGGCATCGCAACCGGCGAGCAGCGGCTCGAGCACGGGATTGCCCATGTAGCCGCCGTCCCAGAAGTGGTCGTCGCCGATGCGAACGGCATGGTGGAGGCGCGGCAGGCAGGCGGAGGCGAGCAGGCTGTCGACCGACAGCTCCGGTGTAGTGAACACCTTCAGCGCGCCACTGAGCACATTCGTCGCGCTGACGAACAGCTTGATTGCGGTGCAGTCGCGCAGCTGCTCGAAATCGATGCTCTGCTCCAGCGTGCGGCGCAGCGGATCCAGGTTCAAGGGATTCACATCATAGGGTGATGCAAGCCGCGCGAGGCCCTCCATCCAGATCACCCAGGGCGCCCACGGACTGGCGGCGGACTGACTGAACGGACTGAAGGCCCCGTAGCGACTGATCGTGCGCCAGAAGTCGTCAAGTGCTGCGCGGGCGCCGGCGACCCCGTCGCGCTGCAGGCCTGCTGCCAGCACGGCGGCATTCAGCGCCCCGGCGCTCGTCCCGCTGATCGCGGTGATGCGCAGCCGGGGATCTTCCAGGAGCCGATCCAGCACGCCCCAGGTAAAGGCGCCATGGGCACCACCGCCCTGCAGCGCCAGGGTGATGTTGCGTGGCGCGGGCTCGACCATCCCGGCGGCTACTCCATGACCCAGCCGTTGCTCACCACCAGTGACTGGCCGGTGAGTGCCGCCGTCGGGAAAGCTGCGAGGAACACGGCCGTGCGCGCCACATCATCGAGGGTCGTGAATTCACCGTTGACGGTGTCCTTGAGCATCACGTCGCTGATCACTGCCTCTGCGGTGATGCCCAGCTCCGCCGCCTGCTCCGGGATCTGGCGATCCACCAGCGGTGTTCGCACGAAACCCGGGCAGATGACGTTCGCGCGGATGCCGTCGGCTGCGCCTTCACGCGCAATCACCCGAGCCAGGCCCAGCAGACCGTGCTTGGCGGCCACATAGGGCGCCTTCAGCGGCGAGGCCACCTTGGAATGCACCGAGCCCATCAGGATGATCGCGCCGCCGCGCGCGCGGCGCTGCATCACGCGCATGCAGGCGCGCGTGGTGAGAAACGCACCGTCCAAATGGATTTTCATGACCCGCTGCCAGGCGCCGTAATCGAGGTCGACAATCGGCGCGATGTGCTGGATGCCTGCGTTGCTGACGAGCACATCGAGGCCGCCGAAAGCCTCATCGAGCTGCTGTACACCGGCGGCGACCTGCGCCTCGGAGGTAACATCCATCTCCAGCGCCATGCCGGTGCCCGGCATGGCGGACATGGCGGCAACCGTGTCTCTGGCCCCGGCGGTATCGATGTCGCCGACACCGACACGCGCCCCTTCGCGGGCGAACGCAAGCGCAATCTCACGCCCGATACCGCTGCCCGCGCCGGTGACCAGAGCAACCCTGCCTTCCAGCATCACGCGTGAATCCTCCTTGACCCTTTGTACGCCTCAGCGCGCCGGCGCGATTCGCCCAACGCCGCCTCAGGTGCCCGCATCGGCCTCAGTGCTCTCTTCGGCCTCTTTCTCCGGTCCGAACAGTTTCGCCATGATCAGGCCGATCTCGTAGAGGATATACACGGGCACTGCGAGCAGCGTCTGTGAGATGACATCGGGAGGCGTGAGCACCATGCCGATGACGAAACAGCCCAGAAATACGTAGGCCCTGTACGTGCGCAGCCGCTCGACCGTGGTGAATCCCGTCCACACCAGCAGCACGGTAGCCACCGGTACCTCGAAGGCGATGCCGAACGCGAAAAACAGCGTCAGCACGAAATCCAGATACATGCCGATGTCGGTCGACACGGTGACGCCCTCCGGCGCCACTGCGGTGAAGAAAGCGAACATCAGCGGGAAAACGATGTAATAGGCGAAAGCCACGCCCAGGTAGAACAGCGCGATGCTGGAGATCAACAGCGGTACACCGAGTCGCTTTTCGCGCCGGTACAGCCCGGGGGCCACGAATGCCCAAATCTGGTAGATCACCACCGGCATCGCCACGAACACCGCAAGGAAGAACGTGAGTTTGAAAGGTGTGAGGAACGGTGAGGCCACGCCGATGGCGACCATGCTCGCACCTTCGGGGAGCTGACCCATCAGCGGTCTGGCGACCATCGTGAACAGCTCTTCGGAGAACGGCACCATCGCGACGAAGGCCAGCAGCACTCCGAGTACCGCCTTGAGCAGCCGGTCACGCAGCTCCACGAGATGCGAGATCAGCGTGCCCTCTGCGAGCTGCTCCTCATCGGCCGTCGCGCCCGGCGCAGGTTCGCTGGGGGATTTTTTCCGGCGCTTGAACATCAGCTGCTGCGCGCTGCGTCCTTGCGCTCGTCGGCGGGGGAGGCATCTGCCGGGCCAGCGGTGCGCGCGGCCCCCGTGGCGGTCACCTCAGGCTTGGGGATCGATACGTCGTCCGGGGCCCCGGGGTCGTGCGGAAACGCGCCCGGCGCCGGTGACACGGGCGCCGCATCGGCCGGATCGGCAGGCTGATCGGCATCCGATGCAGGTCCACCGTGATGGCCCTGGGGAGGCACGCTGGATGCTGCCGTTGCCGTGGGCGTGTCTGCCCCGGGCGTCCCGGCCGCACGCTTCGTCTCTTCGCGCTTGCGTTCGGCATCGCGGCGTTCGCTCAGGTCGAGTTCATGCTCGATCTGCCAGCGCAGCTGTGATGCCGTGCGCCGCGCCTGCCGCAGCCAGCGGCCCAGTTGGCCCACGACGCGAGGCAGGCGCTCCGGGCCCAGGATCAGAAGCCCCAGGCCGGCGATGACCAGCAGTTCCCAGAAGCCGACGTCGAACATGGATCAGCCGGAACTTTCTTTCCTGTGTTCTGCGCGCTTCTCGGCGGGCTCGAAGTCCGCATCGGGCTGCTTGCTGCCCAGCTGCCTCGGCGTGCTGACATCCTCGGGATCGTCCGCATCGCTGCCGACCTTGTCGTCCATCGCCTTGCGGAAGCTCCTGACGGCACTGCCGAGGTCGCCGCCCATGCCTTTGAGCTTCTTGGTGCCGAAGATCAGCACGACGATGAGCAGTACGATCAGTAACTGCCACAGGCTGATACCGCTGATTCCCATGTTCCTTTCTCCAGGGGTCGCTTGGACCCTCCATGATACGTCAACCCGCCTGCGCGTATTCGCCCCCTCAGGAAGCGTTGTCCGGCGGCACCTGAAGCCAGATCGTCACCGGCCCCTCATTGCACAGGCAGACCTGCATGTCGGCACCGAACTCACCCGTATGCACGCGTGGATAGCGTGCGCGCACCGCCTGCTCGAACGCCACGAACAGCGTCTCACCCTGCTGCGCCCCGGCCGCAGCGCTGAAGCCCGGCCGATTGCCGCGACGCGTATCGGCCGCCAGCGTGAATTGCGGCACCAGCAGCAGCTCGCCGCCGACCGCCGTGACGTCCAGATTCATCCGCCCGAGTTCGTCTGCAAACACCCGGTAGGCCACCAGACGCTCGGCCAGCCGCAAGGCCTGCGCCTGACCGTCACCGCGCTCCACGCCGACCAGCACCAGCAGACCCTGGCCGATACTGGCAAGCTCCCGGCCCGCCACGCGCACCGTTGCGCGGCTGACCCGCTGAAGCAGGGCGATCATGATCCTCGTCCTTCCTCCGACATTCGCGACTGCCGATTAGTGCCGGGGTTCGGCATGCTGGCCGCGAAGCATGTCAGCAATCGCAATCCAGCGGCAACCCGGCAAGGAAGCCCGGGTGGCGTGCTTCAGCCAGGGATGGGGGCCCCGGCCTTGCGCCGGGGCCGTTTGGGTGCCGGCGCTGTCATGCTGGCCGCGCGTCTGCTATCAATACGCCCGTGCGACCACCCCAGCAGCGTCTATGACCCCCGGAGTTCCCTTGCCGATGAAGCGACGTGCCTTCGTAACCACACTCGGCGCCGCCGGGCTTGCGGCCTGTGCCAGCGAGCAGGGCGATGCGCCCGCCGGCGACCAGCAGCGCTTCACATGGCGGATGGTCACGACCTGGCCGCCGAATTTCCCCGGCCTGGGCTCGGGCGCGGCCAACCTGGCCAGGCTGATCGGTGAGGCCAGCGCCGGGCGCCTGCGCATCCAGGTGCTCGCGGCGGGGGAACTGGTCCCCGCCTTCGAGGTCTTCGACAGCGTCTCGCGGGGCACTGCGGAGATGGGCCACGGCGCCTCCTACTACTGGCGCAACCGCAGCGAGGCTGCGCAGCTGTTCACCTCGGTGCCGTTCGGTCTCAACGCCCAGGAGATGGATGCCTGGCTGTACTACGGTGGCGGTCTCGAGCTGTGGCGCGAGGTCTACGCGCCTTTCGGTGTCGTGCCCTTTCCGGCCGGCAACACGGGCGTACAGATGGGCGGGTGGTTTCGCCGCGAGATCAATTCACCGGCGGATCTCGAGAACCTGCGCATGCGCATCCCCGGGCTGGGCGGTGAGGTGCTGCGACGCGCCGGCGGCACACCCGTGACATTGCCCGGTTCGGAGATCTTCACGACGCTGCAGCGCGGTGGCATCGAGGCGGCCGAATGGGTCGGACCCTACAACGACGTGGCCTTCGGCCTGCACCAGGCAGCGCGCTACTACTACTACCCGGGTTGGCAGGAGCCGGGCCCGACGCTGGAGTGCATCATCAACCAGCAGGCCTGGGAGAGGCTTCCGGCAGACCTGCAGGCCATCGTGCGCATCGCCTGTCAGGCGATCAACTGCGATATGCTCGCCGAGTACGCGGCGCGCAATGCGCGCTCACTGCGTCAGCTGCTCGACGAGGGTCGCACCGAACTCAGGCGCTTCCCCGACAGCGTGCTGGCGCGGCTGCGCGACATCAGTGAGCGCCTGATGGCCGAGCTCGCCGAGCGCGACGAGATCTTCGCCCGCGTGTGGGCCTCGCAGCGTGATTTCCGCACGCTGTCCGCGCCCTGGCAGGCCATCTCCGAACAGGCCGTGCTGGACATGCGTGAACCTGTCGTGCCTGCCAGCGGGGCTGACGCTCAGCCATAGAGCCTTCCCGGCAACCAGGTCGCAAGCTGCGGCCATGCGGCAAGGATGGCGAGCATCAGCAGCTGCAGCGCCACGAACGGTATCGCGCCGCGATAAATGTCCTTGGTCTCCAGCGTCGCTGGTGCCACCCCACGCAGGTAGAACAGTGCAAAGCCGAACGGCGGGGTCAGAAACGAGGTCTGCAGGTTGATGGCGATCATGATGCCCAGCCAGACCGGATCCACGCCCATCATCAGCAGGATCGGCCCGACGATTGGCACCACCACAAAAGTGATCTCGATAAAGTCGAGCACGAAGCCCAGCAGAAACATCGCCAGCATCACGGCGAGCATAGCGCCGAACACGCCCCCGGGAAGTCCCGTGAGCAGCTGATGGACCAGCACATCGCCGCCGAAGCCGCGGAAGGCCAGCGAGAACAGCGATGCGCCGATGAGGATCAGGAACACCATGCTGCTGATGCGCACGGTGCTGCCGGTGACCTCACGCAGGCGCTCCAGCGTGAGCTGGCGCCGGCCGGCGGCCAGCAGCAGAGCACCGAGCGCGCCAACACCGGCGGCTTCCGTCGGGGTGGCCAGACCGCCGATGATCGAGCCGAGCACGGCGAGCACCAGCGCCAGCGGTGGCATCAGTGCACCCAGCAGGCCCCAGGTGAAGCGACGCGTGCCCTCGGGCAGGGGCGTCTGCGGCATGCTCGCCGGCTGAATCAGCGCGCGCAGGCTCAGGTAGGCGATGTACAGCCCGACCAGCAGCACGCCGGGGATCAGCGCGCCGGCGAACAGGTCGCCCACGGCCACCGTTTTCGGTGAAAAGATGCCCTGCTGCAGCTGCGCCTGCTGGTAGGCCGAGGACAGCACGTCACCGAGCAGCACCAGGATGATCGAGGGCGGCACGATCTGGCCCAGTGTTCCGGCCGCACAGATCGTGCCTGCGGCGATGCCTGGTCGGTAACCGTTTCGCAGCATCGTCGGCAGGGCCAGCAGGCCCATGGTCACCACGGTCGCACCGACGATGCCGGTGCTGGCGGCCAGCAGCAGCCCGACCACCATCACGGCGATGCCCAGCCCACCGTGCATGCCGGTGAATACGCGCCCGAGACTGTCAAGCAGGTCCTCGGCCAGCCGGGCGCGCTCGAGCATCACGCCCATGAACACGAACAGCGGCACGGCGACGAGGGTCTCGTTGGTCATGATGCCGAACACGCGGTTGGGCATGCTGGCCAGCAGCACCAGATCGAAGCTGCCTGTGACCACACCGATCAGCGCAAACCACAGCGACACGCCGGCCAGCGTGAACGCCACCGGAAAGCCGGCCATCAGCGCGACCACCACGCCGAAAAACATCACGATCGCGATCCAGCCCACGCTCAGTGCTCCCGGGGGCTGATGCCCATCAGGCTGGCGAGATCGCGGATCGACAGCGCAACGCCCTGGAGCAGCAACAGCACGGCCGTCAGCGGGATCACGGATTTGAGCAGCGGTGTGAAGGGATAGGGCAGGCCACCTGCTTCGCGGGACTGCTCGCGAAAGCGCCACGCGTCCTGCACATAGTCCAGGCTCTGGACGAACAGAAAGATGCACACGGGCGCGAGAAACACTACGGTGCCGACGATGCGCACGAGCGCCTGACGCCTGACGGTCATGCCGCGATAGAGGATGTCCACACGGACGTGTTCGTCACGCTGCAGTGTCCACGCCGCTGCAAGCATGAAGGCTGCCGCGTGCAGCCAGGTCACGGACTCCTGCATCCAGATCCAGCCGAGTCCGAACACCGAGCGCAGCACCACCACCGTGCACATCAGCACCACCATCAGCAGCGCAAACCACGCCACCGCACGACCCAGCCCGTCGCAGAGTGCATCGATCATTGCCAGCACCCGGGTCATCGGTCGCGCTTCAGCCGGCGCAGGAAAACCTGCATCTCGCGGGCCGCCTGCAGATCTCCCCGCGCGGTGGCCACCTCGATGCCCTGTTCCCAGGCGCGCTGCGCACCGGCGGTGTCCCCGCTCGAGCGCAGTGCACGGCCGAGCAGCTTCCACGCCGCCGAATAGCCGGCATCCTGCGCGACCGCCTGCTGAAGGTGCGCGATGGCCGCCGCGGCGTCGTCGTGCTGCAGGCACAGATTGCCCAGCGAGAAGCGCAGCAGGGCGCTGTCCTGCCCGCGGGCGAGCATGGCTTCGAGATTGCCGCGCACATTCGCCATGCCGCGCTCCCGGCCAGCCGCTCAGCGACGCCAGAAGGCCGGCGTGAGCAGCACCAGCACGGTGAAGACCTCCAGTCGGCCCACCAGCATGCCGAAGATGCCGGTCCAGCGCGCGATCATGTTGACCTCGCCAAAGCCGGCGGCGACATCGCCCAGGCCCGGGCCGAGCACGTTCAGGGTCGCCGCGGTCGCCGAGAACGCGGTGATCTGGTCCAGCCCGCTTGCCAGCATCACCAGCATCATCAGCGCGAATACGATCATGTAGACCGAGAAGAAGCCCCACACCGCTTCAATGACGCGGTCAGGGACCGCCCGGCTGCCCAGCTTCACCGGCATGATCGCCGCCGGGTGCACCAGTCGGCGCAGCTCGCGGTCACCCTGCTTGAGCACCAGCAGCCAGCGCACCACTTTCATGCCGGCAGCGGTGGACCCTGCGCACCCGCCCACGAAGCTGATCAGGATCAGCAACACCGGCAGCGCCCCTGGCCAGTTCGAAAAATCGGCGCTGCCAAAACCCGTGCTGGTACCAAACGAGACCACCTGGAACAGGCCCTTGATGAAGGCCCGATCGAAGCGGTCGTAGACGCCGGCGGACATCAGGTAGGCCACGACGATGAGCGTGATCACGCAGTAGAACGTCAGGTAGGCCTTGAACTCGGCATCCTGCAAGTAGTGCTTCAGGGAAGGTGCGCGCCAGGCCAGGAAGTGCAGCGAGAAGTTGATGCCGCCGATGAACATGAACGTCACGGCGATCAGCTCGATCAGCGGACTGTCGAAATAGCCGATGCTCGCATCGCGCGTGGAGAATCCGCCCGTCGCCACGGTCGCGAAGCTGTGGCAGATGGCATCGAAGGCGCTCATGCCCGCCGCCCAGTACGCCAGAAAGCAGCTCACCGTGAGCGTCACGTACACATACCACAGCGCACGTGCCGTCCCGGTGATGCGCGGTGTCAGCTTGTTGTCCTTGACCGGGCCTGGCGTCTCCGCGCGATACAGCTGCATGCCGCCGATGCCCAGCATCGGCAGGATCGCCACCGCCAGCAGGATGATGCCCATGCCGCCCATCCACTGCAGCTGCTGGCGATACCACAGAACCGCAGGCGCCATGTCATCGAGTCCGGTGAGCACCGTCGCGCCGGTCGTGGTCAGGCCCGACATCGACTCGAACAGCGCGTCGGTGAAGCCCATGTCCGGCACGGGCACGAGCATCAGTGGCACGCTGCCGAACAGGGGCAGCACCGTCCACATTGCCGTGGTGACGATGAATCCGTCCTTGATGCGCAGATCCGCCGTGACCGCACGAAACGGATGCCACATCAGACCGCCGCCCAGCAGCGCGATGACCAGCGCCATGAGGAACGCAGGCCACGTGCCGTCATCGAAGATCAGCGAGACGGCAATCGGCGGCAGCATCGCGCCGCTGAACAGCATCAGCAGCAGGCCGGTGACCTTCGAGACGATCTTCCAGTGCATCTGGGGAGGGTTCACCGCGCGGCCTCAGCGAATCCGGTTCAGACGAACGTCACGCCGACCTGGAACAGCCGCTCGACCGCATCGATATGGCGGCGATCCGACAGAAACAGGATGACGTGGTCTTCGGCTTCGATGACGCTGTCGTGGTGGGCGGCCATGACCTTCTCGCCGCGGACGATCGCGCTGATGGTCGCGCCCGGCGGCAGCGGTATCTCCTCGATCGGCCGACCGACGACTTTCGAGTTTTCGCGCTCGCCGTGGGCGATGGCCTCGATGGCCTCCGCCGAACCGCGTCGCAGGCTGTGCACCTTGACCACGTCGCCGCGACGCACGTGCGCCAGCAGGGAACCCAGTGTCACCTGCTGGGGTGAGATGGCGATGTCGATGGTGCCCGCCTGGATCAGTTCGGCATAGGAAGGCCGATTGACCAGCGCAAGCACACGATGGGCTCCGAGCCGTTTGGCCAACATCGCCGAGAGTATGTTCGCCTCGTCGGCGTTGGTGACCGCACAGAACACGTCCGCACTGTCGACGTTCTCCTCCAGCAGCAGGTCCTCGTCGGCGGCATCGCCATTGAGCACGATGGCCCGGTCGAGCTGCTCGGAGATGTGCCGCGCGCGCTCCGCGTCGCGTTCGATGATCTTCACCTGGTTGGTATGCTCGAGCGCCCGCGCCAGTCGCAGCCCGATGTTGCCACCGCCGGCAATGACCACGCGCTTCACCGGCTCATCGAGCGGGCGCATCTCCCTCATGACCGCACGGACCTGCTTGCGTCCGGCGATGAAGAACACCTCGTCATCTTCGATGATCAGGGTGTCGCCATCGGGAATCATGCTCTCGCCGCCGCGATAGATCGCCACCACGCGTGCCTCGGTATTGGGCATATGCTCCGCAAGTTCACGCAAGGGGCGGTCGACCAGCCGGCCGCCGCGCTGCACGCGGGCGCCCACCATGCGCACCCGTCCTTCAGCGAAATCCAGCACCTGCAGCGCGCCCGGGTAATGAATCAGCTGCTCGATGTACTCGGTGACCAGCTGCTCGGGGCTGATGCGCACGTCCAGTGCCACTGCATCAGACGCAAAGAGGGCATCGTGGCCCATGTACTCGGCTGCCCTTATGCGCGCGATCTTGGTGGGCGTGTGATACAGCGTGTAGGCCACCTGACAGGCCACCATGTTGACCTCGTCGCTGTCCGTCAGGGCGATGAGGATATCCGCATCGGCGGCCCCTGCGCGCTCCAGCACATCCGGGTGCGATGCGAATCCGACCACCGTACGAAGGTCGAGACGATCCTGCAGCTCGCGCAGCACACGCGCATCGCGATCCACGATGGTGACCTCGTTGGCCTCCTCGCGCGACAGGCTGTCGGCCGCAGTCGAGCCCACCTGCCCGGCACCGAGAATGAGAATCTTCATTCGCGCACTCCGTGTCTTGCGGGCTGCACCCGCCGGGACTCAGATGAATTCAAGGTTCGCGTAGGCCACCACCAGCCACTTGCTGCCGGACTCTTCGAAATTGACCTGTACCCGTGCGTGTGATCCGGCGCCCTCCAGATTCAGCACGACACCCTCACCGAACTTGCCATGGCGCACGCGCCGACCCAGCTGAATGCCGGTGTCATCGCCGCGCAGCGAGCGTGGGGTGCCCGAAAGCGGCCGGGCGCCTGCCATGGGCCGGCTGACATGGAGATTCGGCCGGATTTCCTCGATGAGCTCCGCAGGGATCTCGCGAATGAATCTGGAGGCCACTGCGTAGTTCTCGACACCATGCAGACGACGACTCTCGGCGTAGGTCAGGTACAGCGAGCGCATCGCCCGGGTGGTGCCGACGTAGCACAGGCGCCGCTCTTCCTCCAGGCTTGCGTTGTCGTTGAGCGAACGCTGATGCGGAAACAGCCCCTCTTCGAGGCCGGCCATGAACACCAGCGGAAACTCCAGGCCCTTGGCAGAGTGCAGTGTCATCAACTGCACGCAGTCCTCCCACTTGTCCGCCTGGCCCTCGCCGGCTTCCAGCGCTGCGTGCGCGAGAAACGCCGACAGGCGTGGCAGTGCATCGTCACCTTCATCGGGGTCGAAACCCTGCGCAGCATTGACCAGTTCCTCGAGATTCTCGACACGTGCCTCGGCGCGGTCGCCCCGCTCGGCGCGATAATGCTCCAGCAGGCCGGAGGCCGCAATCACGTGCTCGGTCTGCTCGTGAAGCTCCAGGGTGCGTGTGTTCGCCGCCAGGCCTTCGATCAGCGTCAGAAACCCGTGCAGGGCTCGCGATGCACGGGCCGCGAGCCCGTTGCCGACCAGCGCGCCGGCGGCCGTCCAGAGCGAGGCGCCGGCGCCGCGCGCATGCGCCCGAAGCTCGTCCATCGTGCGCGCGCCGATACCGCGCGTGGGCTGGTTCACCACCCGTTCAAACGATGCGTCGTCGTGGCGATTGTCGATCAGGCGCAGGTAAGCCAGCGCGTCCTTGATCTCGGCGCGTTCAAAAAATCGCAAGCCCCCGTACACCCGATAGGGCATGCGTGCCGAGAGCAGCGCTTCTTCGAACACGCGTGACTGAGCGTTGGAGCGATACAGGATGGCGGCTTCACGGCGCAGGTGGCCCTGGGTGACCCAGTCGCGAATCCGGTTGACGACGAACTCAGCCTCGTCGTGCTCGTTGTAGGCGGCGTATACCCGGATCGGCTCGCCTTCACTGTCATCGGTCCACAGGCTCTTGCCCAGTCGGCCGGCGTTGTTGGCGATGATCGCGTTCGCGGCCTTGAGAATGGTGGCACTTGAACGATAGTTCTGCTCGAGCTTGATCAGACGTGTGCCCGGGAAGTCACGCTGGAAGCGCTGCAGGTTTTCCACCTGCGCGCCGCGCCAGCGGTAAATCGATTGATCGTCGTCGCCGACGATGAACATCACGGAAGCGTCACCGGCCAGCACACGCAGCCACGCGTACTGGATCGCGTTCGTGTCCTGAAACTCGTCGACCAGAATATGTCGGAAGCGCCGCCGGTAATGGGCCAGCACTTCCGGATGCTCGCGCCACAGGTCGTGCGCGCGCAGCAGCAGCTCCGCAAAATCCACCACGCCTGCGCGCTCACAGGCTTCCTGGTAGGCGCGATAGAACCGGACCAGTTCCTCTCGCGCTGGATCGTTGCGGGTGTCGATATGCTGCGGGCGCAGACCCTCGTCTTTCTGCGCATTGATGAACCACTGCACCTCCTTGGGTGACCAGCGGCTCTCGTCTGCTTCCAGGCCCTTGAGTACGCGCCGAAGCAGGCGCTGCTGATCCTCTGAATCGAGGATCTGGAAGCCCTGTGGCAGTCCGGCCTCGCGCCAGTGCAGCCGAAGCAGCCGGTGGGCCAGACCGTGGAAGGTGCCCACCCACAGCGGGCCCGATGGCATGTCCAGCAGCTGCTCGATGCGCCCGCGCATCTCGGCGGCCGCCTTGTTGGTGAACGTTACCGCCAGCACCGACTGGGGCGACACGCCCTCGACGGCGACCAGCCACGCGATGCGATGTACCAGCACACGCGTCTTGCCGCTGCCCGCGCCGGCCAGCACCAGCAGGGGTTCGGCCGGTGCGCTGACCGCTTCGCGTTGGGCGGGGTTGAGCTGATCCAGGATCGGCGTGACATCCATGGCGAGCATTGTAGCCCCAGCAACCCGCAACAGGGTCGAACTGCGGCCGGGACTAGGGCGCGGGCAGATAGTGATCGATGAGCAGGAAGCTGAACAGCGCCATCAGATAGGTGATCGAGTAGCTGAAGGTCTTCATCGGCAGATCGCCACGCTCCGAGAGCCGCAGGGCGATGGCGTAGTAGAGAAATCCGCCGCCCAGCGCCAGGGCGCCGAACAGGTAGAACACGCCACTCATCTGCGTGATCCATGGCAGCAGGGTGACGATCACCAGCAGGATGGTGTAAAGCAGGATGTACTGGCGCGTGAACGCCACGCCATGGGTGACCGGCAGCATCGGGATGTCGACTTTGGCGTACTCATCCCTGCGCGCGATGGCCAGCGCCCAGAAATGCGGCGGCGTCCAGATGAAGATGATCAGAAACAGCAGCAGCGCATGCGGGTCCACGCTGTTGGTCACCGCCGTCCAGCCCAGGACCGGTGGTGCCGCACCTGCCGCACCGCCGATGACGATATTCTGCGGTGTCGCACGCTTCAGGTAGACGGTGTAGATGATCGCGTAACCGATCAGTGACAGGAAGGTCAGCACGGCCGTCAGGGGATTCACCAGCACCACCAGCACCACCATCGAGAGTGCTGCGAGCAGCAGTCCGAATACGATCGCCTGGCGTTCAGTCAGGTGCCCCGTCGGCAGCGGCCGGTGGCGCGTGCGATCCATCAGCGCATCGATGCGTGCATCGAGAATGTGGTTGATCACAGCCGCCGAGGAGGCGGCCAGCCAGATGCCCAGTGTGCCGAACACCAGCGCCTGCCAGGGCGGCATCGCAGGCACGGCGAGAAACATGCCGACCACCGCCGTGAATACGATCAGAGCCACCACGCGGGGCTTGCACAGCGCCAGGTAGTCGCCGACGCGCGGCGCCCGCTTCATCCGCCGGCGCTCGTCGCCGGCACTCTGCGCAGCGTGATGTTGAGGTTGACGAGCGCAAGGAGCAGCAATGCCGCCATGCCATTGTGTGCCGCGGCCAGAGACAGCGGCAGTCCCAGCACGACGATGAGGATGCCGATCGTCAGCTGGGCAGCCAGCGCCAGCGACATGAGCCCGGCCGCTGTGTGGACGCGCCGGTCAGGGCTGCCCCGCCAGGCGCTGATCGCCAGCCAGACCAGCACCGTCGAGGCCACGACAGCACCCATGCGATGAGTCATGTGGATGGCGGTGTTTGCTTCACCGTCGAGCACGCCGTGCTCGTAGTCCACACCCAACCCGCGCCACATCACGAAGGCTTCGGCGAAATCCATCTCGGGCCACCACTGTGCCTGACACGTCGGAAAATCCGGGCAGGCCAGTGCGGCATAGTTCGTGCTGGTCCAGCCGCCAAGGGCGATCTGCACCACCAGCACCGCCACTGCCGCGCCGGCCAGGCGGCGAAGGCCCCGCTGCGCCGGTACATCCCGCTGTTGCAGCCCGGGCATGCGCGCAAGCAGGAACAGCAGCGTCAGCGTCGCCAGTCCGCCCAGCAGGTGCAGCATCACGATCAGCGGCTTGAGCAGCAGCGTCACCGTCCACATGCCCAGCAGCGACTGGAAAATGATCAGCGCCAGCAGCGCAACCGGCAACACCACCGGCTGTCGCGCCTCGCGACGGTTGAACAGCGCGATCACGGCCATGGCCAGCACCATCAGTCCGAGGATGCCTGCGAGATAGCGGTGAATCATCTCGCGCCACGCAGCGCCCACATCCACGGCGCGATCAGGCCGGAAGGCCTCGGCGCGCAGCATCTCCTCCTCGGTCTGCGGAACAGTGAGCACGCCATAACAGCCTGGCCAGTCGGGGCAGCCGAGACCGGCGTCGGTGAGTCGGACCCAAGCCCCCAGCACGACCACGCACAGGCACACCAGCGTGCCGATTCTTGCGAGCATGAAGAACGTATTGCGCATTGCGATCATCCTATCCTTGAGAGTCGCAGCAGCCGCTTCAGATCGTCATGAATGTCCCTGAGGGCCGTGCCTGCTTCGTAGCGCATCATCAGGTTGCCGTTGGGATCGACGATATAGACCCGGCCCGCGCGAAGCAGTGCCTCCGGTGAGTCGTCCTCGCCGGCAAACCGCGGCAACAATTCTGTCCTGGCGCGGGCGTCGTCGACGGACGCCGCAACCAGCCCGGCGTGCTCGCGGGTCAGCCAGTCGAGTGCCGGGGCCTCGCCGCTGTAGAGCAGCACGCCGCCGACGCGATTGCGGTCGCGTCCAAGCGCCAGGCGCAGCTGGCGCAGTTCAGCAAGCCTGTCGCGGCATGCCGTGTCGCACGGGCCGGGGGCCAGATACACCAGTGTCCATGTGCGTTCGAGGAACTCCGCGGAGGTCACGCCGCCCTGGGCGAGTGGCAAGGCAAGCTGCGGCAAGGGTCGCGGCGGCTGGATCAGCTCGCCCTTCTGCACACTGGCGCCGGGCCGTACCGTATCAAGGCCGTAGTACCAGTAGAACGAGATGCCCAGGGGTACGAAAAACAACGCCGCAAGGAAGATGAGCTTCCAGCGATGCCCGCCTGTTTCAGTCCTGACCGATTTTTCGTCCACGTCTCATGCCCAGAAAGTAGTAAATGACCAGCAACACGACCGCGAACGAAAACCACTGGAAGGCGTAGCCCACGTGTCGTTCAGGGGCCATGTTGACAAGTTCCCAGCGCCGGATGAAGCCATCGGGCGCCTGCGCCGAGAGTTGCAGCTGAAACACCGGCAGCGCTTCGCCCAGTGCCGCTTCGAGGGTTTCGCGCTCGGGGTAAAGATAGCGTCGCGGCCACGGATCGGCCGGCGCGCCGGGGTCGTTCTGGCCCAGGCGCAGGCCCGGGCGGGGCAGATGATTGAGGCGCCCGGTCACGACACGCGGCGTTTGCGCAACCTCCAGCAGCGGCAGTTCACTGCGTGCCACATCCGCCTCTATCCAGCCCCGGTTGACAAGCACCAGCGTTGCGTCGCCTGCGAGTCGCAGCGGCGTGAGCACCTGGTAGCCCACGCGCCCGTCGTGGGTCATATTGTCCAGCAGAATCTGCCGCTCCGCCTCGTAAACGCCGCTCAGCGCCACCTGCCGGAACAGCCACTGCTCCTCCGGTGCGTCGACCGCCGGCAGCGTGCCGGCAGGCGCCAGGGCGTCTTCGCGGGCGGCCTGCGCCAGCAAAGCACGCTTTTCCGCCGCGCGTTCCAGCTGCCAGGCCCCGAGGCCCACGAACAGCGCAAGCCCCGCGAGCGTCGCCACCGTGGCCCACCAGGGCGGCAGCACCAGCCCTTTGAGTGGCGCGCTATAATTGCGGTCTTTCATCGGCGCAACCGTGCATGAAAATCGTGATCCTGCTGCTGCTGGCGGCCATCATCGTGAGCCTTGGCCTGGGCCTGTTCCATCTGGTCCGGGGCAGTGATTCGAAAAAGATGGTCAACGCCCTGACCGTGCGCATCGCACTGTCGGTGCTGCTGTTCGTGTCACTGTTCGTGGCGTGGATGACCGGCGCCTTGCAGCCACAGGGGCTTGGCTAGCTGACGCCGGAAGAGGCGCCGCCGCTGCGCCTTTTTCATCGCCGCGACACCGGCGTGCCGCAGCACCGCTGACTGGTGCGCTCTAGAGCCAGTAGACGAACACGTACAGGCCCAGCCACACCACGTCCACGAAATGCCAGTACCAGGCTGTGGCTTCGAAGGCGAAATGCTGTTTCGGCGTGAAGTGCCCGCGCAGGCAACGCAGCCAGACCACCAGCAGCATGATCGCGCCCAGGCTGACGTGGAAGCCGTGAAAACCGGTGAGCATGAAGAACGTCGAGCCGTAGATGCCGGTATCCAGCCGCAGGTTGTAGTCCTGATAGAGTTCCACGTACTCATAGGCCTGCAGGCCTACGAAAATCAGTCCCAGCAGCCATGTGGCTGCGAGGAAACCGATCAGGATGCCTCGATGGTTGTCGCGCAGGGCGTGGTGCGCGACGGTCAGTGTCACACCGGAGGTCAGCAGGATGGCGGTGTTGATGGCAGGCAGTCCCCACGGCCCGATCGGCGTGAACTCACCGCCCACGGCGGCAGGTCCGTCGGTCGGCCATGCAGGCTCGAAGCCTTCCCACAACAACAGGTTGGTGAAGAATCCCGTGCCCTCGCCGCCCAGCCACGGGACGGACAGGGTACGTGCATAGAACAGCGCGCCGAAGAAGGCCGCGAAGAACATGACTTCGGAAAAAATGAACCAGATCATGCCCTGGCGGAACGAACGGTCCACCTGAGCGTTGTAATAGCCCGCCACACTTTCGCGGATGACTTCGGAAAACCAGCCGAAGAACATGAACAGCACGACGGCCAGCCCAAGCAGCGCCCCCCAGCCCCCGCCCGAGCCATTCAGCGCGTTGGCCGAGCCGAGCATGAGGGTGAACAGTCCGACCGAGCCGATGATCGGCCACCAGCTGCCATGCGGAACGTAGTACTTGCCTGTTGCGTGCGCCATCGGGATCTACAGTCCTTGAGTTGTCTGTTTTCTTATCTGTCCAGGCCAGCGACCGTCTGGCCCGCATAAAACGTGTACGAGAGCGTGACGCGATCCACGTGCCCCGGTAACTCCGGGTCGATGATGAACACCACCGGCATGTCGCGCTGCTCTTCGGGCAGGAATTCCTGCGGCGTGAAGCAGAAACACTCAGTCTTCTGAAAATGACGTGCCGCCGAGCCCGGCGCGACGCTCGGCAGCGCATGACCGGTCAGCCGAGCCGCGCTGCGATTGCGGGCGACGAAATGCGTCTGGTAGAGTCGGCCGGGATGCACCTGCATCGATGTCACGGCGGGCTCGAAATCCCACGGCGCGAAGCCGCCGAGCGAGGCCACGAATTCCACCGTGACGGTCCTGGACTCATCAGGGCGCTCCGCCACGACGGCCGCCTGGGCACTGGTGCGGCCGCCCAGCCCGGTGACTTCGCAGAACGCGTCGTAGAGGGGCACGAGCGCAAAGCCGAAAGCGAACATGCCGCCAGCCATCAGCAGCAGTCTGCCGATCAGCCCGCGGTTGCTGGTCTCGCCTGCGCCCGATTCACTCATGCGTACACCTGGTGCTCACGCGCGTGTCACCGCCATGACGATGAACGTGACATAGAAGGCCACGGCGAGCCCCGCCAGTATCAGCGCACTGGCGATGATCCTGCGCCGTTGGGGTGACGCCACGGCGCTCACTTGACCTGCGGTGCCACATCGAAGGTGTGGTGCGGTGCCGGCGACGGCACAGTCCACTCCAGACCCGCCGGCGACTCCCACACCTCGGCCGTGGCCTTGGCGCCGCCGCGGATGGCCTTGAAGATGATGTAGACGAACATCAGCTGCGAGAACCCGAAGATGAACGCGCCGACACTCGACATCATGTTGAAGTTGGTGAACTGGGTCGCATAGTCAGGGATACGCCTGGGCATGCCGGCCAGGCCCAGAAAGTGCTGCGGGAAGAAGGTCACGTTGACCGAGATGGCGGTCAGCCAGAAGTGCACCTTGCCCATGGTTTCGTCGTACATGTGGCCGGTCCACTTCGGCAGCCAGTAATACACGCCGGCCATGATTGCGAACACCGCGCCGGGCACCAGCACATAGTGGAAATGTGCCACGACGAAGTAGGAGTCGTGGTACTGGTAGTCGGCCGGCACGATGGCGAGCATCAGTCCGGAAAACCCGCCGATCGTGAACAGGAACAGAAACGCAATCGCGAACAGCATCGGCGTTTCGAAGGTCATGGCGCCGCGCCACATTGTCGCCGTCCAGTTGAACACCTTCACGCCCGTGGGCACCGCGATCAGCATGGTCGCGAACATGAAGAACAGCTGGCCTGCCAGTGGCATGCCCACCGTGAACATGTGATGCGCCCAGACGATGAACGACAGGAAGGCAATCGATGCGGTGGCATAGACCATCGCGTCGTAGCCGAACAGCGGCTTGCGGGCAAACGTCGGGATGATCTCCGAGACGATGCCGAAGGCCGGCAGGATCATGATGTAGACCTCGGGATGCCCGAAGAACCAGAAGATATGCTGGAACATCACCGGGTCACCGCCGCCGGCGGCATGGAAGAACGTGGTACCGAAGAACTGATCGGTGAGCAGCATGGTGACGGCACCGGCCAGCACCGGCATGACCGCGATGAGCAGGTAGGCTGTAATCAACCAGGTCCACGCGAACAGCGGCATCTTCAGCAGCGTCATGCCCGGAGCGCGCATGTTCATGATGGTCACGATCACGTTGATCGCCCCCATGATCGACGAGATTCCCATCAGATGGATGGCAAGGATCACGAACGGCAGCGAGTCACCGGTCTGCTGCACCAGCGGCGGATACAGCGTCCAGCCGCCGGCCGGCGCGCCGCTGGCCATGAACAGCGTGGACAGCAGCAGCGTGAAGGCGAACGGGAGGATCCAGAACGAGAAATTGTTCATGCGCGGCAGCGCCATGTCCGGCGCGCCGATCTGCAGCGGGATCATCCAGTTCGCAAGCCCCACGAAGGCCGGCATGACCGCGCCGAAGATCATGATCAGCGCGTGCATGGTCGTCATCTGGTTGAAGAATTCCGGATTGACGTACTGCAGGCCGGGCTGAAACAGCTCCAGGCGAATGATCAGGGCCATCGAGCCGCCGACGAAGAACATCAGCAGTGCGAACAGCAGGTACAGCGTGCCGATGTCCTTGTGATTGGTCGTCGTCAGCCAGCGCATGATGCCCTTGGGGCTGTCATGGTGCGCTTCGTGTTCGGCGGTGTGCGTGGCGGTGTCACTCATCGCAAGGTTCTCCGTATCGCCCGCCGGAAGCTCAACTCCGCTCGGGCAGTGTCCATCCCTAGAATCGCGTACCTGTGGCCTGTCGTGTCACCGGCATCAGAGTTCCGCAGCAGCGACCGGGCGATCGGCAAGATCGCCACGCTGTTCGGCCAGCCACGACTGGTAGTCCTCGGCGCTCCTGACATCGACCACGATCGGCATGAAACCGTGGTCGCGGCCGCACAACTCTGCACACTGTCCGCGATAGACGCCGATTTCGTTGGCCTGGAACCAGACCTCGTTGATGAAGCCCGGAATCGCATCCTTCTTGATCGCGAAGTCCGGAATCCACCACGCGTGGATGACATCCCCGGCGGTCAGCAGCAGGCGGACCTTCGCATCGACCGGTACGACCATGCGGTTGTCCACCTCAAGCAGATAATTCTCGATGCTGAATGGATCCACGCCGGAGCCAAGCTGCCGGGCGCGATCACTTTCCTGGTCCAGCCTGCTGAAGAAGCGGACATCCTCGTCGAGATACTCGTATTCCCAGAGCCACTGGTATCCGGTGACCTTGATGGTCATGTCCGAGCCGCTGGTGTCTTCCATCTTCACCAGCGTCTCGGTGGCGGGCAGCGCCATGCCGATCAGGATCAGCACCGGAATCACAGTCCAGATGATCTCCACGCGTGTGCTGTGGGAGAACTTGCCCGGAGTGACGCCGCGCGACTTGCGGTGCTTGACGATCGCAAACAGCATGGCGCCGAACACGACGATACCGATGATCACGCAGACCCACAGGATCATCATGTGAACGCGATAGACATCTGCACTGATGTCCGTTACGCCGATCGGCATGTTGAGCTGCCATTCGTTGGCGGTGGCCAGCGCGGGCGTCAAGCCTGCCGTCAGGCTCGCCAGCGCGGCGTAGATTCCTCGGCGGGAGGGGCTGCTGTGCTTCCTCATGGATACTCTCTGCGGCAATGATCGAAGGCAGCCAGGGCCGCCCGCGGAATAATCTAAGGACCCGGCGCGACCTGCGGACGCTTCGGGGCCGGCATTGTATATCAAAGCGTCATGTCCTTCCCGTGCACCAGCGGCGGATTTGCCGTGAGCAATTCGGTCAGGCGCGCCTGCAGGCTGGCGCGCTCCTCGTCGGTCAGGAAATCACCAATCTCGCATCCGCGGCCGCGCGCGCGGATCAGCAGCCGAGTCGGATGATGGCGGTGCACGGCAGGCTCGAGCCTGACACGCGTCCAGTATCGGGGGAATTCCATGCGCTCGTGGCGATTCAGCCGGTATTTCTCGACGACGACGCGCTGGTCCTCCAGCAGAACCATGTCGCGCTGCCGGGACTTGCGCATGCTGTGCCACATCGCCCACCCCAGCAGGCCCAGTTCAAGGCCGGCAAACGGCAGCACCGTCCAGTACCCCTGGGCGAGGAATATCAGCGCGATGAACAGGGACGCGGCAGCGATCGAGCCGAGCACGATCAGCGCGCACTGCCAGGTGAGCGATGCGTTGGGGCTGAGATCTATGCGGTGCACGGACAAATTCCTTTTTGTCGTTGAGCACGTGGGCCGCCGCGTCCCCGAAACGCCGGCTTCATGCGTTCGAAGCTACGCCTCCCGACCGCGGCTTGCAACGCCTGTGCGCACCATAACCGCAGGGCAAACAAGCCGTTAGCGCGCAAGGCGTGCCTCGACCGACAGGTGGCGAACGCAACGCGCGCGGATCAGCGCGGTGTGGAACCGGGGCCGCGGCGCAGGCTCGACAGCGGGATGCGCACCTCGCCTGCGGGTGACGCGGGTAAAGGGGCCCGGCCCCAGGCGTGCCCATAGACGACTTCCAGCGTGGTCGGCAGTGTGCCCTCCCGCCGACGCGCCTCCAGACCGGTCAGCAGCCGTTCATGCCGACCGCGCCCGGTCAGCCCGCGCGGTCGCCCCTGCAGCGTATTGCCCGCGCCGGTCGCACGCAGATCCCGCCAGATCGAGGCGGATCGTTCATGGGTCACCGTCAGTGTTTCCGCATCCATGACCGGTGCGGCGAGTCCGGCGCGCTGCAGCGCGTCGCCGAGGTCGTGCATGTCCATGAAGAGATTCACGTGAGGGGCAGCATCGACCTCGCGCCACGCGGTGCGCAGCTCGCGCAGCGTGTCGGGGCCGAAAGTGTTGAACAGCAGCAGCCCGCCCGGGCGCAGCACGCGGCGACACTCGGCGAGTACCGCTGTGGGGTCCGGGTGCCAGTGCAGCATCAGGCTGGAGAAGATCAGGTCGACGGTACCGGCGCGCAGGGGCAGGGCCCCGGCATCGCAGCACACCGCGTGCACGCGCCGGCGCAGGCGCCATGGCCGCTGTTTCACACACACGGCAAGCATCGCCGGCGACAGGTCGGCGGCGAGTACCTGTGCCCGCCGGTACTGCCGCGCGAGCGCGAAAGCCGCCTGCCCGGTGCCGCAGCCCATATCCACGATGCGCTCGGGTTCCAGCACGATCAGCTCGAGCCGCTCCAGCAGCCGCTCGCGCAGTGTCGGCTCGATGAACGCGTGCCGGTCGAAGTCGGCGGCCCTGCGGTCGAACCCGCGCCGGACGCGCTCGAGTTCGGGCAGCAGGGCGGCCGGCAGGCCGCGGGCATCGGTGTCCATGCGGCGAGCTTACCCAAACCGCGCGCTTGCCATCACCTCAGGCTGTTGCGGCGGCCTGCGGGTGCTCGGTGTCGATACCCAGACGCTGCAGCAACTGCATGTCACGATCGGCGTCGGGATTCGGCGTGGTGAGCAGCCGCTCGCCGTAGAAGATCGAATTCGCACCCGCCAGAAACGCCAGCGCCTGCGTCTCGTCGCTCATGTCGGTCCGCCCGGCGGAGAGTCGAATGCGGCTGGCGGGCATCAGGATTCTCGCCACGGCGATGGTTCGAACGAACTCCAGGGGATCCAGCGCGGGCGCATCGGCCAGCGGCGTGCCTTCGACGCGCACCAGGTGATTGATCGGCACGCTCTCTGGATGGGTGTCGAGGTTCGCCAGGGTACGCAGCAGTTCGGCGCGATCCGAGCGGGTCTCGCCCATGCCGACGATGCCGCCGCAGCACACCTTCAGGCCGGCGCTGCGCACCTGCTCCAGCGTATCGAGCCGGTCTGCGTAGCTGCGGGTGGTGATGATCTGTGCGTAGTAGCGCTCGGAGGTATCGAGATTGTGATTGTAGTAGTCCAGTCCGGCCGCCTTGAGTGTACGTGCCTGATCGCCGCTGAGCATGCCCAGGGTCGCGCAGGTTTCCAGTCCCAGCGCCTTGACCTCGCGGACCATCTCGGCGATGGCCTCGAGCTGTGCGGGACGCGGTGAGCGGTAGGCCGCGCCCATGCAGAAGCGGGTGGCGCCGTGCGCACGTGCCGTGCGCGCCGCGCTGACCACTGCCTCCAGCGGGGCCAGCCGCTCGGGGCTCAGGCCGGTATCGAAATGCACGCTCTGCGGGCAGTAGGCGCAGTCCTCGGGGCAGGCCCCGGTCTTGATCGACAGCAGTGTGCTGATCTGCATGTCGCCGGCCGGGAAGCGCTCGCGGTGTATCGCGCGCGCGCGATCGAGCAGCGCGATGAACGGTAGCGCAAACAGCGCCTCCACCTCTGTGGCCGACCAGTCGTGGCGCAGCGCAGTCGTTGCGCGCGAATCTTCGACAACGGCGTGGTTTTCGTGCTTCACGTGTAAGGCTCCCGAGGGTGATGCTCGGGGCCGGAGTATTCGCAGGGGCCCGCATGCCTGTCAACCAGAAAGTCGGTCTGAAGGTTGACGGCGCGGCATTGCTGCGCCGGCTCTGGCCGCGCGAATGTGTGCTGTGCGCTCAGCCCACCGGCAACCGCCACTTCTGTTCGCCCTGCCGTGGCGAGCTGCCGGGGCCGCGGCATGCGTGCCGGCGCTGCGGCGATGACCTGCCTGCCGGCCCACGGCCACCCGCCGACTGCTGTCGAGCCGATGCGCCGCCATGGTCGGCCGCCTGGATACCCTGGCGCTACGCCTGGCCGATGGACCATCTGGTTGTCGGCATGAAGTTTTCGCGCCGGCTGTCGTGGGCCTGCGCGCTGGGGGAACTGCTCGCCGATCATGTCCCGGCGGATTGCGCTGAGCTGGTGCTGCCCGTGCCGCTGCACCCGGCCAGACTCGCCGCCAGGGGCTTCAACCAGGCGCAGGAGCTGGCCGCGCGCATTGCCAGGCGCCACGGGCTGGCGCTGGCCGTGGAAGATGCACGCCGCCTGCGCGCCACGCCGCCACAATCGGGACTACCGGCCGTTGCCCGGCGGCGCAACCTCGTCGCGGCCTTCGCCGTATCACCGCGGCGAATTCAGGGCCGGCGCATCCTGCTGGTCGATGACGTGGTCACCACCGGCGCGACGCTCGCCGCGCTGGCTCAGGCCACGCTTGCGGCGGGCGCATCGTCACTGTGCATCTGCGCCGTGGCACGGGCGTGAACGAAAGCGCTCAGGCCAGCGGAGCGAACGCGTAGTGCAGCAGGATGCCTGTGAAAACCGCTGCGCCAAACACGTGGTTGTTCTGAAACGCCTGGAAGCACCCCTGGGGATGGCGTTCGCGGATCAGCCATTGCTGCCACGCCGCCGAACACGCCGCGGCCAGCAGCCCGAGGTGATACCAGCCGCCCAGCCCGGCGCGTTCGCCCACGAGGTAAAGCGTCACCAGCAGCGCGATCTGCAGCGCGGCAAGGATCGACCGGTCAGCATCGCCGAACAGGATGGCAGAGGACTTCAGGCCCAGCTTGAGGTCATCCTGGCGATCGACCATCGCGTACATCGTGTCGTAGATCACCGCCCACAGAATCACTGCACAGAACAGCAGCCAGGCCACCGGCGGCACCGCGCCGGTCTGGGCTGCGTACGCCATCGGCACACTCCAGCCGAAGGCCAGTCCGAGCACGAACTGCGGTGTGGACAGATAACGTTTGGTGAAGGGGTAGACGACCGTCAGCAGCGCGGCTACCAGCGCCAGGCCCTGCGTGAGGCGATTCATCGTCAGCACCAGCCCCAGCGCGATCAGCGACAGGCCCGCAAACAGCACCAGCGCTTCGGCCGGCGATACCTGGCCGGCGGCCAGCGGGCGCTGCCGGGTCCGCTGCACGTGGCCATCCACCCGCCGGTCGGCGAAATCGTTGATGGCACAGCCCGCCGAGCGCATCAGCACCGCGCCCACCACGAAGACTGTGAACACCTGCGCGTCGGGCCGGCCCTCTCCGGCCAGCCATAGGGCCCACAGAGTGGGCCACAGCAGCAGCCAGATGCCGATGGGCGCGTGAAGCCGCAGCAGCCGGCCGTACGCCAGCAGCTGACGCCCCATGATGGCCATCGGTGGCATGCTCATTCTCAGGCGCCGCCGGGGCTGCGGCACCCGCCGATGTCAGGCAGAAACGCCTCGAACACGCACAGCGGCGCGCCGCTGAGCCGGAACACCGAACGACGCGCCCAGACCGGGCGCCCCAACGCCACCACCACGCCCGCGAGCTGCGCATCCCCGGGCGTCAGCTGCGCATACTCGAAGGGTCCTCGCGAAAGACCTTCTACCTGCCGCAGCTGCTCGCCAAGTGAAGACTCCCCCAGCGCTGCAAGCCAGGGGTGTGCGGACAGCGTGGTGGTGGGTAGCAGGGTCCGGGCGAACACATAGCTGCGCGTCTGATCGCCCATGGCGATCTCCCGGCACAGCGCGCGTTCGTCGACGACCTTCAGCAGAGCGCGCGTGACATCGTCCAGTGGCGTCATCACCTGGCGCAGAACCTGCAGCCGGAACTCCTCTGGACACGCCTCACGCAGCGCGTCGGTCAGCAGGCCCTGCCACAGCAGCCAGCCCTGCAGATGTCGCGGGGCATCCGATGCCGCCAGCGCCCGGGCATCGATCCAGTGCGCGGGAGAGGCAGGGGCGCTGTGAGAGACGGCGGAATTCATGCGGGCCTTGCGTCGCAGGGAGTGGAGGGCTGTGATTGTAGCGAGTCGGCCGCGCAGCCCGCCAATCCGGTTCGCGTTCGCGAGAGCAGCGACAGGCCTGCACCGCAGGGTGGTTCATACGGTGCCATAACGCGCCGCCTCGCCGATCCAGCGTCCGATGAGCGCGTCGCGGCGCGGCGCATCCAGTGCGGCCCGGGCGGCGGCGCGCTGCACCAGTGGCAGCAGGTCCGCATCGCGCGCCAGGTCGGCCACACGCATTTGCGCCAGGCCCGTCTGGCGTGTGCCGAGCAGCTCGCCGGGCCCACGCAGTTCGAGATCGTGACGGGCGATCTCGAAGCCGTCGCTGACGTCGCGCATCACCGCAAGGCGGCGGCGTGCCAGCGCGGAGAGGGGCGCACGATAGAGCAGCACGCAGGAACTCTCGTCACTGCCCCGCCCCACACGCCCGCGCAGCTGATGCAGCTGCGACAGGCCCATGCGCTCGGCATTCTCGATGATCATCAGGCTGGCACGGGGCACGTCCACGCCTACCTCGATGACCGTGGTCGCCACCAGCAGGTCGAGTCTGCCCGCCTTGAAATGCTGCATCACCGCGTCTTTCTCGGCCGCGCGAAGTCTCCCGTGCACCAGACCGACGCGCAATGTCGGCAATGCCTCGGTCAGTGATGCGTGCAGCTCGGCGGCGGCCTGGGCTTCGAGCGTGTCGGATTCCTCGATCAGTGGACAGACCCAGTAAGCCTGCCGTCCGGCTGCGCACGCCTCATGCACGCGGCGGACGATATCGTGGCGCCGCGAGTCCGGCATCACGACGGTGCGCACCGGCTTTCTGCCCGGCGGGAGTTCGTCTATCGACGAGGTGTCGAGGTCGGCATAGGCGGTCATGGCCAGCGTGCGCGGGATCGGTGTGGCCGTCATGATCAGCTGATGCGGTTGGTGGCCGTGAGGCAGCGCGCCCTTCTCGCGCAGGGCCAGGCGCTGATGCACCCCGAAGCGGTGCTGTTCGTCGACAATCACCAGTGCCAGCCCGCCGAAGGTCACGCCTTCCTGAAACAGCGCATGCGTGCCGACCGCCACCAGCGGCGTATCCGATGCGAGCATGGCTTCGGCTTCGGCGCGCCGCCGACCCTTGACGGACCCCGTCAGCCACACGATCGGCACCTCCAGGGGGCTGAGCCACTGATCGAAATTGCGGAAGTGCTGTTCGGCGAGCAGCTCCGTGGGCGCCATGATCGCCGCCTGGCGGCCCGACTCGATGGCCGCCAGCGCCGCCGCCGCGGCGACCACGGTCTTGCCCGAGCCGACGTCGCCCTGGACGAGACGCAGCATCGGCACGTCGCTGTCGAGATCGGCCCCAATCTCCGCGAGGACCCGCTGCTGGGCGCCGGTCAGCTCGAAGGGCAAAGCTTGCAGAAAACGCCGAGCGAGTTGCCCGTCCCGCGTCAGTCGCAGCGCCTGACCGCTGCGCTGGGCTTCGCGCCGCAGACGCATGCTCAGGTGATGGGCAAGCAGTTCCTCCAGCGCCAGGCGACGCTGCGCAGGATGGCGTCCCGCCTCGAGCGTCTCGAGCACCACATCGGGGGGCGGCCGGTGAAGCAGCATCAGGGCATCCACCAGGCCCGGCAGCGAGGTGTCCAGCAACGGCGCGAGCAGATCTTCGGGCGGGCTGCGCGTGAGGCGCCGCAGGGCTTCGTCCACGAGCGCGCGCAGGCGGGCCTGGGTCACGCCTTCCGTCAACGGATAGATCGGCGTGAGGCAGTCATCGACCATGGGTTCGTCGACACGCACGCAGCGATATTCCGGGTGGACGATTTCCAGACCGGCTGCGCCCCGGCGCAGCTCACCATAAAGCCGCAGCCGAGTGCCACGCTGTAGGCCCGCGGCCTGCTGGCCGGAGAAATGAAAGAAGCGCAGCAACAGGCTGCCGGTGCCGTCAGAGATGCGCAGCAGCAGCTGTCGTCTGCGCCGCAGCACCGTCTCGACCAGCTGGATCTCGCCCTCGACGACCGCGCGCATGCCCGCGTGCAGGCTGCCCATCGGCACGATCCGGGTGCGATCCTCGTAGCGAAGTGGCAGCAGGAACAACAGGTCGGTGACACGCACGACCCCCAGTCTTGCCAGGCGCGCGGCCAGCTGCGGCCCGACGCCTCGCAGCGCCGTCACCGGCTGGCTCAGACCGCCATCGGTCATCCGCCGTGGCTGCTGCCCAGCACCATGATGGCCTCCATCTCGACCTGTGCGCCCTTGGGCAGGCTGGCCACGCCCACTGCCGCACGGGCCGGATACGGTGTCTGAAAATACTGGGCCATGATCTCGTTGACCTGGCCGAACCAGCCCAGATCGGTCAGAAACACATTGAGCTTGACGATGTCGTGCAGATCACCGCCGGCCGCCTTGCAGACCGCAGCAAGGTTGTCGAACACGCGGCGGATCATGGTCTCCGGCGAGCTGTCGACCAGCTGCATCGTTGCGGGATCCAGCGGGATCTGTCCGGAAAGATAAACCGTATCGCCCACCCTGACAGCCTGGCTGTAGGTGCCGACGGCGGCGGGCGCATCAGCGGTTGTGATGACTTGACGCATATCGAGTGAATCCTTTCGTGGTCTTGCTCTGGAGAGGTGTGCTGACGGGTCATTCGGCCTCATCGCGTCCGGCGCCGCCACGCTGACGGGATCGTCCGGCACTGCGGCTGACCTTCAGCACGTCGGGCATGCTGCGGATGCTGCGAATCACCCGCGCCAGGTGGATGCGATCGGACACCTGAAGCATGAACACCAGCGCCGAGACATCGCCGTCGCGCTCGACGACGGACACGTGCTCTATGTTGGTGCGTGTCCCGGCGATGTTACTGGCGACGGCGGCGAGCACGCCCACGCGGTTGATGACATCGACGATGACTTCGACGTTGAAATCTCCGCTGACCTGGTTCTTCCAGGCCACGGAGATCCACTTGTTCGGCTGTTTGCGGAACTCCGCCAGGTTCCCGCAGCTGTTGCGGTGGATCACCACGCCGCGACCGGCCGAGAGGTGACCCATGATGTCGTCACCGGGGATCGGAAAACAGCAGCGCGCATAGGTGACCACCATGCCCTCGGTCCCGGCGATGGCCAGCGGCGGCAGCGGACGGCGTACCGGGCGCTCGCCCCCGGCCTCCCCATCATCCTCTGCCTCGTCGGCTGGAAGCTGCTGGTTGACCAGCATGCGCGCGACCAGCGGCGCCAGGCGCTCGCCCAGACCAAGCTGCTCGTAGAGCTCGGCGCCATTGTTCAGACCCAGTTCGTCGAGGGTCGTCTGCAACTGCGCGCGTCCGACCTTGCGCACCGAAGTGCCGAACTCCGAGAGCGCCTGATCGAGCAGCCGCTTGCCAAGGTCGCCGGCCTCGCTGCGCTTGAGGTTCTTCAGGTGCTGGCGAATGGCCGCGCGCGCCTTCGCGGTGGAGACAAAATTGACCCAGTTGGGGTTCGGCTGGGCGCCGCGCGCGGTAATGATTTCCACGGCCTGGCCGTTGCGCAGCACGGTTCGCAGCGGTACCAGCCGGCGGTCCACCTTGGCGGCGACGCAGCGATTGCCGACATCGGTGTGCACCGCGTAGGCGAAGTCCACGGTCGTGGCGCCGCGCGGCAGCCGCAGGATGTCGCCCTTGGGCGTAAACACGTAGACCTTGTCGGGAAACAGGTCCACGCGCACGCTTTCCAGAAACTCTTCCGAATTGGCGGTCTTCTGCATCTCCATCAGGCTGGAGAGCCACTCGCGCGCGCGTGCCTGGGGGGCATAGACCTTCTGGTCGACCGACTTGTACTGCCAGTGGGAGGCGATGCCGGATTCGGCCACCCGATCCATGTCGTGCGTGCGGATCTGCACTTCAAGCGGCACGCCGTTGGGACCGAACAGGGTCGTGTGCAGGGACTGGTAACCATTGACACGCGGGATGGCCACGTAGTCCTTGAACCGCCCCGGCATGGGCTTGTACAGCCGGTGGACCACGCCCAGTACGCGGTAGCAGGTGTCCACGTCCTCCACCATGATGCGAAACCCGTAGACGTCGGCGATCTCGGACAACACGCGGCCCTTGTCACGCATCTTGCGGTACACACTGAACAGGTGCTTCTCACGGCTGATGATGCGCGCCTCGATCTGCGCCTCCGACAAGGCCTTGTCCAGGCGCACCGCGATCTTCTTCAGGAATGATTTCTGATTGCCGGTGGCGCGCTTCAGGGCGCGTTCGAGCACAGCAAAGCGGCGCGGATAGAGGGACCGGAACCCCAGGTCCTCGAGCTCCAGCCTGATCTTGTTGATCCCCAGCCGATTGGCGATCGGGGCATAGATGTCCAGCGTCTCGCGGGCGATGCGGCGCTGCTTCTCCGGGGGCATCGACCCCAGCGTACGCATGTTGTGCAGGCGGTCGGCCAGCTTGACGAGGATCACGCGAATATCCTCGACCATTGCGAGCAGCATCTTGCGAAACGATTCGGCCTGGGCCTCCGCGCGGCTGCGAAACTGGATCTGGTCGAGTTTGCTGACACCGTCGACGAGTGCTGCGACCTCTTCGCCGAACAGGCCGGCCAGCTGGTCACGCGCGGTGGGGGTGTCCTCGATGACGTCGTGCAGAAGGGCGGCGATCAGCGTGCCGGCATCCAGATGCAGGTCGGCGAGGATGCGCGCGACAGCCACCGGGTGGGAGATGTAGGGTTCACCGCTCTTGCGCTTCTGGCCTTCGTGGGCCGACGCACTGAATTCGTAGGCGGCAAGAACCCGCTCGACGTCCGACTGGGGCAGATAGGTATAGAGCTGCGAGACCAGCTCATTGATGCCAGTTGCGCGCCGGCCTACGGGCAACATGCCCAGCAGAGAGACCGACTGTTTCACGGGAGCTGGTGCCTCGCGATGCCTGTAGCGGGGAATCCGCGGTGTGCTCAGTCTCCGATCGAGATACTGCGCTCGTCGTCGCCGCGATCGCCGAAGCCGCCTCCGAGCATGCCACCGGCGAACTCCTGGTTGGCCTGCTGTTCGAGCAGCTCATCGACGCTGCGGTCGGCCTCGGTGAGAATCTCCGGCCCGACCAGACCCTCGGCAATTTCTCGCAGGGCGACAACGGTGGGCTTGTCGTTTTCCCACGGCACCAGCGCCTCGGCACCGTTGGCGAGCCGGCGGGCACGCTTGGATGCCACGAGCACCAGCTCGAACATGTTGGGGATTCTCTCGACGCAATCTTCGACGGTAATGCGGGCCATGGGCTACCTGGATCCTGCACGACGGCCGGAATTTGCCGTCACGCTCAAAGTGTCAAACCGATCGGCAAGTGTAATGCAAAGCCCGGCGCGCAGCCAGCGACGCCGGTCGGGCGAGGCTCAACCCGCGACCAGGCTGCGGATGCGCGCCGCATGCGCCGGGTCGCTGCTGGCCACCTGTTCGCCCTGGCCGTCGATGATGTCCAGCAGATTGTCCAGCGCCGCATCCAGGCGATCATTGATGATCACGAAGTCGAACTCCGCCCAGTGGCCGATGTCCTCGCGCGCTTCGTCCAGCCTTCGCCTGATCACCGCTTCGGCATCGGTGGCGCGGCTGCGCAGGCGCCGTTCGAGTTCGGGCAGCGAGGGCGGCAGGATGAAGATGCTGCAGCAGCCGGGCATGCGGCCACGCACCTGCCGGGCACCCTGCCAGTCGATTTCGAGCAGGACATCGAAGCCGGCGGCGAGCAGGGCCTGCACCTGCGCCTGGGCGGTCCCGTAGCGGCGGCCGAATACGCAGGCATGCTCGAGAAATTCACCACGCTCGGCCATCGCCAGGAAACCCGCCTCGTCGACGAAGAAATAATCCTCGCCGTCGGTCTCCCCCGGCCGCCGCGGTCGGGTTGTATAGGACACCGAGAATCGCAGCCTGGGCCGCCTGTCCATCAACGCCCGCACGAGCGTCGTCTTGCCCGCACCCGAGGGTGCCGAGACGACCCACAGCCGGCCCTGCGCGCCGGCGGCTTCGCGCTGCTCTGCGGTCACAGGTCGGCGCTACTCGACATTCTGCACCTGTTCGCGCATCTGCTCGATCTGCACCTTGAGCTCCACGGCGGCGCGGGTGACCTCCATGTCGACGGATTTGGACGACAGCGTATTGGCCTCGCGATTGAGTTCCTGCATCAGGAAATCCAGCCGTCTGCCCACAGGCTCATCGCGCTGCAGGACCTCGCGCAGCTGCGCGACATGCGCACGCAGCCGATCGAGCTCTTCGGCCACGTCCATGCGGCTGACGAGCAGCGCGACTTCCTGTTCCAGGCGGCCTTCGTCCGTGGCCACGTCCAGCCGCGCCAGCCGACTGCGCATGCGCTCGAGCTGTTCGGACTGGAGTTGCGGCAGGCGCTCGCCCACGAAGTGCGTCAGCGTGAGGATCTGCGCGCAGCGGGCCTCGAGCATCTCGGCCAGGCGCTCCCCCTCGCCGCCGCGTGCTTCGATCAGTGTATCGAGCGTAGACACCAGCGCCGTCATGGCAGTCTCACCGAGGCCTTCCACCGCCGGGCGTGGCTCCTGCAATACGCCAGGCCAGCGCAGCAGATCGATGGTACGCAGCCCTTCGCCGCCGCCGCCGAGGCCATCGACATGGCCGGCGGCCTCGACCAGGCGCATCACCAGCGATTCATCGACGATGAACGGCGACGGCGCGCTGGGGGCCTGTGCCAGGCGCAGGCCCAGGTCGACCTTGCCCCGGCCCAGCCTGGCCTGCACACACGCCTTGAATTGCGGCTCCAGGCCGCGCAGCTCCTCAGGCAGCCTGAAGGCGATTTCGAGAAAGCGATGGTTGACGCTGCGCGCCTCCCACGTCAGCACGTTGCCGCCCACCGTCACTTCGTGGCGGGCGTAGCCGGTCATGCTCTGAATCATCAGCTGTGCTTCACTGGCGCATCGCCGCGAAAAGCGCAAAGTGTAGCAGTCCGAAGTTTGCGCCGCCCTGTCGCCAGAGCGTTCCGCAGATAAACTGCGGCCGGCGTCACTGAAGGCCTGCGAAGGCCTGAGGTAGTCTCGCGGCACCGTGGCGCATGTCGAGCGCATGTCGCACTATCGCCTTTCCGAACACTGGACCGTTCATGCCGTCGAAGAAGACAGGGAAAGATCCGCAGGGTTCGCGCGCTGATGATGCCGCCAGCAGTGCCGAGCGCAGCGGCGCATCGCTCAGCCTGGTCGGCGACCGCGAGGACAACCAGGATCGGGTGTGCCTGGCCAGCCATGACGGCGTCTGGCTGATGATGGCCGTCGATGGCATGGGCGGGCACAGCGAAGGTGCCCGCGCCGCAGAGACGGCGGTGGCGGTTGTGAAGCGCGCGTTCATGGCGGCCGCCAAACCCCTGCTCGACCCGCAGGGTTTCCTGCACCTGGCGCTGGGCCGCGCACATACGGACATCGTACGTCTCGGCCAGGCGGTGTCGCTGGACGTGCGACCCCGTGCGACCTGTGCGATGGCGATTGCCCAGGACGACGGCGCGTGGTGGGCGCATGTCGGCGACAGTCGGGTCTATCAGCTGCGCGATGGCCGGGTGCTTGCGCGCACGCGCGATCACAGTCATGTCGAACTGCTCCTGCAGCAGGGCATGATCGCCGAGAGCGAGGTGCATCGGCATCCGATGCGCAACTATGTCGAATCCTGCCTCGGTGGCGATGCGGCGGTGCCCGATATGAGCATCTCGCGGCTGCGGCCGCTGCACGAGGGCGATGTCCTGCTGGTGTGCTCGGACGGGTTCTGGTCTGGACTGGCGGACGCGCAGATCGGCGAACTCACCGGCGCGGGGGCTGCAACCCTCGAGGCGCGCCTGACGCGCCTGGGCCGTCAGGCCGTCAAGGCCACCGCGCCCTACGCGGACAATACCTCGGCGGTCGCACTGCGCTGGTAGGCGGCGCCGGTCTGGCGCAATTCCTGCGACAATGGCGCCCTGATACCTTGGCCGCAGCGTCTGCGGCCGACAGCCGGGAGAATTTCGATGAGACCAAGCGGCCGCGCCGCCGACGAGCTGCGCCGTGTGCGCCTGACGCCCGGATTCACCCGCCACGCCGAGGGCTCGGTGCTGGCGGAGTTCGGTGAGACGCGCGTCCTGTGCACGGCGAGCGTCGAGGAACGCACGCCGCCGTGGCTGCGTGGTACCGGCCAGGGCTGGGTGACCGCCGAATACGGGATGCTGCCGCGCGCCACCCACAGCCGCAATGCCCGTGAAGCCGTGCGCGGCAGTCAGGGCGGACGGACCCAGGAGATTCAGCGCCTGATCGGCCGTTCGCTGCGCGCGGCGGTGGACCTGCGCGCGCTGGGCGAGCGCACCGTCACGCTGGACTGCGATGTGCTGCAGGCCGACGGCGGCACCCGCACTGCCGCCATCAGCGGTGCCTATGTCGCGCTGCGGCTCGCGGTGGCGGGCCTGCTCGGCGCGGGCAAGCTCAAGAGCGATCCGGTACACGGTCAGATCGCCGCCATCTCGGTGGGCATCTGCAACGGGCAGCCGGTGCTGGACCTCGACTATGCCGAGGACGCCGCCGCGGAAACCGACATGAACGTGGTCATGAACGAAGCCGGCGGCTTTGTCGAAGTCCAGGGCACCGCCGAAGGTCATGCGCTGCGGCGGGAAGAGCTCGACGCGTTGCTGGATCTTGCGATCCTCGGCGTACGCGGTGTGATGGCCGTGCAGCGAGAGGCCCTGGCATGAACCCAGGCACCCGCTGGGTGCTTGCAAGCGACAACGATGGCAAACGCCGCGAGCTCGCGGCGTGGTTCACGCCGCTGGGCATCGAGCTTGTTCCCCAGGGCGCGCTGGGATTGAGCGGCGCTGAGGAAACCGCCGACACCTTTGCCGAGAATGCGCTGCTCAAGGCGCGCGCCGCAGCGGCCTGTGGCCTGCCCGCGCTGGCCGATGACTCGGGGCTCGTCGTTGCGGCCCTGGACGGCGCTCCCGGCGTGCGCTCCGCGCGTTACGCAGGCCCGCAGGCTGACGACGCAGCGAACATCGAGCGCCTGCTGGCGGCGCTGCGTGAAGTGCCCGATGGGGCCCGAGCAGCCTGGTTCGTCTGCGTGCTGGTGGTGCTGCGCGCGGTGGATGATCCCGATCCGCTGATCGCCCGTGGGGTCTGGGAGGGCAGCATCGCGCGCGCGCCGCGAGGGCACGGCGGCTTCGGCTACGACCCGGTCTTCGAGGTGCCGGCGCTGGGGCTGACTGCTGCGGAATTGACTGCGGAGCGCAAGAATGCGCTGAGTCATCGTGGCCGCGCACTCGTGGCGCTGCGCGACCTGCTGGGCGGGCGATGAGCGCGGCGCGGGAGTCGCATGTCGACGCGCATGTCCCGCCGCTGGCGCTGTACGTGCATCTGCCATGGTGCGTGTCGAAGTGTCCGTACTGCGATTTCAACTCGCACAGCCTGCGCGGTGAACTGCCCGAGCAGGCCTATATTGAAGCCTTGCTCGAAGATGCCGCGCATGACGCCACCTGGGTCGCGGGCCGCGCCATCGAGACGGTCTTCATCGGCGGTGGCACGCCGAGTCTGTTCAGCGCCCCGGCCATCGGAGAGCTTCTCGACGGACTGGCTGCCCGTCTGCCGCTTGGCGCAGGCAGCGAGATCACGCTGGAGGTCAATCCCGGCACTGTTGAGCGCGGCAGGCTCGCCGACTATCGGCGCGCCGGCGTCAACCGGCTGTCTATCGGGGCGCAGAGTTTCGATGCCTCGATGCTGCGTGCCCTGGGCAGGATCCACGGACCGGCGGAGATTTTCGCGGCGGTCGATGAAGCCGTGGCCGGAGGCTTCGACAACTTCAACCTCGACCTGATGTACGCGCTGCCGAGCCAGGACGTCACGCAGGCGTGCGCGGACCTGCGGGCGGCGCTTTCGCTCTCCCCGTCGCATCTTTCGCATTACCAGCTCACGCTCGAGCCCAATACCCGCTTCCACAGTGCGCCGCCGCCGCTGCCCGATGAGGACCTCGTGTTCGAGATCGAGGTGGCATGCCGGGCGTTGCTCGGCGAGTCGGGCTTTCATCGCTACGAGGTGTCGGCCTGGTCGCGACCCGGCAGTGAGTGTCGGCACAATCTCAATTACTGGCGGTTCGGCGATTATCTCGGGCTTGGCGCCGGGGCCCACGGCAAGCAGACGACGCGGCAGGGGGTGCGCCGGACCCGGCGTCTGGCACATCCGAGGAGTTATCTGGAAGCTGCCGCGCCAAGGCTGGCGGAGGAACGCTGGCCGGATGCCGCCGACCTGCAGTTCGAGTTCCTGCTCAACGCCTTGCGGCTGAGGGAGGGCTTCACACCGCAGGCGCTGGCGCAGGCAACACGCAGCGATCCGGATCGCCTGATGGTGGCGATGGTTGCCGCCAGGGAACGGGGATTGCTGGAAGAGTGCGAGGGACGCTGGCGCGCCAGTGAGCTGGGTTATGTTCACCTGGATGGCGTGCTGGCGGGCTTTCTGCCCGAGGCCCGATAAGCGCACCCGACCCCCGACGGACCCCGTCACCGGCCGCCGTTATACACAGCAGCTGCGTATCCCTAGAAATCAGCCACAAACTGGACGCCTATTAATCCATGGGCTTCGATAAGGGATCTATCTATCTGTTTTTAAAATGTATTAGCCTATTGCGCAATTTTTCGCCAATCTTGCAGATTCGTAATGTTCATGCGCCTTTGGGCCCTTCGCGGCTGAGATGTGCACAGAGTTATCCACAGGTTCTGTGAATATCGCCCGGCTGTGGTCGGACGCGTGGGGCGGGTTGCCAGTCGGCGGACAGCCCGGTATCATGGCCGGCCCGATGCGAGCACCGGCGTGCAGACGCGGAGCCATCGGTGTGTTTTCACCTCAATCACCGGAATCCCCAGTGGGCGGTTCCCATATCAGGCAGCGGGCCATGAAAGCCGAGATCCATCCCGAATACACAGACATCACCGTGACCTGCAGTTGCGGCAATGTGTTTCAGACCCGCTCCACCCTGGGGCATGACCTGCAGGTCGAGGTCTGTTCGCAGTGCCACCCGTTCTACACGGGCAAGCAGAAGATCGTCGATACGGGCGGTCGCGTCGACAAGTTCCGACGCAAGTACGGTATGGGTGGCTGAAACACCGCGCCGACGCCCCACCGCGACCCGTCGCGCTTCACAGTCCGGCGGGTTTGCTTTGTCAGGGTCCGGCACGACTGCGCGCGCCACGCCAGCAGCTTTTGGCGGCAGCCCCTCGGCGAGCATATAATCTGGCGCTCCTCGCAGCGGCAAAATTTCCGGTCACGCGATCATATCGGGCAGCGGTCCGGCGGACCGGCTGCGACAACACCACGGGCAGGATGAGTGCATGACCAACAAGAACTACGAGCTGGTGAATCCCCAGACCGGTGAAAGGGTGGCTCTGCCACTGCGCGTTCCGACAGTCGGGCCGTCGGTGGTGGATATCGGCAGCCTGTACGCCGACCAGGGGATCTTCACCTACGATCCCGGCTTCGCGGCCACTGCGGCCTGCGAAAGCAAGATCACCTACATCGATGGCGACGAGGGCGTGCTGCTGTATCGCGGCTATCCCGTCGAGCAGCTTGCCGAGCACTCGAGCTTCGTCGAGGTTGCCTATCTGCTGCTTTACGGCAGCCTGCCAAAGGCCGATGAGCTCAGCACCTTCGAGCGCTCGCTGCGTATGCACACGATGTTGCATGAAAGCCTGCTGCGCTTCTTCAACGGGTTTCACTACAACGCCCATCCCATGGCCATGGTCTCGGGTGTCGTGGCATCGATGTCGGCCTTCTATCACGACACGATGAATCTGAAGAACCCGAAGCACATCGACATTTTCGCCCATCGCATCATTGCCAAACTGCCGACCATCGCCGCTGCAGCCTACAAGCACTCGCTGGGCCAGCCGTTCATGTACCCGCAGAATCATCTCGACTACTGCAGCAACATGCTGCACATGTTCTTTTCGGTGCCCGCTGAGGAATACGAGATCAACACCGTGGCCGCCCGTGCCCTGGATCTGCTGTTCATCCTGCATGCCGATCACGAACAGAACTGCTCGACCTCGACGGTGCGACTGGCGGGCAGTTCCGGCACCAATCCGTATTCGGCGATCGCAGCCGGCATCTCCGCGCTGTGGGGGCCGGCGCACGGCGGCGCGAATGAAGCCGTGCTGACGATGCTCAATCAGATCGGCAGTACCGACAACATCGAGAAGTTCGTCGCCAAGGCCAAGGACAAGAACGACCCGTTCCGCCTGATGGGCTTCGGGCACCGCGTCTACAAGAACTTCGATCCCCGCGCCAAGCTGATACGCAAGATGTGCCACGAGGTGCTGGCCGAACTCGGCGACCAGAACGACCCGATGTTCGAACTCGCCCTGCGCCTGGAGGAAGTCGCGCTCAAGGACGACTACTTCGTGGAAAAGAAGCTCTATCCAAATGTGGATTTCTACTCCGGCATCATCTACCGCGCCCTGGGCATACCGGTGTCGATGTTCACGGTGATGTTTGCCATTGCACGCACCGTGGGCTGGGTGGCGCACTGGAGCGAGATGAATGCCGATCCGGGCGGCCGTATCGGCAGGCCGCGCCAGCTCTATACCGGCCCCGGGCTTCGCGACTACCAGCCCGTCGACAAGCGCTGAACCGCCCGGCGGGTCAGCGCGCCGGCGCCTCGGGGTTCAGCAGCGCCAGCACGTCTGCCAGACCGGCACGGCGCATGGGTCGGCCATCGATCGGCGACAGCGGCGCCTGGCGTACACCCTGGGTTGGAAACACCGTGATCTCCACCGGCACATCACCGGCGACGAAACGCGCTGCCGGGAAGGTCTCGTAACCCGCCCCGGCGCGGGTGCGCAGCCGGCGCTCGAAGCTCTCGAAGGGGATGCGTCGGTCCAGCAACACCATCAGGACCTCCTCGGCGGGTTCGGCGAACAGGTGAAGGTTCACCGCAGAGGCCTCGGTGGCTGTCCCGGCCAGCACCGGGCCGACCAGGCGTGGCCGAAACGCCTCGAGCAGACCCATCGCCTGCACGGCGGTTTCGCGCATCTCGCGGATGCGCGCATCATGGGCTTCGCCGCCAAACAGTCGTTGCAGCGTGATCAGCGCCTGTTCCACCTCGCTGTTTCTGGGCAGCGACATGTGGGCCGGCAAGCCGAGGCGTTCGCGCGCCTTGCGCTTGGCCAGTCCGTAGTCGTCGACTGCTTCGTCGAATATGATCCGCGCGGCCTCTTCGGCCAGCCGCTGTGCCGCACTGCTGGACATGTTTCCCGTCGCTCCGGCGCGCTAGAACAGCTCAGAGTCGTCGAAGTCGTCGCGACGCACCTCCAGCCCTGCGCCGTCGCGGCCTTCCTCGCTGGGCGGCACGCGACCGACCTCGAAAACCTCGAGCACACTGTTGGAGGTGCCGGCCGCCGCCACCAGGCCACTGGCCGGCGAGATGCGCACCTCGACCAGGCCGGCGGGGCGCTCGGGCCGCCGCAGCGCAGTGCCGGCCAGCGCCGGCGCCATGAAGTAGTTCCACATCGGCAGCGCGGTGCGCCCGCCCTCCTCGCGCAGCCCCAGCGAGCGCTCCTGATCGAAGCCCACCCAGGCTGTCGCCACCAGGTCGGCGTTGTAGCCGGAAAACCAGGCGTCCCGCCGGTCGTTGGAGGTGCCGGTCTTCCCGGCGATGTCGTCACGACCCACATCGCGACGCGCGCGCTGCCCGGTCCCCCGCCGGATCACGTCGGCCATCATGTCGCTGACGATCCATGCATTCTGCGGCGAGATCACCCTGGGTGCGACGCGCTGTTCGGGCTGACCCGGCACGTCGGTGCCGCGGATTTCCTCGAGCGCCACCAGGCTGGGCCTGGCGGCGGGATCGGTCGAATTCGTCTCCACCGGATAGGGTTGCCGCAGGTCGGGTACCGTCATGAATTCGTCCGTGCGTGTGCCCGGCCGCACGTCGTCGCCTTCCTGCAGGCAGGTATAGCAATCCGCAGCCGCGGGTGCCGCCTCGAAGACGACCTCGCCCGCACTGTCCTCGATCCGCTGGATGAAGTAGGGCTCCACGCGATACCCGCCGTTCGCAAACACGGCATAGCCACCGGTAAGCTCCAGCGGCGTGGCCGATCCGGCACCCAGCGCAAGCGTGGGATTGCGCGGCAGCGCCGCCTCCGAGAGTCCGAAGGCCTGCAGGTGCGACACCGTGTTGCCGACCCCGGCGCCCAGCAGGACACGCACCGAAACCAGGTTCAGCGACCGTACCAGCGCCTCGCGCATGCGCGTGGGCCCGTTCCACTGGCGCGAGTAGTTTTCGGGCCGCCAGGCCTGTTCGAGCTCCGAGCTCTCGAACACCAGCGGTGCGTCGTTGACGACACTGGCGGCAGTGTAGCCATGCTCCAGCGCAGCCGAGAACACGAACGGCTTGAACGCCGACCCGGGCTGCCGACGGGCCTGGGTCACCCGGTTGAACTTGCTGACAAAGTAATCGAACCCGCCTGCCAGGGCGACGACGGCACCGTCGGCCGGATCCAGCGCCACCAGCGCACCCTGTGCCTCGGGCAGCTGGGCAAGCGTCCAGCTGCCGTCCGCAAGCTCCACCAGGTAGACCACATCGCCCGCCACCATCACGTCGGCGGCCGTTTCCGGGGCAGGGCCCAGGTTGTCGGTACTGATGTGCCGTCGCGCCCACGAAAGCCCCGACCAGCTCACCTCGACCGTCGTTCCGAGACGCCGCAGGAACACCTGTGCATCGCGTTCGCCGACGCTGGTGACCAGTCCGACGCGCAGCACCGCGGGCTCTGGAAAGTCGCCGAGCAGATCATGGAAATGGCGTGTCTCCTCGACGCCGTCGGGCGCTACCAGGCCCTCGGGCTGAAAGCGCGCCAGTGCGCCGCGCCAGCCGTGCCGACGATCGTATTCCAGCAAAGCCTGGCGCAGTGCGCGGTCCGCGGCCGCCTGCAGCCGGCTGTCTACAGTGGTGACAACGCGGAAGCCGCCCTCGTAGACTTCCTGCCCGAAACGCTGCAGCAACTCCATGCGCACCATCTCTGCGACATACGGCGCATCGAGCTCCACGCGCGGCCCATGCAGTCGCGAGACCATCGGCTGCATTCGCGCCTCGTCGTGTTCCTGTTCCGTGATGAAGCCGATCTCCAGCATGCGGCGCAGCACGTAGGTGCGTCGGGTCTCGGCCATCTGCGGGCTGCGCACCGGGTTGTACAGGGACGGCGCCTGGGGAAGGCCCGCGATCGTCGCCATCTCCGCCAGATCGAGCTCGTCGAGGGACTTGCCGAAGAACACCTGCGCTGCGGCCGACACGCCGAACGCCCGCTGGCCCAGGAAGATCATGTTGAGGTAGAGCTCGAGAATCTCGTCCTTGCTCAGCTGCTCTTCGATGCGGCGCGCCAGAAAAATCTCGCGCGTCTTGCGCACGACCGTCTGCTCGGGCGACAGGAAGGTGACCTTGGCAAGCTGCTGGGTGATGGTGCTGCCCCCGCCACGGCTGACCCGTCCGGTGGTCGCCCATCCAAGGGCTGCGCGCGTGATGCCCTGAAGATCGAACCCCGGATGGCTGTAGAAGCGCTCGTCCTCGGCCGCGATGAAAGCCTGGACAAGGCGCTCGGGGACCCTGTCCAGCGCCACAGGATCCCGCCGCCGCTCCCCCATCTGCGCCATCAGTCGGCCGTCGCGGCTGTAAATGCTCAAAGGTACCTGCAAACGCAGATCGCGCAGGTCGCGCGCGTCGGGCAGGCTGGGCAGCAGATACAGGTACGCCCCGGCCACTGTGGCGAATGCGGCCAGCGCGAATGCGGCCAGCAGCGCCCCTATCGAGAGTGGAATAAAAACATAAGGCTTCATGGTAGAAACCGCATTTAAGTCCTTGCTAGAACAGGTTCAATTATGCATAGTAACCCGCAATCCGAGCGCAGGGCACGGGCCGTGATCGGCCTGACCACACTGCGCCATGGGGCGGGACACGGGGTTTGCGGGGAGGCCATCATCATACTCACGCCTGCGGGCGACCCGCGCGATGCACAAGGTCGTGTGGAAGACCGCTGAAAACCGGAAATGTTGTGAGGAAAGAATCGGTCGGCGGCATTTTTTGCTACGCAGTTGGCAGTTTCTGAAGCTTGAGCTAGCCATTATACGCCGACGCTCCGTGACGCCCTGCCGTCGACGGAGCGGGCGGCGACAGCGGGCGACGCTGACAGACAGCGTGATATATAGTTAAATCGGCCCTCGCAGAGCGGCGGTCTTCAGGCAGCGCAAGGCTCTACGGAAAAAGGAAAAAACGTGTTTCTCCGGCGCCAGAAAAAGCCCCTGATTGGACTTGACATAACCACTTCGTCGATCAAGCTCATCGAGCTGGTCCAGGCGGGTCGGGGCTTCCGCGTGGAAGCCTATGCCGCCGAGCCCACCCCGGTGAACGCGGTCAATGAAAAGGTCATCGTCGACAGCGACGCTGTGGGCGAAGCCATCGGGCGCGCCCTGAAGCGCTCCGGTTCACGCAATCGCGACGTTGCCATCGCCATTTCGGGTGATGCGGCGATCACCAAGATCATCCAGATGCCCGGGAACATCTCCGAGGCGGACATGGAAGGCCAGGTCGAACTGCAGGCCGACCAGTACATTCCTTTCCCGATGGAAGAGGTCAGCTTCGACTACGAGATCGTCGGGCCGTCAGCCAAGGACCCCGATGCACTCGATGTGCTGCTGGTGGCCACGCGCACAGAGAACGTCGATCAGCGGGTGGCCGCGGTCGAAGCCGCAGGCATGACGGTACGCCTGGTCGATGTCGAGGCCTTCGCGCTCGAAAACGCCTGTCGTCTGCTGACCCACCAGATGCCGGAAAACGGCGTCGACCGCCAGGTTGCCGTGGTCGATTTCGGTGCCAGCACGACCACGTTCAGCGTGCTGCACGACCTGCGTGTGGTGTACACCCGCGACTTCGCTTTTGGTGGCCAGCAGCTCACCGAAGAGATCATGCGCACGTACGGCCTGTCGCTCGAGGATGCCGGACGCGCCAAGAAGGAGGGCGGTCTGCCCAGCAACTACGGTCCCGAAGTGCTCGATGCCTTCATCGATGACATGACCCAGCAGGTCAGCCGCAGCCTGCAGTTCTTTCTGGCCTCCGGCAGTGGCCGTGAGCAGCCTGACCAGATTCTGGTGTGTGGCGGCTGCGCGAACATTCCGGGGGTTGCCGACGTGATCGCCAGCCGCGTGGGTATTCCCACCGAGATCGGCGATCCGCTTGGCCAGATGAAGATCGGCTCACGACCGAAATCGCAGAACGTGAAGAAGGATTCCACGGCTTTGCTGATCGCCTGCGGTCTGGCGCTGAGGAGTTTTGACTGATATGCCTCGTATCAACCTGCTTCCCTGGCGTGAAGAGCTGCGCAAGCGCAGACAGCGCGACTTCGGTATCGCTGCAGCTGTCGCCGTGGTCCTCGGGCTTGCCGTGGTCTTCGCCTGTATCCAGGTGTGGAGCGGCATGATCGATCATCAGAACGAGCGCAATCAGCTGCTGCGCGCCGAAATTGCGATCCTCGATGAGCAGATCGCCGAGATCCGCTCGCTGGAGTCGCAGAAGCAGCGCCTGCTGGCGCGCATGGAGATCATCGAGGAGCTGCAGCGCAGCCGCCCCGAGGTGGTCCATGTGTTCGACGAGCTGGCCGAGCGACTGCCGGACGGTGTGTACTTCACTCAGGTGCGCCAGGCCGGCAAGCGCATCGAACTGCGCGGCACTGCACAGTCGAGCACGCGTGTCTCGGCGCTGATGCGTCAGCTCGACGCCTCCCCGTGGATGACCAATCCCGGACTGTCGGTGGTGGAAACCCGTCAGGTAGGCCCGTTGCGCCAGGCGGAGTTCACGGTGTTCGTCACCCAGGTCTCGGCTTCCGACCGAGAGGAGGGCTGAACGTGAACGACCTTCTTGTCCAGCTCAAGGCCCTCGATGTCAACGACATCGGCCGGTGGCCCTTTGTTTTCCGTGCAGCACTGATCGTGCTGCTGTTCATCGCCGTGGTCGCAGGCGGCTTCTACATGAAAGTCGTGCGCGAAGAGATGCCACGGCTGGAACGCGCCGAAATCGAGGAAGCCGACCTCAAGCGCACTTTCGAAACCCGCCAGCGGCAGGCCGCGAATCTGGATGCCTACCGCGTTCAGCTGGTCGAGATGGAGCGCTCCTTCGGCACGATGCTGCGTCAGCTGCCCAACGAGACCGAAGTGCCCAACCTGCTGGTGGACATCTCGCAGACGGGGCTTGGCGCCGGCCTCGAGGAACGGCTGTTTCAGCCCAACCCCGAGATTCCACGCGATTTCTACGCGGAGTTGCCGATCAGCATCCGCCTGGTTGGCAGCTACCACGAGATGGGTGAGTTCGTCAGCGGCATCGCGGCGCTGCCGCGCATCGTTACGCTGCACGACATCCAGATCTCCAGGGAAGGCGATCGCGAACCCACCGGCAGACTGGTGCTCGACGTGACTGCCAAGACCTACCGCTATCTTGACGAGGCCGGCGAATGACCATGCTGCAATTGTCTTCGCTGACACGCTCGGCGGTGCTTGTGCTGGTGGGCAGCACAGTGCTGTTGACCAGTGCGTGCAGTGGACGGATGGATGACCTCAACAGCTATATCGACGAGGTCAAGGCGCGCCCGGGCGGGCGCATCGAGCCGCTGCCCGAGATCCAGCCCGCGCCCAGTCACACTTACGGTGCCGCCCAGGCAAACCTGCGTTCGCCGTTCACGCCGGACAGCCCGGCGATGGCGCGCCCGGACGGTGTGGGCGCCCCGGATCGTGACCGCCCGCGCCAGTTTCTCGAGCAGTTTCCGCTCGACACCATGCGCATGGTCGGCACCCTGCGCTTCGGCGACGGCACTTTCGCGCTGGTCCAGACCAGCGACGGTCTGGTTCACCGCGTCCAGCGTGGCAACTACATGGGCCAGAGTGATGGTCGGGTCATCGAAATCTCCGAATCCGAGATTCGTCTGACCGAAATCGTCTCCGATGGCATGGGCGGCTACATGGAGCGCCCGGCGGCTATGGCACTCAGCGAGAATTGAAACGGCCGGGGCCAATGCCCCGCGAGTCGATGGGAGTATATGGGATGATCTTTGTACGCAAGCCGCTGGGGATAGCACGGGCAACCGGCCGTGCAGGCCTGTCGTCGGTAGCGCTGCTGGCCGTGACCTCGCTGGGTTGGGGGGCCGCCGCTTCGGCTGCGGACCGGCAGCTCGAGAGCATCGATGTGCAGACCTTGCCGGGCGATCGGCTGGAGCTGCGCCTGACCATGAGCAGCGCCGCGCCTGATCCGCTGGCATTCACGATCGACTCGCCCGCGCGCATTGCGCTGGATCTGCCGGACACGGCGCTGCGCATGGACGCGCGTCGTCGCGATGTGAATGTGGGTCCCCTGAACACGATCCTCGCCGCCGAGGCTGATGGCCGCACCCGTGTGGTGCTGAACCTCGATGCCATGGTGCCCTACCAGACGCAGGTCGAAGGCAACACCATCCTGGTGACACTGGGCGCCGGCGCGGCACGCGTTGCGGCGACTTCCTTCCCCGCAGCCGCTGCGGCGCAGGCCACACCGGCCGCCACGCGCTCCGGTCGTCGCAGCATCGAGGATGTCGATTTCCGACGTGGCGCTGATGGTGCAGGCCGCATCGAGGTGCGACTCTCAGATCCCAATACGACTGTGGACGTGCGCGAGGAAGGCGGCCGGGTGCAGGTGTCATTCCGCGATACGGAACTGCCCAGTGAGCTGATGCGCCGTCTGGACGTGGTGGATTTCGCCACGCCGGTGACCACCGTCGATGCCATGCGTGTCGACCGCGACACCCGCATGATCATCGCCGCCAGCGGTGACTGGGAGCACCTCGCCTATCAGTCCGACACGATGTTCACGGTCGAGGTCAAGGCCGCCACGCCCGAAGCTGAAGCGACCAGCCCGTTTGATGAAGAGCGCAGCTACTCCGGTGAGCGTCTGACCCTGAACTTCCAGGACATCGAGACCCGCGCCGTGCTGCAGCTGCTCTCCGACGTGTCGGGGCTGAACATGGTGGTCGCCGATACCGTGACCGGTAATGTGACGCTGCGCCTGCAGAACGTGCCCTGGGATCAGGCGCTGGACATCGTCATGGCCACCAAGGGCCTGGACATGCGCCGCAACGGGGATGTCGTGCTGATAGCACCGGCCGCCGAGATTGCCGCCCGCGAGCGCGCCGAGCTCAGCGCGCGCCAGGAGATTCAGCAGCTCGAGCCGCTGCGCTCGGAGTTCCTGCAGGTCAACTATGCCAAGGCCGCCGATCTCGGTGCGCTTATCTCCGGCGAAGGCAGCTCGCGAAGCTTCATCTCCGAGCGTGGCAGCGTCGCCATCGACGAACGCACCAACACGCTGCTGCTCAACGACACCGCCACGCGCATTGCGGATATCCGCCGGCTCGTGGCGACGCTGGATATCCCCGTGCGGCAGGTGCTCATTGAGTCGCGCATCGTCATCGTCAACGACGATTTCAACCGCGAGCTCGGCGTGCGACTCGGGCTGACGCAGGTCGGGGATCGCGGCAGCAACGGTCTGATCTCCATGACCGGGACTGCGGCCGGATCGGCCTCGATCGTCAACTCGGCACTCGACAACCTGCAGACCACGGGTCAGCCGTTCCCCGTGGAGCTGGGCACCATCGATCAGCGCTACAACGTCAATCTGCCGGTGGCCAATCCTGCCGGTTCGATCGCGCTGGCCTTCCTTGGCGCCGATACCCTGATCGACCTGGAACTCTCCGCGCTGCAGGCCGAAGGTCGCGCGGAAGTCGTTTCCACGCCGCGCGTCATCGTCTCGAACCAGCGCGAGGCGCGCATCGAGCAGGGCGTCGAGATCCCCTATCAGGAGTCCTCGGCCAGCGGGGCGACAGCCACCCAGTTCAAGAAGGCCGTACTGAGCCTCACAGTCACGCCGCAGATCACGCCGGACAACCGCATCATCATGGATCTGATGGTCAGCA
>CAYLNP010000003.1:0-46502 GCA_964384925.1 uncultured Woeseiaceae bacterium
GCAGCGCAAACTCGACGGCCGGCGTACCGAAATCGCACACGGGTGTTTCCATTCTCGCCATCTGATGCCTCCTGGTGAGCGTTCGGCCTCTGACTCTACCGTGGCACACGGCGCTCGCCAACCAGCCTCTCAGGTGAGATTATCGGCACAGGCATGCATACCCGAGCGTGTATGCCGTTGACGGCCCGGTCTGGAAGCAAGGGAGGATGTCATGACGCAGGCGGCAACAGCGCTGAGGCAGCGGATCTCCGAGGAAGAATGGTCGCTGCGGGTGAATCTTGCGGCGTGCTACCGGCTGGTGGCGCTCTACGGTTGGGACGATCTCATCTTCACGCACATCTCCGCACGGCTGCCCGGCAGCCACGATGCCTTTCTGGTCAACCCCTACGGCCACATGTTCGAGGAGATAACCGCCTCAAGCCTCGTCAAGGTGGGCCTGGATGGTCAGGTGATCGAAGGCGAAGCCTCGGTCAACCCGGCAGGATTCACCATCCACAGCGCGATCCATGCCGCCCGGCCCGATGTCGAGTGCGTGATCCATCTGCACACCTGCGCAGGTGTTGCCGTATCGGCGCAGGAGGCTGGGCTGCTGCCGATCAGTCAGTTCGCGCTGTTCCCGCTCGCCTCACTGGGCTACCACGACTATGAGGGGGTGGCCCTCAACGACGCCGAGAAGCCTCGCCTGGTCGCGGACCTGGGTGAACACAACGTGATGATCCTGCGCAATCACGGCACGCTGGCGGTAGGCGCCTCGATCGCTGATGCGTTTCTGGCGATCTACGTGCTGGAGCGGGCGTGCGAGACGCAGGTCGCCGCGCAGGCAGGCGGGGGTGCGCTACGCCAGGTGCCAGAGCCGATCGTGCGTGGCATTCGCGCCCAGGCGCGACAGGTGACCGCCGGGCTGGGCGGGAAGCTTGCCTGGCCGGCCCTGCTTCGCCGCCTCAACCGGCTCGACCCCTCTTACCAGCACTGATGCTGGCCAACTTCGGCCTGCTGCTGGCGCTGGCCCTGCTCATCGGCCTGGTGCTGCGCGGCACGAACGTCATTCTGGCCTCGCTGATGGCGGCGCTCGTGGTCGCGGTCTCCAACGGACTGCCGGTCACCGACAGCCTGCTGACGCACTACGCGACCGGTCCTGCCGGCGCTTTCACGTTTGCCGGCCAGTTCTTTCTGATCTTCATTGCCGGCGCAGTCTTCGGCAAGGTCATGGCCGAAGGTCGCGCAACCCACAGCATTGCCGTGCTGTTCGTCTCCCTGCTTGGTCGTGCGCGCGTGCTGTGGGTCATCATGCTGGCCTGTGCACTGCTGACCTACGGGGGCGTGGTGGTTTTCGTGGTGATCTTCACCATTTATCCGCTGGCGCTCGAACTCGTGCGCGACGCCAACCTTCCGAAACGCCTGGTGGCAGGCGCGGCGGCACTGGGTGCCGGCACCTTCACGATGACGGCGCTGCCCGGCACACCCTCCATCCACAACGTCATCGCTGCGCGCGGGCTCGGCACCGATCTTTTCGCCGCACCGCTGCTCGGGCTGCTGGCCGCCGCGATCATGGTCGTGCTTGGCATGGCCCACCTGGAGCGTGAACGCCGGCGCGCCATTGCACGGGGCGAAGGTTTCGATCCGGCACCCCACGAAGAGCACCACGGGCCCGCGGCGCAGGCAGGTGAACTACCGCACTGGGGCCTCGCAGTGCTGCCGTTGCTGGTGGTGCTCACAATCATCATCGTGCCGCGTCTGCTGACGATGATGCTGCCGCCCGACAGTACGTCTGCGGCAGCGCGCGTCGCGGCCTTCGCCGCAAGTCAGCCGGTATTCTGGCCGAGTCTGGCACTGGCGGTGGGCAGCCTGCTTGCGCTGGTGGTGTTTCCGCGGCTGGCCGGCGAGCGTCTGTCAAGCCTCGGGCGCGGCACCAACGATGCGATCCTGCCGATCATGAACACGGCAGCAATCATCGGCTTCGGCGGTGTGGTGGTACAGACCGGTGGCTTCGCGCAGTTTGCAGCGATGGTGGTCGACAGCGCAGGGCCGCCGCTGCTGTCGGTCTTCCTGTCGATCAGCACTGTGGCCGCCATCACCGGTTCGGCCTCCGGCGGGCTGCAGATCTTCATGGCCTCACTGGCGCCTGGCTACCTGGAGATGGGTATCGCACCCGAGGTGCTGCACCGGATCGCCACGCTGGCCTCGGGCGGGCTGGATTCGTTGCCGCACAGCGGCGCGGTGGTCGTGATGATGACCATCATGAGCCTGTCCTATCGCAAGGCCTACCGCGACATTGCGGTGGTGACCATCCTCGTGCCGGTCGCGGCGACTTTGGTGGTGATCGGCGTAGCGGGGCTGACGGGCTGACCGTCTCTCGGTCGCCCTGTCGCCGACCACCCGGTCGGTGATAAAGTTGTACGTGGCGGTCCGCGCCGGTTCCCCCGCGGCGATCAGCCGTGAACCCCGCCAGGCCCGGAAGGGAGCAACGGTAGCGGTGCGATCGGGCGCCGGGGTGTAGCTGGCGTGGGCCTCCACTTGAATCTTTGAGTGTCCGTCCAGGCAATTCCGGGCTCGCGCCGCCGGGCAGGGCGGGCCGGGATATCGGCGCCGGGATGTCACCAAGCGAATGATCCAGTGTTCTACTGATCCCCGGACCGGCGGATGAGCTATACGGTCCTCGCACGCAAGTGGCGCCCCCGGCAGTTCGACGAGATGATCGGCCAGGAGCATGTGCTCCGCGCGCTGATCAACTCACTGGACAACGATCGGCTGCATCACGCCTACCTGTTCACCGGTACCCGCGGCGTGGGCAAGACGACCGTTGCGCGTGTGCTCGCCAAGGCGTTGAACTGCGAGACTGGTATCACCGCGCGGCCGTGCGGCAAGTGTCGCGCCTGCACCGAGATCGATCGTGGTCGATTCGTCGACCTGATCGAGGTGGATGCCGCTTCGCGCACCAAGGTGGATGACACGCGCGAGCTGCTCGACAATGTGCAGTACGCACCCACCAGCGGCCGGTTCAAGGTGTACCTGATCGACGAGGTGCACATGCTCTCCACGCACTCCTTCAACGCCTTGCTCAAAACTCTGGAGGAGCCGCCACCGCATGTGAAGTTTCTGCTGGCGACCACCGACCCGCAGAAATTGCCCGTCACCGTGCTGTCGCGCTGTCTGCAGTTCAATCTCAAGCGCCTGCAACCCGCCGCACTCGTTGCGCATCTGCAGCGCCTGTGTGGTGAGGAGGGTGTGGCCTGCGAGGCGCGTGCGCTGGAGCTGATTGCCGCCTCGGCGCAGGGCAGCGTGCGCGACAGTCTGAGCCTGCTCGACCAGGCGATCGCCTACGGCGGCGGCAAGGTCACGGATACCGACGTGGCCGAGATGCTCGGCACGATCGATCGCGACCAGGTGCTGGCCATCGTGCAGGCACTCGCAGCGCAGGATGGACGCGCGGTCCTGGCCCAGGTCGCGGCCATGGACGAACGCGCGCCTGATTACGCCGAAGGTCTGCAGGCATTGGCCTCGCTGCTGCAGCGCATTGCCGTCATGCAGCTCGTGGATCCGGCCCTGGAGGAAGGGCCTGAGCGGGCAGCGCTCGCAACACTGGCCACGCAGATGCCGGCCGAAGAGGTGCAGCTGTGCTACCAGATCGCGTTGCTCGGGCGCCGTGAACTGGCGCTGGCCGCAGACCAGCGCGGCGCCTTCGAGATGACGCTGCTGCGTATGCTGGCGATGCGCCCGGCCGGTGGGGCGTCCATGGTGGCGGGGCGAGGCTCAGAGGCGCCGCCGGCGCGAGCGGCTGACCGCGCCGGTGGTGCTGCGAGCCCCCGCGGCCGCGCAGCGGCGCCGCCGCCGCCGGAGGGCGGGGTGCCGTCCGGCGGCAGTGTTCACCACTCGCGTCCGGTGATCAGGTCCAGATCCTTGCCGCAGGCCGCGGCGGGCGAGGGCAGCGCAAGCGGGGCGGCAAGTCCTGCAAGGAGCGCGACCCAGCCTGCACCGCCGGCACCGCTGGAGCCTGGTGAGGCTGTCGACTGGCGCCGCCTGATCCATTCGGCTGGACTACGCGGCGCCGCCTTGCAGCTGGCCAACCATTGCGCATTGCTGCGCTGCGAGGGTTCAACGTGGTATCTGGCGCTGGACGACAGCGGTGCGCACATGAACACCGGCAATATCCGCGCCAAGCTGGAACACGGATTGGGAGGCTACCTGGGCCGGCCGGTGACGGTGCGTATCAGCAGTGAAGTTGCCTCTGCGCCCACGCCGGCCCATCTCGAGGCGCGCGAACGCGATGAGCGCCTGCGCGCCGCGCGTGACGCGATCAAGGCCGATCCGAACGTGCAGGCGCTGCAGAAGACCTTCGGTGCCACGCTCGATCTCAATTCCGTGGTGCCTGTACAGCGAAAGGAATAGTTTTGACTCATACACATAGGGAGCTTTGCTGATGAAAGGTGGACTTGGTGGACTGATGAAGCAGGCCCAGGAGATGCAGGCCAACATGGAGCGTGCGCAGCAGGAGCTCGCCGAGATGATGGTGGTGGGGGAGTCGGGCGGCGGCATGGTCAAGGTGCACATGAGCTGCAAGCATGAGGTGCGGAACGTCGAGATCGATCAGAGCCTTATGGGTGATGATCGCGACATGCTCGAGGATTTGATAGCGGCGGCGTGCAACGATGCTGCGGGCCGGGTGGCGCGCACGACCCAGGAGAAGTTTGCCGGCATGACCGCCGGCCTGAACCTGCCGGGTGGCATGAAGTTGCCATTTTAGATGAAGTTGTAATTTTTCTTATTATCAAAGGCCTGTAGTGAGTTTCTCACCGCTATTGAAAGAACTGGTCGAGGCGCTGCGCGTGCTCCCCGGGGTCGGCCGAAAGTCCGCCCAGCGCATGGCCTTCCACCTGCTGGAGCGCGATCGAGGAGGCGCCCGGCGTCTCGCGGACGGGCTGCAGGCGGCCGTCGAGCGCGTGGGTCATTGCTCGCGCTGCCGCATGCTCACCGAGGAGCCGGTCTGCGGCGTCTGCCGTTCGGCTTCGCGTGACAGCCGAACGGTGTGCGTAGTGGAAACCCCGGCCGACGTGCTCGCCATCGAGGATTCGGGGGCCTATCAGGGGCATTACTTCGTGCTGATGGGGCATCTCTCGCCGCTGGATGGTATCGGACCCGACCAGCTGGGCCTCGATCAGCTGGCGCGCCGGCTGGCCGAGGAGCAGATCGAGGAACTCATACTCGCCACCGGGACGACTGTGGAGGGTGATGCAACGGCGCAGCTCGTCGCCGAACTGGCCGCCCGTCACGGCGTCGCAGCATCGCGTATCGCCCACGGCGTGCCGATCGGCGGCGATCTTGAGTACGTCGATGCCGGGACGCTGTCGCGTGCGCTCACGGGCCGTCTTCGGCTGCGGCGTGACGTGGCCGGTACGGAAGAGATCTGAGAGCCTGCGCAGATGGCGAAGGAGAGCGAGATGAACCCCCTTGATGCCGATCCGGAGTGCCTGTTCTGTCGCATTGTCGCCGGTGAGATTCCGGCCGAGCGGCTCTACCAGGATGACGCGGTCATCGCATTCCGCGACGTCAATCCGCAGGCACCGTTTCACTGTCTGGTCATTCCGCGACGACACATCGCCACTCTCAACGACGTGACCCCTGACGAAGCCGAGCTCGTGGGTCGGCTGCTGGTGGTTGCTGCGCGAATCGCATCGGAACATGGCCACGCCGAGGATGGTTACCGGGTGGCGATGAATGCCAACCACCACGGCGGGCAGTCCGTTTACCATATTCATCTGCATGTGCTGGCGGGTCGGCAGATGAGCTGGCCGCCCGGCTGAGGGACCGGGCGCTACTGGCGCCTCGCCGAACGGGCCTTGGCAGAATCCAGCCGCTGCGCCAGGCGCAGCAGGTGAACGTAGCTGTCATAGCGTCGCCGGCTGATCCGTGCATCTGCGACGGCCGCCTTGACGGCACAGTCGGGTTCACCTTCGTGCAGGCAGTCATCGAAGCGGCACTCACCCGACAGCTCGGCGATTTCCACATAGCCGCTCTGTACGCTGGCCGGGATCGGCAGCGGCGGGCTGTAGCCGCGTACGCCCGGAAAATCGATGACCATGCCACCGTCGCCGAGTTGGTGAGCCAGCGCCGTGGTGGTCGTATGGCGGCCTTCGCCTGACTTCTCGGAGATCCGCCCGACACTCTGGCTTGCGCCCGGAATCAGCGCGTTGACCAGCGAGGATTTGCCCACGCCGGACTGGCCCACGAAGCTGGTGATCTCGCCGGCAAGTGCTGCCGAGATCTCCGGTAATCCCGCACCGGTGGCGGCAGAGGCGGCGAACACTCTGTAGCCGATGTTGCGGTACTCATCGAGCAGGGCCTTCAATGGCGGCGTATCGGCCCCGGCCAGGTCGATCTTGTTGTGGATGATACTGGCGCGCATGTCGAGCAACCGGGCGGCACACAGATAGCGATCCAGCACCAGCGCGTCGGGCGGCGGCCGGCTGGAAACGATCACCAGCAGCTGCGTGAGGTTGGCCGCCAGCGGTTCAGCGCCGCCACGGCTGTCGATTCTCGCAAGACAGTTGGTCCGTGAGGCAACCGCCGTGATCCGACCCGTTGCATCCGCCCCCCCCGCGACGAAGGCGACGCGATCCCCGACCACGGGCCGGATGTCGCGACGCCCCGCCAGACAGCGGTGTCGCTGTCCGCCGGCGTCGTCGACGAGAAAATCGCGGCGGAAACGCGCGACCACAAGCCCCGCCTGCGCCTCGCTTTTCGGGTCTTCGGGTTTGTCGGGCGCTTTCGACGGCATCGCGATGGAGTATAAGCCGCAGCCGGGCTGCGCGCGCGGCCGCTATACTCGACGCTGGCACCCTTGCGAGCGAATACGACATGCAAAGCGCACAGGACAACCTGATCTGGATCGACCTGGAAATGACCGGTCTGGACCCGGAAAACGATCGCATCATCGAGATCGCCACCGTCATCACTGATCGCAACCTCAATGTGCTGGCCGAAGGCCCTGTCATGGCTATCCACCAGTCCGAGGACCGGCTCGCGGCGATGGATGAATGGAACACGAAGCAGCACGGCGGTTCGGGGCTGACCCGTCGCGTGCAGGCCAGTCACATCACCGAACACGAAGCCGAGCTGATCACCCTGACATTCCTGCGCAACTGGGTGCCGCCGGGCGCATCGCCCATGTGTGGCAACAGCATCTGCCAGGATCGGCGATTTCTGGTGCGTTCGATGCCGCAGCTTGCAAGCTACTTTCACTATCGCAATCTGGATGTCTCGACGCTGAAGATCCTCGCTCAGCTATGGGCACCGGATGTGGCCGAGGGCTTCAGCAAGGAGGCGCGCCACCTGGCGCTGGAGGACATCCACGACTCGATCGCCGAACTCAAGCACTATCGGGAGCATCTGCTAGGAGCAACGGTCCCAATGACGGCCGGCGACTCGTCGCGGTGAGTGCGCTGCCGTATTCTGCGGCCTGCGAGCGCAATCGCGAGCCGATCCTGGCGGTGTTGCGCGGACTTTTCGCCGGTGTCCGCCAGGTGCTCGAGATCGGCTCGGGGACAGGCCAGCACGCGGTACATTTTGCTGTCGCACTGCCTCACCTCACCTGGCACACCAGCGACGTCGTGGACAACCATGCCGGCATCAGGGGCTGGATTGCCGAACAGGGCACTGCCAATGTCCGTGATCCGCTGACAATTGAGGTGACGAGCCGTCCCTGGTCGGTGCCCGAGGGTATCGACGCTGCGTTCAGCGCCAACACGGCGCATATCATGGCCTGGCACGAAGTCTGCGACATGTTTGCCGGACTCGGCAGCCTGCTTCCGCCTGCGGCACCTTTCGGCCTCTACGGGCCATTCAAGGTCGATGGGGCATTCACCAGTGACAGCAACCGCGATTTCCACAGCGCGCTGCAGCTTCGCAACCCGCTGATGGGCATTCGTGACCTGCGTGAGCTCAGGTTGATGGCGGCTGACTGTGGCTTTGCGCTCGAGGCCGGCCATGAGCTGCCGGCGAACAATATGCTGCTGGTGTGGCGACGGCAACCGGCGGGTAAGTCCTAGTCCTCAGTCGGGTGGGGTTGTGCATTGACAGACTCCTTGCGATGGGTTCAGCAAGACAGTACGCAAGCCGCGCGCCACCAAGTCGGGTTCTTATAAATCATACAGATAGGAAGTTTTCTTGACACAGGATATCGCTCCAGGAGGCGCCTGATCCGTGTCAGGTCCGCACATGCGCGGCAATTCGTTTGCCCTGGCGATTTACTCGTCGACGCCCCAGCGCCGGTAATGGGTCGGCCCATCGTGCTTTCCGCACGAGCGAGCCGGTGTGTCACACGGAAAGCGCAAACAGCAGCACGGTGACTATCAGACCGACGAGCCAGACCAGCGAGCGAAGCGTCGAAAGATCTGCCATGTAGAGGAATCCGTAGGCCACGCGAGCCACGACGAAAATCACGGCCAACAGATCGATCGTACCTTGGGCGAGATTGCCGATCTGGTGAGCGATGATGATGCCGGCGGCAAAAGGCGGAAAGGCTTCCAGCGCATTCTGTTGCGCCCAGTTGGCCCGAGCAGGCCAGCCCTCTAGTCGATTGAGATAGTCGCGCGGGGCGTCGTTGTCGTAGCGGCCCGCGCCGCTGCGCACGCCACCTGCCTTGGCAAAGCCCGTCCACACGATCGGCATGAACATCGAGATCAGGACGCACCAGTAAGCCAGGGTCATTTCTTGTCTCCACAAAACCAGCACGGGGTTGCCTGTCGACCGGCGACAAAGGCACGGGCGGGATGCCGGCGCAGGATACGTCCCGGCGCGAAATGTTGCTACACTCGCGTGCGTTTACCGCTGACGGAAGACCACCATGTACCGAGTGTCCCTGTTCGCCGCAGTCATCTGGCTGGTGATGTCGGCGTTGCCCGCGAAGGCCGATGAACTGGTAGTGCCCACCGCCTGTGACCTGATGGCCGCCCACCCGTCGGATCCGGACAAGATCGTCGATGGGCTGAGTCAGGCGAGAATCCTGCCCAACATAGATGCCACGATCGAGGCCTGTCGGCGCGATGTGGAGACCCACGGCGATGTGCCACGTCTGGTGTACTACCTCGGTCGCGTGCTGTTCTATGCCGGTGAGTTCCAGGAGGGCATCGGCTACGTCAACCGGGCCGCTGACATGGGCCATCGCCAGTCGCAATTCGTCTCGGCGTATGTCTATTTCGATGGCGTGCCCGGCGCGATCCCGGCAGACGCCTGCAGGGCCCTGGAGCTGTGGCGCGACGCAGCCGCGCGGGGGCACTATGCCGCAAGTCTGACCGTCGCGCGCCACGCGCTGGCGGGACGTTTCGCTGCCTGTGAGGATGTGCCATCCATGGCGGACATGCATGGCTGGGTGGAGATGGCCGCCGAGGCCGACCAGGCCAGTGACTTCTACCACGGTCTGCTCAACGGGCTTTTGCTGGAGCTGCTGCAAAGCGACGCCTCGTGATGCGCCATCGCCTGCCTGCGTTGCTGCTTGCCATGACCACGGCAATCGCCATCGCGTGGACGGGCGTGGCATGGCCCCAGGATCAGGCCGGCTACGTGACCGATCAGCTCGAAGTCACGCTGCGTCGGGGCACGGGGACCCAGTTCGCGATCGTGCGCATGCTGCCCGCCGGTGCGCGGGTGTCAATACTCGAGGTGGACGCCGAGAGCGGGTACAGCCGCGTGCGCACCGAGCAGGGCATCGAGGGCTGGCTGCTCAGCCGCTACCTGATGAACGAGCCTGCAGCGCGCAGCCAGCTTGCCGAGCTTCGACGGCGGCTCGAGCAGGCGTTGGCGCAGCGTGGCTCGGCGGGCGAGATGCTCGATACGATGACCGCCGAGCGCGATCAGCTTGCGGGCGAACGCGACCAGCTGGCGCGTGATGCGGCGAATCTGCGCAGCGAGCTCGATGAGTTGCGCCAGGCTGCAGCCGAGCCGCTTCAGCTTCGTGAGCGCAATGTGGCCCTGGGCGAACGCGTGGAGACCCTGGAGCGCGAGCTCGGGGAGGCCAGGGTCGAGGTGGCGGGGCTACGACGCAATACCCAGCGCGACTGGTTCGTCGCCGGCGCCGCCGTGCTTCTGCTTGGCCTGGTGCTGGGTCTGGTGCTGCCGCGAATTCGCTGGCGGCGGCGTTCCCGATGGGGCGAGCTCTAGGTTCAGTCCCCCGGAACGTCGGCGGTCATGCTCTTCATGCTGGCCCCGTACAACATCTGGACCCCGCGATAGTCGCCAGGCTGGAGGTCGCTGAACCTCTCAGTGTATCGGAAAGACATGATCTGCCCGGACGGACCGGGGTGATCGAGGCCGATGGCATGGCCGATCTCGTGCACCAGCGTGTAGCGGATATCGTAGACATCCGTATCGCCGTCGAAGCCCACTTTCCATGGGTGGTGAGGATTCAGGCATATCAGTGCGCGCTTAATCACCCCGACGCCGTGCGTGCTGCCAGGCTGAAACTCAACGTTGGCATAGGCGCGACCTGTCGGTCGCCCCTGCGCGCCGATCAGAATGTCCGCCTGTCCGATGTCGGCAACCGGCACGAAGGTGATGTTGGCCGCCTCCTCCCAGACGCGGAACGCGGCCGCCGTTTCGGCCCGAAGCGCTGCCTGGGAGATGCCGTGACGCAGCGCCAGGTGATCCATGGGCACCAGGTCGTTGCAATTGCGCGCGCCATCAAACCGCCTCGGCGAGTCTACAAACGCGTATCGCACGGTGGCTCCGGCGCCGAGCTCACTGTCACCCCATTTGACGTGATGGCCATCCAGCTGCAGCAATCGGAAGTTTCGATCGCTGCTGGCGCTCGCGGTCGCGATACCTGCTGAAAATATGGAGATAGCGGCGAGGCACACGGCTGCCCCCACACTGATTGCGGTTCTGGTCACCTTACCCCCCCGTATACGGTGCTGCAGCGGCGGAACAGTCGTTCAGGAGCGACCCTATCGGATGCACGGCGCTGATTTATGGAACGCCGTCGCAAATTCCGCAGTTGAGGGTCATCCGCCTCAACTTCGCGCGTTTTCTGCCGATAACGCGGCTTGAGTTGAGGAAATGTCAGATTCCTGCATTCCCCCTCTGAGGATGGATGATGCGCAACAATCAGCCTGTGATCGATCGCGAAGTCGTCCTCGAGCGCGGCGAGTCGATCGTCTCGAGAACCGACTGCGACAGCTACATCACCTATGTGAACGACGCATTCGTGCGGATTTCGGGCTTCAGCCGCGAAGAGCTCATTGGCGAGCCTCAAAACATCGTGCGGCATCCGGACATGCCAGCTGCCGCCTTCGCGGACCTCTGGGCGACTCTGAAGCGCGGCTTGCCCTGGACCGGGCTGGTCAAGAACCGCTGCAAGGATGGAAGCTTCTATTGGGTAAGAGCCAACGTTTCTCCCATCACCCGCAACGGCAGCGTCACCGGATACCTGTCGGTTCGCTCCCGAGCGTCGGAAGCGGAAGTCCAGAAGGCCCAGGAGGTCTAGCGGGAACTGGCTCGTGGCACCTCGTCGCGGTCCAGGCTGGAAGGAGGTCGGGTCTATCCCACAGGCATGCGCGGCTGGCTGGCGCGTTCGACGCGAGCTTCTTTTCGCGCCCGAGCCTGCCTCGCTGCCGGTCTGTTCGCCGCACTCTTCGTGGCGATTACGACGGCGGCACTGTCGGGGCTCGGAACGCCCTGGCTGATCGGACTGGCTGCCCTGGGCGTCCTTGCCTCGAGCCTTCTTGGAATCTGGTCGACTGCAAGCGTCGCAACGGCCATCGACCAGGCTCGGGAGGCGGCGCGGCGCACGGCCGGCGGCGAGGCCGGCTTGCACTTGCCGACCACCGGGGATCCTGAACTGGTCGCGCTTTTCCGACTCATCGACCAGTCCAACGACAACCTGTTCGGCATCCTCAGGGACCTCGAAACGCGGCTTGCCAGAGTCGATACCGCGGCGACAGGCATCTCAGGGAGCAATACGGATCTTTCCTCCCGTACCGAACGTCAGGCGGCCAGCCTCGAGGAAACTGCGGCCTCGATGGAGCAGCTGACTTCGACCGTGAAGCAGAATGCCGATCATGCCGACGAAGCCAATCGCCTGGCGGTACAAGCGTCCGGCGTCGCCCGGCAAGGCAGTCAGGTGGTGGACCAGGTCGTCGAGACGATGGCCAGCATCAACGAGTCTTCCAATCGCATTGGCGACATCGTGACGCTGATCGACAGTATCGCCTTCCAGACCAATCTCCTGTCACTCAACGCAGCTATCGAAGCGGCCAGGGCCGGCGAACAGGGCCGCGGCTTCGCGGTGGTGGCGAGCGAAGTCAGGCGACTCGCCCAGCGCAGCGCGTCCGCAGCGACAGACATCAAGCGTCTGATCGCGGACTCCGATGAGCGAGTGAGCTCCGGGTCGAGTCTGGTCAAGCAGGCGGGCCATACCATGCAGGATATCGTCGCCGCAGTGACGCAACTCACCACGATCGTCAGTGAGATTGCCAGCGCCTCACGGGAGCAGAGTACCGGTATCGACCAGGTGGGTATGGCGCTGACTCAGCTCGATGAAGCGACCCAGCAGAACTCGACACTCGTGAGTCGGCTCGCAGATGTCGCCGCCGAATTGAGCGCCGAGACGCATTCTGCACGGGAGGCCATGACCATGCTGAGCATGAATTCAGGGGTGAAGGAGGATGGAGTCGCGAGACCTCGCCAGACGGCGGCGGGGAACGCCGCAAATGTCACCAGGCTGCGTCGGACCGCTTAATCGAACGCCGCGCGACTGGGCAAGCCCAGAGCGCGCAGGTCACTTGGCGTCGCCAGCAAGGAACATCCAGGTCTCCACGACGGTATCTGGGTTCAGCGACATGCTCTCGATGCCCTGCTGGAGCAGCCAGCGGGCCAGGTCGGGATGGTCCGAAGGACCTTGCCCGCAGATGCCGACATATTTTCCCTGACGGCGGCAGGCGTCGATGGCCAGTTTGAGCAGTGCCTTGACGGCGTCGTCACGCTCATCGAACAGATGGGCGATGACCGCCGAATCCCGATCCAGGCCAAGCGTAAGCTGCGTCATGTCGTTGGAGCCGATCGACATGCCATCGAAGTATTCGAGGTAGGCGTCCGCCAGCAGGGCGTTGGTCGGCAGTTCGCACATCATCACGATGCGAAGCTCGTTCTCGCCCCGCACCAGACCGTTCTCCGCCAGCAGTAGCGTGACTTTTCTCGCCTCTTCGACAGTACGCACGAAAGGCACCATGACCTGCACGTTGGTCAGCCCCATCTCCTCACGTACGCGCTTGATTGCGCGACACTCAAGTTCGAAGCAGGGTCGGAAGGTCTCATCGATGTAGCGGGAGGCGCCGCGGAACCCCAGCATCGGGTTTTCCTCATGCGGCTCGTAGCGCGGCCCACCAACGAGGTTGGCATATTCGTTGGATTTGAAGTCCGACAGCCGCACGATGACCGGTTGTGGTGCAAAGGCTGCAGCAATCGTCGCGATGCCTTCGACAAGCTTGTCGACGTAGAAGCTGACCGGATCGGCGTAGCCTGCCATTTGTCCCGCAATGGTCGCCTTGAGTTCGCCATCCAGGCTGTCGTATTCCAGCAGCGCCCTGGGGTGAACGCCAATCATCCGGTTGATGATGAACTCCAGGCGCGCCAGCCCTACGCCGCGATGCGGAATCGAGGCAAACGCGAATGCACGGTCGGGGTTGCCGACGTTCATCATCAGCTTGACCGGAATCTCGGGCAGGCGGTCCAGTTCGATGCGGGTGTGTTCGAAGTCGAGCATGCCGGCGTATACGTAACCCTCGTCACCCTGCGCGCAGGAGACGGTGACGGCAGCGCCGTCTGCGATCCTGTCGGTCGCATCGCCACAGCCCACCACCGCAGGAATGCCAAGTTCGCGTGCGATGATCGCGGCATGGCAGGTGCGCCCGCCGCGATTGGTGACGATCGCTGAGGCGCGCTTCATGATCGGCTCCCAGTCGGGATCGGTCATGTCGGCGACCAGTACATCGCCGGTCTGCACGCGCGTCATCTCGCGGATGTCGCTGATGATCCTGGCGCGCCCGCTGCCGATTTTCTGGCCGATGCTGCGTCCGCGGGCGATGATCTCGGAGCTTTCCTTGAGCCGATAGCGCTGGATGCTGCGGCCGCTGCGACTCTGTACCGTTTCCGGACGGGCCTGCAGGATGTAGATTTTTCCGTCCTGGCCGTCCTTTCCCCACTCGATGTCCATGGGACAGCCGTAGTGGTCCTCGATGGTGAGCGCCTGACGCGCCAGCAACTCAAGGTCGCTGTCGTCGAGCGAGAAACGCATCCGCTGGGATTCCTCTACATCGACGATGCGGATGCGCTCGGCGCTGCTGGCGTCCTCGTCGTAGACCATCTTCGTGGCTTTACTGCCGAGGTTGCGGCGCAGGATGGCGGGCCGCTCAGCGCGCACACCCGGCTTGTAGAGATAGAACTCGTCAGGATTGACCGCACCCTGTACGACCATCTCACCGAGTCCGTAGGAGGCGGTGATGAACACCACGTCACGAAAGCCCGACTCCGTGTCGAGCGTGAACATCACGCCGCTGGCGCCAAGGTCGCTGCGCACCATGTGCTGAACGCCCACCGACAGGGCGACAATATTGTGATCGAATCCATGGTGGACCCGGTAGGCGATCGCCCGATCGTTGAACAGCGAGGCGTAGACCTCATGGATCGCGCGAATGACATTGTCCAGCCCACGCACATTGAGCAGCGTTTCCTGTTGACCCGCAAACGAAGCCTCGGGCAGGTCCTCGGCGGTTGCCGATGAGCGCACCGCCACCGAAATGTCGCGACCCCCGGACATGCGCCCCCAGGCCTGCGCGATGTCACGCTGCAGGGCGTCGGTCAGCGGCGTTTCCATGATCCACTCGCGGATCTGTGCGCCGGTGCGTGCGAGGGCGTCGACATCCTCAACATCCAGCGTCTCGAGTGCGTTTCGAATGCGGACATCGAGCCCCGACTGGGCCAGGAAATCGCGGTAGGCGCGAGCGGTGGTCGCGAACCCGCCAGGGACGCTGACACCGAGGCCGGCCAGGTGGCCTATCATTTCGCCGAGCGAGGCGTTCTTGCCGCCTACATGTTCGACGTCGTTCCTGCCCAGGCTGTCGAGCCCGACTACATATGCGTCCAAGTCAACTCCATTGCCGTTTTCCTTGTGTTCCCTCGCCGAACGTGCAGAATCGCTCCGGCAGCCACGCCGGCTTGCATGGAAAGCATATATGAATCAGCGAACTGTCTTCTTTGTTTCGGATCAGACGGGGGTCACTGCGGAAACCCTCGGCCACAGCCTGCTGACGCAGTTCGACGGCCAGGAATTTCGGCAGGTGACTGTGCCATTTATCGATTCGGTTGACAAGGCGAAAGCCGCCGTCCAGCGCATCAATGCGGTAGGCGCGCGCGAGGGGTGTCGGCCCATCGTATTCAGTACGCTGGTTCAGGACGAACTGCGGCTCGTGCTGCGCGAAGCCAACGCACTGTTCCTGGATTTTTTTGATGCCTTCGTCGGTCCCATGGAGCTCGAGTTGTCGATGCAGTCATCGCACAAGCAGGGCCAGGCGCATGGCATGGCCGATATGGCCAGCTATATGCAACGCATCGAGGCGACGAATTTCGCCATGGCGCATGACGACGGCGGAGCCGCGCGCAACTACGAGCGTGCCGATGTCATCCTGCTCGGCGCTTCACGCTCGGGCAAGACGCCCACCTGCCTGTACATGGCGCTGCAGTATGGCGTATTCGCCGCGAACTATCCGCTGACCGAGGACGACCTGGAGGATGGTGGCGTGCCGGCAATCCTGCGTCCGCACCGCAGCAAGCTTTTCGGCCTGACGATTGCTCCCGAGCGCTTGCAGCACATTCGTCGTGAGCGCAGGGCACACGGGCGCTATGCATCATCCCAGCAGGTGGGATTCGAGCTGCGGGCCGCGGAGGGCTTGTACCGTCGACACAGCATTCCGTTCATCGATACCAGCGAGAAATCGATCGAGGAGATCGCGGCGGCCATCCTCAACGACACCGGCGTGGAGCGGCGCGTGCGCTAGCTGCGCGAAGGCCGACTAGATCGAGTAGCTTGGCGAGCGAAGTCCGGTGAAAAATTCGAGCTTACTGAGTTCGCGCGCCAGCTCGGCCAGCGGCGTGAGCACTCGCTCGGAGGACTGCGACAGCAGCGCCGTGTCCTGGGTCGCACGCTCGAGATACACGCGCAGGGTTGCGCCCTCGGTACCCGTACCCGAAAGCCGAAAGACGATGCGTGAATCCTCACCGACATGCACTTCCACACCCTGGCCTGTCGAGCGACTGCCGTCCACCGGGTCCGAGTAGTCGAACTGCGCAGCGGTGCGTACGCCGGCAGCCTGCCAGGCACCGGGCAACTCGCGGCAGGCCCCTGACAACGCATGCATCAGCGCATTGGCCTGATCGCCATCCGCGATGGAGTAGTCCTGGCGCAGATAATGGTCGCGGCCGAACCTGCCCCAGTGCGCGCGCAACAGGGATGCCACGGATTCGCCTGTTGCAGCCAGAAGATCCAGCCAGTACAGCACGGCCCACAGGCCATCCTTCTCGCGCGCGTGGCTTGAGCTGGTGCCGAAGCTCTCTTCGCCGCACAGTGTGATCCGGCCGGCTTCGAGCAGGTTGCAGAAGAAGCGCCAGCCGGTGGGCGTGACATGGCATTCGATCCCTTGCGATGCGGCGACCCGGTCGATGGCGCGACTGGTCGGCATCGAGCGCGCCACGCCGGCCAGCCCCCCGCGGTAACCGGGGATGTGGCCGTGCAGAGCTGCCAGCACTGCGAGACTGTCGCAGGGATGCACCATGCAGCCGCGTCCAAGAATCATGTTGCGATCGCCGTCACCGTCGGAGGCTGCGGCAAAATCCGGCGCATCTGCGCCCGCCATCAATGCGACCAGGTCAGCAGCGTCCACGGGATTGGGATCAGGGTGCACGCCACCGAAATCGTCCAGCGGCTCGGCGCGCACGACACTGCCAGGCGGGGCGCCGAGTGTGTGCTCGAGGATACGCAGCGCGTACGGACCAGTAACCGCGTTCATCGCATCGAAGCGCAAGCGGAATCGACCGCCACCGACCAGCGCAGCGATACGATCGAAGTCGAAGATTTGCTGCATGAGTGCTGCGTACTCATTCACCGGGTCGACCACGTGCAGTCGCAGACCGTCGATCTCGTGGTGGCCCATGCGCGCCAGTGGCAGTTCCGGCAGTTGCGCAATTCGATACTGTGACAGGGTCAGGCTTCTTCGAAATATGCGATCGGTCAATGATTCCGGTGCCTGACCACCGCTTGCCGTGTTGTACTTTATACCGAAGTCGCCGTGCGGGCCGGCCGGGTTGTGGCTGGCGGTGAACAGCAGTCCGCCCGCCGCACCGCAGCTTCGGATCAGGTGGGAGGCGGCAGGCGTGGAGAGCAGTCCATTGTGTCCGACGACAATGTCACGTATGCCATTGCCCGCCAGCACCGCGATCGATTTGCGGATGGCTTCGTCGTTGAAAAAACGCCCGTCTCCGCCGATGACGATTCGGGCGTCGGGCGGCAGATCTGCCTCCTCTACGATACATTGCAGGAAGTTTTCGAGATAGTGTCTCTGCGTGAAGACAGACACCTTGCGACGCAGCCCGGCAGTGCCTGGCCGCTGGTCCGGATAGGCTTGTGTCGTGACAGTTGTGACCTGCATCGCGGGTTGACCTCGCGCGGCGTGTGTTTGTCTGTGCGCATGATATATTGCCGCCATGGATACCGGCAGTCTCATCCGTCATGCGCGAGTGTGCTGCCCCGGGTCGTTCTCGGGGCTGATGGCACTCTACGAGGAAAACTGGGGCCTTTTGCAGGCCCTGGCGCCCGGGCTTGCGCGCCTGCGCGGCGCGCATCGCTCGTGTGCACTGGTGGACTGTGACCTGTGCCTCGAAGTTCTCGAATCCACCCGCTACACCATGACGCTGAAGCTCACCTATCTGTTCGAGGGGCAGGGCGACGCGGACGTGATCGCCGATCCGGATTTCACGCTGCGGATATACCATGATGCGCGCCAGGCCGAGGCCGTCAGTTGCATCAATGAGCATCGCCATGCGTTGTTGCAGCAACTCCGGGTCGAGAGCCTGGAACTCGACCGGCGCTGGCGACGCAACGTCATACTCAACAAGTGGCTGGTCTATCTGCTGGAGTGCGGCCACCTGTTCGCCGGCCCGTCATGGCTGCGCGCAGATTCCGAAGCTTGCGCTCAATCACGCTTTCCCGCGCCTTGAACCTATAGGCTTGTCGAGGCTGCAGGCGCTGTGCGTATGCAAGTCGCCGCCCGTGCTATGGACAGGTTCAAGATGCTAGCCGGAATCATCCCCGGGAAGGGCCAGGACGCCGAAGCCGCTGGCGATGACCGGCTGCTGGAGCTTTACTGGAATCGGGCCGCGGTCAAGAAGGAACTCGCGAGCCTGCGCCGTGAGCGCTACGAGTTGCTTGAGAAGCTGCGGGAAAGCGAGGCGGGTACGCAGCGCGTTGTCGAGCAGCTCGCCAGTCTCGAGGGCCTGCTGGCCGATACCGAGACTGCAGCCACGGCGATCGCGCATTTTCAGCTCAAGAGCCTGTGGAAACAGAGCGCCCTGCGTATCAAGAAGTTCGTGGGCGAAGTGGCCGACAAGCAGATGCGCCGCGAGCGTGATCATCTCGAGACCGACTTTCGCCAGCGTCAGGCGCGAGAGCTTGCCGAACTCGAGCCGTCGATCCGCGCATTGCAGGCCGAAGTCATCGACCAGGCTGAGCGTATCAGCGCATTGGAACGGCTGGTCGCGGAGATGCCCTTCTGGCGCTGGGGTCGCCGCCGCGCGCTCAAGTTGCAGCTATCGGCGCTCGGCGAGGAACAGGCCGCGCGCCAGGGCGAACTCGATGCCCTGTTGGGCCGGCAGCTCGAGATCCAGTCCGAGGCTCAGCCCGACTACGCTGGCCTGTCGGCAGAAAGTCGCCGGCTGCTGAACCTCGCAGCGCTCGCCCTGGCACAGGAACTGGTGCTGTTCTTTGAAGAAAACGACCTTGCGCGCCGTGCGCGCGCGGCTTTCGCCGAGGACGTTCGCAACGCCGATTACGGTACGCGCGAAGACGCTCAGCGCCTGTCGCGACACATCGAGGAGCGCCTGGCGGTACTGGCCGCCCATCGCCAGCTCTCGGCTGCGGTCAAGCGTCGTACCGAGTACCTGCGCTCGCGTGTCGAGTACCGTCGCGAAGATGAAACCATCCCGCTGGCGCGCAGCCTGGAGCGAATCACCCGGGATCCCGTGCGCGGCAGCGCCGGCGGCACGACAAACATCAACGTGCTGTCCGAGGAGTACTGGGACATCTACGACACGCTTCGCTGAGCGCGCCGCGCTCCGCTGTGCAATTATGGTCTGGCGCCGACCCCGTCGGTGCGCGGCGCGGACAGGCGCAACACCCTGCGGCTCCAGCGCGTGCTGTCATCGAGCAGCGTGTAGACGAAGGGTACGACCAGTAGCGAGACCAGCGTGGAGAAGGTCAGTCCGCCGATGATCGCCCGTGCCATCGGATAGTAGGGCGGACCGTCACCGCCGACCTGTGTGCCGCCCATTGCCAGCGGGGTAAGGCCCAGCACCGTGGTGGCGACGGTCATCAGAATCGGCCGCAGCCGATGGCGACCGCCTTCGATGATGGCCTCGAGTCTCGGCGCGCCTTCCCAACGCAGGCGGTTGATATGGTCGATCAGCACGATACCGTTGTTGACGACCACCCCGATCAGGATCAACACACCGATCCAGGCCATGAAGGAGAAAGTCGTCCCTGTCAGTGCGAAGAACCAGAGCACGCCGATCACCGAAAATACGATCGAGATCAGGATCGAAAGCGGAAAAAGCGTGGATTCGAACAGCGCCGCCATGATCAGGAAGATCAGCACGATCGCCAGTGCGATGCTCTGCACCACCAGCTGCTGTGCCTCCTCGTTGCTTTCGAAACTGCGCCCATAGCTCCAGCCGTAGCCTGGGGGGTATTCGAGCGCATTGAGCACCTGCGCCACCTTGGGGCGCATGTCGTCGAGGCTTGCCCCGGGACTCAGCGGGCCACTGATCGTGATTGCGGTACGACGGTTGTCGCGGCGGATCGTGCGTGCCCCGCGGGTGATCTCGAAATCGGCGATGCTGCCCAGGACCACGCGCTGACCGTCGGGCGTGTACAGGGGCAGGCGCTGCAGGTCCTCGATGGCTTGCCGGTCACTTTCCCTGTAGGCAAGGCGGATGGCCAGCTCGCCCTCTGCGCCACGGAATTCACGCAACTGGTCTCCGCGCATTGCCACACGGATCGCCTCACCGACCTGCTGCGGGGTAAGCATCATGCGGGCCGCGCGTTCAACATCGACACGTACCTGTATTTCCCGCTCACCCGAGGCGGCATCGGTGCTCAGTCTGTCGAAGCCCTCGAGGCCCAGCAGCCGTCGACGCGCCTCCTCGGCTATGCCGGCCAGTACCTCGGTCGAGTCACCGGTGACGCGCACGCTGAAGCCATCGCCGCCGGTCTGCTGATCGAACCGGAACGTGGGTGCGCCGATGATGATTTCGGGGAGGTTGTCCCGAATGAAGGCGACGATGGTCTCGGTCGGCACCTCGGCGCGGCTTTCCTCGACAAGCAGTATGGTGGACTCGGCGCGACCTTCCTCGTAGAAGCTGTAGACCGATTCGATCTCGAGGGCCTCGCGATGCTCGAGCAGAAACGATTCGACGCGTTCGACCGCCTCGCTGACGCGGCTAAGCGGATAGTTGCCATCGATGTTGTAGGGCAGAAACAGGCGCCGCGAGGGCTCCTCTGGCATGAAGTCGAACTTGACGAACTGCGGCGGCACCGTGAACCCGGTAACGATGATGATCAGGACTGCCAGCAGGGTCCACCAGCGATGACCCAGGGTCCACGCCAGCAACCAGACGTATGCGTCCGTGACGGCACCCATCACGCGCTGATTGCGAAGTTTGGGAGGCGCCGCCACCCGGCTGGCCAGCATCGGGATGAGCGTCTGGGCGATGACCAGAGAGGCGATCACAGCCACCGAGATCGTGATCGCCACGTGCGTCAGAAACACGAACATGTCGATGCGTTCGCCGAACATGATCGGCAGAAAGACCGCTACGGTCGTCGCCGTCCCGGCCATGACGGCGACACCCACCTCGCGGACGCCACGCAGGGTGGCCTCGAACGGATTCTTCGGGTCGAGTTGGCGATGACGAAAGATGCTTTCGGTGACGACTACGGAGTTGTCCACGAGCATGCCGATCGCAAGCATCAGGCCCATCATGCTCAGAATGTTGAGGCTGATGTCGGCGAAGTACATGACGCCCAGCGTGACGAGCAGGGAGAAAGGCACGGCCAGTGTGACCACCAGTGTAGTGGTCCATTGTCGCAGGAACAGGTACAGGACGATGAACGCCAGCAGCGCGCCGATGCCGCCGGCGCGCAGCAGGTCGCCCAGGGATTGCCGCACGCTGCTCGCCTGATTGTCCATCTCGTATACGCGGATACCCCGCATTTCAGGGTGCGTATCGATCAGAGCCAGTTCGGCGCCGACGCGATCGGCCACCTCGACGATGTTCGAGCCCGGGGTCCGAAAGACATTCAGGCCAATCGAGTAGTTGCCATCCAGCCGTCTGCCGTAGGTGCGTTCCGGGGCGCGCATCTCGATGGACGCGACATCATGCAGGCGCAGGTCATTGCCCGAAATGATCAGCTCGGAGATATCCTCCAGCGACTGGAACTCGCCACGCGGGCGCACCGAGAAACGCATCCCGTCGGCGCTGATGCGCCCGGCGCTGACGGAGAAGTTGCTGCGCTCCAGAAGATTGCGCAGTTCGTTGAGATCCACCCCGTGGGCTGCGACTCGGTCCGAATCGAGCAATATGCGAATTTCCTGGGCCTCCACCCCCTGCAGTTCGACACGCGAGACACCCTCGAGGCGCTCCAGCCGGCGCTTGAGTACCCGGTCGAGCATCTCGTAGGCATCGGAGAGGTCACGCTCGCCTGAGATTCTCAGCGTCAGCACCGGCTGATCCGAGGTGGAGCCTGTGAATATCTGCAGGCGCCGCAGATCGGCGGGCAGGCGGTCACGAATGCTCTCGACCTTCACGCGGGCGTCGATGCCGGTGGTGGTCATGTCCTGTTCCCAGCCCATGAAGATGCCAATCTGGGCACCGGACTCGTTGCTTGTCGAGGTCATCTGCTTGAGGTTGGGCAGTGTGGCCAGCACTTCCTCGACAGGGCGCGTGATGAGTCGCTCGACCTCCTCCGGCGTGGAGCCCTCATACGGGATCATGATGAACATGCCTGGGAAGTCGATATCCGGAAAGCGCTCCAGCGGCAGCATCCGCGCGGCGATCAGGCCGATGACCGCCAGTGCGGTGAACAGCATCATGCAGGCGACAGGCCTGCGCAGTGCGATTGCGGTGTGCTTCATGACGCCTGGCCCTGCGGCAAGGGATGCGCGCCTTCAGAGGTCTGCCGGTCGGCGCTGAGCGCACGCCGATCCACGAGCGAGTAGACCACCGGTATCACGACCAGCGTCAGCACCGTGGAGGTCAGCAGGCCGCCGATCACCGTGATGGCCATGGGCGCCCGTACCTCGGCGCCTTCGCCGAAACCGATCGCCATCGGCAGCAGTCCCAGTATCGTGGTCAACGTGGTCATGAGAATGGGCCGCAGACGGATCTGACCGGCATGCTGGATCGCCGCGAGCTTTTCCATGCCCTGGTCGCGCAGCTGGTTGATGAAGTCGACCAGCACGATCGCATTGTTGACGACGATACCGGCGAGCATGATGACGCCGATGAACGCCACGACGTTGAGTGTGGTGCCGGTCACGAACAGCGCCAGTACTGCGCCGACCAGTGCGAGCGGAATCGTGAACAGAATGACGAATGGGTGGAGGAGGGACTCGAACTGCGAGGCCATCACCAGGTAGACGAGGAAAATCGCCATCACCAGCGTGAACTGCATCGAGGCGATGGCCTCGCGCATTTCCGCATTCTGACCGGTCACCTCCACGCTGACGCCAGCCGGCAGGACAAGCCCCGCGAGCATGCTTTCGACCTCGGCCACCGCGCTGCCAAGGTCGCCGTAGGCCAGGCGCGCTGAGACGACGGCCACGCGCGACTGGTCTACCCGGCGGATCTCGGCTGGTCCCGTGGCCACGCGAATGTCCGCAACCGCCTCGAGCGGAATCGGCCTGTCGGCCCCGGGATTGACCACCAGACCACGCAGTTCAGCCACCGAGGCGTCACGGTTGTCGACACTGCGAACGAGTACATCGATCTCCCGGTCACGCCAGGTATAGCGGGTCGCCACATCGCCGCGGACGCTGCTGACCAGGCGGTCGGCGATGTCGCGCACCATCAGGCCGAGGCGTGCAGCGCGCTCATGGTCGAAGATTATCTGAATCTCGGGGTTGCCGGTCTCCACGGTGGTGCGCACGTCGGCATAGCGGCTGGCGCCCGCGAGCTGAGCGCGCACGCGCTCCGCGACCTCGTTGATGCGCTCGAGCTCAAACCCGGTGATCTCTACTTCAAGCGGCGTGGCGAAGCTCAGCAGTTCCGGGCGCTGGAACTCGTATTGCACGCCGGCGATCCGTTCGAATTCGGTACGCATGCTGTTCATGACGGCCTGCTCTGCGGCACGGCTGCCGGTGCGCAGCCGGATATTGACGCTGCCGGTGTGCTCGCCCGCATCCACCGGGTTGGCATCCAGCCGGTTGCCTGTGCCGGCCACCGAATAGCTCATCTCGACGTCAGGTTGCGCGGCCGCGATGCGCTGTACGGTCTGTATGGCCCGGTCGGTCTGCGACAGTGGTGAACCCGGTTGCAACCGCAGTTCCACCGAGAATTCCCCCTGGGCGAATTGCGGGATCAGTTCGGTCCCCAGGCGAGGCACCAGCATCATCGAGGCAAAGAAAGTCACCGCTGCGACGATCAGTACCAACGCCCGGTGTGTCAGCGACCAGGCCAGCAATGGGCGATACAGGCGGGTGGCACCGGCCAGCAGCGCCTGGCAGGGCCAGACCAGGACTACGCTGGCGATACGGGCGAGCAGTCTGCCTGCGACGCGGACGGTGATTCGCAGCGCGCGCACGAGCGCCGCTACCCCGCGTGTCGCCCGCCCCGGGGCCAGCCCTTCATCGGCGTCGGCATAGCGGGGTCCGGACCGCAGCGCCGCCATCATCGGGATCAGGGTCAACGCTACCAGCAGCGAGAATAACAGCGCAAAGGTGACGGTCAGTGCCTGATCGCGAAACAGCTGTCCCGCCACCCCGCTGATGAACACCATTGGAAAGAACACTGCGATGGTCGTGAGTGTGGCGGCCGTCACCGCGCCTGCCACTTCGCTGGTGCCCCGTCGGGCCGCGCTGAGTACATCCTGGCCCTGCTCGCGATGGCGCACGACGTTTTCCAGTACCACGATGGAATTGTCCACCAGCAGACCGACGGCCAGGGCGATGCCACCCAGCGACATGATGTTGAGGGTGATGTCGGTGGCAAACATCAGCAGAAACGCACCGATGACCGATACGGGGATTGCGAGGCCAATGATGACCGTAGCGCGCAGGTTGCGCAGAAAGCCATAGAGCACCAGCACGGCGAGCAGTCCGCCGATGAATGCGGCCGTGCGCACCTGCTCGATGGCGGCAGTGATGAACAGCGACTGATCGTTGATGATCTCCAGGCCGAGGTTCTCCGGAAGCCCGGCGCGCAAAGTGTCGATGTGGCTGCGGATATTGCCTGCGATCCTGACCGTATTGGCGTCGCCTTCTCGATAGAGTCCGATCTCGATGCTCTCGGCGCCGTTGAGTCGAGTGATGGCCTCACGTTCGCGGAACCCCCGCTCGACCTGTGCCACGTCGCGCAGGAATACCGGCTGCCCGTTGCTGTTGGCCACGATGCTGTCGGCCATCTCCTGCACACTGCGAAACTCGTTGATGGTGCGGACCAGGTAGCGTTCCAGACCCTGCTCCAGGCGCCCGCCGGAGAGATTGACGTTCTCGGCCCGAATGCGCGAGGCCACCTGTTCGATACCCAGACCGAGTTGCGCCAGGCGGTCCTGGTCGACCAGGACCTGGATTTCCTCTTCCAGTCCACCGCTGACCTTGACGGCCGCAACGCCCTCGATGGACTCAAGCCCGGTGCGCAGCTCGTCGTCGGCGAGACGCCTGAGCTGGCGAAGGCGGTCGTTCTCGTCCGCAAAGTTCAGCGCCGCGGGGCGCGGGCGGTCACGTTGGCGTGCCGGACCTGGTGGCTGCTCTTCAGCATCAGCCTGCACCAGCGCCAGGCGCATGATGGGGTCGCTGCCCGGATCGAAGCGCAGCAGCTGTGGCCGCTGCGCCGTCAGCGGCAACACCAGCAGGTCGAGCTTCTCGCGCACCTCGACTGAGGCGATGTCCATGCCCGTGCCCCAGGCGAACTCGAGGGTGACATCCGACTGGCCCGCGCGTGACACCGAGCGCACCTTGCGCACACCTCGAATCACGCCGACACCTTCCTCGATCGGCCGTGTAAGGAGTGTTTCGACCTCCTGCGGTGCGGCGCCGGTGAGTTCCGTGCGCACCGTCAGAGTCGGGTACGACAGGTCCGGCAGCAGGGTCACATTCAGGCGCGCCAGTGCGACAAGCCCGAACACTACAATGGCAATGGTGAACATTGCGATCGTCACGCGCCGGTCGGTGGCAATGTCTACGAGCTTCATTGTGAGCGCCCGCTTCGCGTCCAGCGCGTTGAAGGGATCCGGTGCGGAATAGGGCCGGTCAGCGTTGTTGCTGTGATCATGTCAGCTGGCTTCGCCATCTTCGATGACCACGATTGCAGCACCGTCGCGCAGCGCATTGTGTCCGATGACCACCACCTGATCGCCGTCGCTCAGGCCGCTGATGACCTCGATGCGACCGTTGGCCGCGTGGCCGGTCGTGACCTGCTGCCGGCGGGCGACGCCGTTGCTGACGACGAATACAGAGTCGCCGCCGTCAGTGTCGAGCACCGCCACCCGGGGGATCAGCAGCGCATCATTGCGGTTTTCGTAAATGATGCTGAAGCGCCCGAACATCCCCGGCCGAAGCTGGTGCTCCGGATCAGGGATCTCGACGGTCACTTTGAATGTGCCGCTGGCAGGATCGATCACCGGACTGATGCGTTGTACGCGGGCCGGCAGCCGCAAGCCTCCCAGGGCATCCACGCGAACCTCCGCGCGCTGGCCGGGGGCGAGGCGGGCGAATTCCCGCTCAGGCACATGCAGGTAGGCCAGCAGGGGCTCGCGGCTGGTGATACGAAACGTCGGATCGCCTACGGCGATCGTATTGCCCGCGCGCACATGACGCTCGGCGATGACGCCGGCGATCGGGGCTCGAATCGTCGTGTATTCATACTCCAGCGCGCGACGCTCATAGATGGCCTGCATCGCGTCGAGTTCGAAGCGCAGCACCTCGTGAGCCTCGGCACTGATCAGGCCCCGGCGGTGCATTTCCACATTGCGTTCATGATCGCGGGCGAGGCGGCGCATGTTGGCCTCCGCCTCGCGCATCTCCAGGCGCAGGCGATCGCCGTCCAGCCGCGCCAGGACCTGGCCTGCGCGGACCTCGTCGCCTTCTTCGGCCAGCAGCTCGACCAGCTCACCGGCGACCTTGGCGACCACGGTGGCCTCCTGGTCGACCTCGACGGCCGCGGTGCCCGTCCAGGTGGCGGTAACCATGCCGCGATCAGTGGGTGCGACTTCCACCGGCACCGGGGCCGGGGCAGTCTGCGCATCGTCGGTGTCGTTGGCCGTCCCCTGGCTGCAGCCGGCCAGCAGTGCGGCCAGCAGCAGGACGGCGAGGGACGGGGCGCGGGCAGTCGCGAAGGGTCGTGTCAGGTTCATGATCATCGCCGTGGAAGGACTAGTGTTGTAGTTAAGTATAACACCAACTCAAGGGTGTGCAAGCGAAACAAACAAAAGGGCCGGCAGCCTGTCGGGTGCCGGCCCTGGCGCCGCGTGGCTCGCTGCAGGGAGCGCTAGTGCAGCGCAGCCGCCGCGCGTTCAAGTTCCTCAGCCGGCAGCGTCTTCAGACGCACCATGTCGGCCACAATCCCCGCCGCCTGGTCCAGGACGACGTCCGGTGCTTCGGCTTCGTTGAGTTCCTCGAGGTCCTCGAATTGCGGCAGTCCCCGCGCCTGTCGCCGGGCGTTCTCCCGGGTCAGCCGCGCCTGCTCGAGTTCATCGCGCTCCTGGCGCCGCAGCTCGAGGTTCAGAGAGACCTCCTCACGGTCGCGCATGTCGCGGAACGCGGCGATGTCCTGCAGCAGGAAATCGAAGTCCGGGTCCGTGGATGCCCTGCGTTCCTGATAGTGCGTCAGCAGCGAGATCGCCGGCGACGACAGGGAAGGACGACTGCGAAACCGGGTTGGTGCGATCTGATCCCAGGGCAGGGCAGTGTCGCGGGCGCTTTCGCCGACCAGCGCATTGTCCACTGGCGAAGGCAGCAGGATGTCCGGCTCGACACCGCGGTGCTGCGTACTGCCCCCCGTGACGCGATAGTACTTGCCGATCGTCAGTGTGAGCTGGCCGAAGCCTTCGCCCTGCATGAAGCGGTCCAGGCTGTAGAGATTCTGAACCGACCCTTTGCCAAAGGTCTGCTGCCCGATGACGATACCGCGACCGTAATCCTGGATCGCCGCGGCGAAAATCTCGGAGGCCGACGCGGAGTAGCGATTGACCAGCACGGCCAGCGGGCCGTCATAGATGGGTGGGCCATTGAGATCATCGAGCACCTCGACCTGGCCGCGGCTGTTGCGCAGCTGCACCACCGGCCCTTGGTCGATGAACAGACCGGCCAGCGAGGTCGCCTCGGTGAGGTGGCCTCCGCCATTGCCCCGCAGGTCCATGATGATGCCGTCGACGGCGGCCTCCTTGAGTTCCGCCACCAGGCGCTGCACGTCGCGTGTGGTGCTGGTGTAGTTTTCGTCACCGCTCGCGCGCGCGGCATAATCCTGGTAGAAGCTGGGGACCTGAATGACGCCGACACGAAGCTTCTGGTCCTCGACTTCGATGTCGCGGATCTCCTTGCTGGCCGCCTGGGCCTCGAGGCGAACCTTGTCACGTACCAGTTCGACCACGGACTCCGTGCTGCCGGGTGGCGTGCCGGCCGGCAGTATCCGCAGGCGCACGGTGCTGCCGCCCGGGCCTCGAATCAGCTGCACTACGTCATCGAGCCGCCAGCCGACGACGTCTTCGAAGCTACCATCCGCGCCCTGGGCAACCCCCGTGATGCGGTCGCGTGGCTTGAGTGTGCCGTCCCCTGCTGCAGGCCCCCCCGGAATGATGTCCATGACGATGACCAGGTCGTCTTCGATCTGGAGCGAGGCACCGATGCCGTCGTAGGACAGGCTCATCTGAATGCGGTATTCCTCAGAGTTTCGCGGCGACAGGTAGCTCGTGTGCGGGTCCATGGTCTGGGCGAAAGCATTCATGAACGATTCGAACACATCGTCGCTGTTGACCTGGTCGAGTCGCGTGAGCATTCGCTGATAGCGCGTACGCAGCGTGTCGGCAGCGTCGTCCCATTCGCGCCCGGCGAGTACCAGCGAAAGGGCGTCGTTCTTGACGCGCTGGCGCCAGATTTCGTCGAGTTCGTGCCGGGTCGATGCCCATGGCAGTTCACTGCGATCGAAGCGGAAACTCTCGTCAGCGGTGAAATCCATCGGCTCGTCGAGCAGTGATATGGCGTAGCGCAGGCGTTCGCGCGAGCGCTCGCGGTAGAGGGCAAACATGTCGAACACGGGTTCCAGATCTCCGGTTCGTACGCGATTGTCCAGTTCGAAGCGATATTGATTGAAGGTCGCGACATCCGAGCCGAGCAGGTAGAGACGCTGGCCATCAAGGCTGTCCAGATAGCGGTCCAGAATTGCGGAGGACAGCGCGTTGTCGACGCGGGCGCGCCGGTAATGAAATCGTTCCATGAACTCGGTCACCTTGCGGCTGACCTGACGATGACGGTCGCTGAGTTCGAGTTCGGACGCCTCGATCGTTCTGCTGGTGGCCGGGGGCGACCAGGCGTGGGCCGCCAGCAGCGCGATGAGCGCCAGGGCCGGGATGACGGGGTTTATACTCTTCATAGGCGAGATTCACTCGGTCTCGTATCGATGAGATCCGGCCCTGGGGACCGGCGTGACTACCCTGACCACGAACCCTAGGCTAGACCGCTGCGAAGAGTCGATCAAGCGGGATATCCGTAAACTGGGAACGGCGCCACAGCGCTATGGAGGACCATGCAACCGCTGAGCGTATTGATCGGGATCATCCTGGGGTCCGCATTTTCCATCGCCCTGGGCCTCTCCGTGGTCCTGTTGCTGCTGTCCATTGCCGGGCAGGATTCGCCCCAGGTGGCCGCCGAGCGCGAAGGCCTGCTCGGAAGCATTGCCATATTCTGGGCTTTGACCGTAGTGGCCGCTGCCAGTTTCATTGCCCAGCTCAAGCTGCTGTGGTGGCGCTGGCCGGTGCAGGCGCTGATGTGGACGGCGCTGGCCGTCACGGGTATTTCGTACTGGCCCGACTGACATCAGCGCCACTGCGCGCGGGTGCCTGGGACGGCGCGGACGGCTCAGGCGAGCAGGCTGCGCAGCATCCAGGCGTTTTTCTCATGGATCTGCATGCGCTGTGTCAGCAGGTCGGCGGTCGGCTCATCGCGGGCTTCGTCGGCCGCCGGGAAAACGCTGCGTGCAGTGCGCGCGACCGCCTCCTGCCCTTCGACGAGTTGCCGAATCATGACGTCCGCCGACGGAATGCCGGTTTCCTCCGGAATCGACGACAGTGCGGCGAACTGCTGGTAGGAGCCCGGGGCAGGCTCGCCAAGCGCGCGGATGCGTTCGGCAATTTCGTCCACTGCCGTGGCAAGCTCGGTGTACTGGGTCTCGAACAGCGTGTGCAGCGTCTGAAACATCGGACCGGTGACATTCCAGTGGAAGTTGTGGGTCTTCAGATAGAGCGTGTAGCTGTCGGCCAGCAGCCGGGACAATCCCGCGGCGATGTCTTTGCGCTGATCATTGGAAAGCCCGATATTGATGTCCATGTCCTGCTCCTTGGCAATGCTTCTGCCTTGTCCGAATTCTCTGGGAAACAGATTAACGGTGGGCGAGCTGCTTGGCCAATGAATTGTTTGTGTCCAGACGATAGATAGGGCCTATGAAGATGTGCACAGGCACCAGGCCACCGACAGGCACGGCGTCACCGCGGAGTGCGGGTGTCGAGACGGTTGGACTGCGGGGCGCCGGCGCCGCGGCTAATCGACGCGCTGGCGCTGGCGCTTCTCCCAGAGCTCCGAGGCGGAAAAACGCCCGGTGTCATAGGGGTCGAAGCCGTTCTCGCTGGGCTGTTCGAGAGAAATGCCGTCGATCTCGAAGTCGATTTCGCGGGCCTTCTCTGCGGCCTCTGCCGGCAAACGTGCCTCCGGCGCCTCGGCGCGCACCGCGCGCAGCACCGGCGTGGTCGCCGGCGCGGAGGGATTGGTCCGCGAACGCGCTAGGACGTCGTTGACGTTGATGGTATTGGCAACCTGCGGGCCGCCGGGCGACTGATTGCGGCGGCCGAACAGAGCATTGAAAAAGCGCTTCATTCCCTAAATATCCCGGGTTGCCATCTCGTTAACTGTCCAGTCATTGTCAGTTCGCACGGGCGGGCACGCCAGCAAAATATAACATAAGACTGTCAAAGCTTATGACAATAGGATGATTTTAATGGGAATTTGTGGCTCAGTTCACGTTTCTTCAGTATCAGCGCGAGCAGCAGTACGACGGGTGCGCAGAAACCATACCCCCAGCCGCAGCAGCAGCACCATGCCGAGCGGCGAAAGCACCAGCAGCCAGGCCGCGGTGTCACGTTGACCCAGAGCTTCGAAGAGCGCCTCGAAGAAGCTGCCCAGGCTTCCTGTGCCACCTTCGTAGGCGCCGAACAGCAGGCCGCCAAGTTGAAAGACAGCCAATGGTAGAACCAGCACGCCGAGCACCAGAAGCACCAGTGCGGTGAGCAGTTCTCGCACCACGCGCCGCTGAGTACCGCTGGTTTGATCCTCTGTTGCCTGCGTAACCACCTGCACCTCTGTTGCGTCCGGTTCTCTGCTGCAGCGCTGATATTGCGTACGAGTATCCGAAAAGGGTCGGCAGTATGCCACGCCTTGCCGCGTGCGACGAAGGCTTGCTGCTGCGCTCAAGGTAGGCAAGACTGCCGCGATGGAAACCATCCGCAACTGGTTGCAGCGCTATCTCGGTGATCCGCAGGTCGTGGGCATGCTGCTGGTGCTGGTGGCACTCACGCTGATCGTATTCCTGCTCGGGCGGCAGCTTGCCCCGGTGTTCGCATCGATCATCATCGCCTACCTGCTCGGTGGGGTCGTCCGGCGGCTGCGGTGGTACGGCATGCCTCACCTGCCGGCGGTGATCCTGGTGTTCGTGGCGTTCATGGCCGTACTGCTGCTGACGATGTTCTGGCTGGTTCCGCTGTTCATCCGTCAGCTTACCCAGTTGGTCCAGCAGCTTCCGGCCATCCTGAGTGACGCCCAGGGCCTGCTGCTCAGACTCCCCGAGCAGTTTCCCGGTGTCATCCGGGAACAGCAGGTCACACAGCTCGTCTCATCGCTGGGCACCGAGCTGGTGAGCAGCGGTCAGCGCCTGCTCGCCTATTCAGTCAGTTCCGTGTTTCTTGCCATTACCGTGATCGTCTACCTGATTCTCGTGCCGCTGATGGTGTTCTTCATGGTGCGCGATCAGCAGCGCATTCTTGACTGGCTGGCGGGTTTTCTGCCACGTGATCGCCAGCTCACCGACATCGTCCTGGCGGAGATCAACATTCAGATCGGCAATTACGTCCGCGGCAAAGTGTGGGAGATCCTCATTGTAGGCAGCGTGACGTATGCGACGTTCACGCTGCTGGGTGTGCAATACGCGCTGCTTCTCGCGGTGGCAACCGGTCTGTCGGTGCTGATTCCCTTTGTCGGCGTCGCTGTGGTGACCCTGCCGGTCACCGTGGTCGCATACTTCCAGTTCGGTATCTCCGCAGAGTTCTACTATGTCCTGATCGCCTATGGCGTGATTCAGCTGCTCGATGGCAACCTGCTGTCGCCGCTGTTGTTCAGCGAGGTGGTGAACCTCCACCCGATCGCCATCATTGTGGCGATTCTGGTGTTCGGCGGATTGTGGGGGTTCTGGGGTGTATTCTTCGCTATCCCGCTGGCCACCGTCGTCAATGCGATATTGCGAGCGTGGCCCAGGCCGGAGCTGCTGGCTGTGAAAACCGGGCACACCACGCTGCGAGGGGGCGATTGAACCGCCGTGACGCAGCGGCTGTGATCAACCGACGGCAGCTTCTGGCGGCCTCTGCGGTGCTGGGTGCCGGCGCTGCAGGTACCGTGGCACTGGCGGCGGCGCCGCCAGTTTGCAACGCCGGGTCATCGTCCGCAGCCGCGGACTATCCGAAGTGCGACCTCGTGCGCGACACCGTGAGCGTCGCTGTCGCGCAGACACGCATCGCAGAAGTTGCTCCCCGCAGCGCTCATGCCGACCGCCTTGCCAACGTGGCCCGCATGTGTGAATGGATCGATCGCAGTTTTGCTGCGGGCCGTCGTGCCGATCTGCTGGTGTTCCACGCATGGGCACTGATCCCCCCTGCCGCCGGATTGCCTTACCGCGAGCTGCTCGGCATGGCGGTGGAACTGCCCGGCGAGGAATGCGAGCGCCTGTCCGCAAAGGCGCGGGAGTATGGGTGCCATATTGCATTTTCGGTCTGGCAGCGCGACGTCGAGTGGCCGGGCGCGGTGATCGCGGTCAACGTCCTGCTGGATGAAAAGGGCGCACGCATCGCTACTCACTGGCAGGCCTGTCATGAACGCACAGCCGGTGGCGAGAGGCTCGACCCGGGGTTGACATGCGTCGAGGATGTGCTCGACGCCTACCTGGAGCGCTATGGTGAAGCGGCCGTGTTGCCTGTGGTCCGCACGCGAGTAGGAAATCTGGCCCTGCATTCGGTCGCAGGCGAGCCGGAGCTGGTGCGTGCGCTGGCGGCGAAGGGCTGCGAACTCCTCGTTCGCAGTGCGCCAGGCGGCTATGCCCACACCGATATGGCGGCAGGGTCGCTCTACAACGGCGTCTACACCGCAGTGGCCGGTCGCGCCTGGCCCTGGGGGGTGGCACCGAGGCACGCCCCGGCGTCGGACTGGCGCTGCCTGATGATCGGTCCGCGCGGCGAGACTCTCAATCAGGCAGACTGCGGGTCGGAGCAGGTGCTGATCACGCGCGTTCCCATGGGCGCATACCGTCAACGCCACGCCGTCGCGCAGCCGGCGTTGCGACGGCTCCACCCGACGGCCTAGAGCGTTCGGCCCCTCGGGTCTTCACAGGGGGCCTCCTCGTAGCGCATGCTGGTTCGCCCGAGAACGATCTCGTCACCGTCACGCAGCTGGTGGCGTCGCACCAGTTCGCCGTTGACCAGAATGCCGTTGCGGCTGCCCAGGTCCTCCAGTGCGCAGCCGGCGGCGCTGCAGTTGAGCACCGCATGCTGCCGACTGATGTACTGCGTGCTGAGCTGGATGTCGTTGGACGGTGTGCGCCCGATGGTGGTGACGCCTGCGCCGAGGGGATAGCGCATGCGCGTGCGCCCCATGATCACGACGAGGCTGCGGCGAGCCAACGGCACCGCGCTGTCGGAGGGCCGATCGTCGTGCGGTTCCGGCGGCCGCGGGCCTTCGCGCAGTCGCTGAATCTGCGCATCGGCGGCCTGCAGCCGACCGCGGTACACCACGTCCTGGCGCTCACGTTGCGCAAGTTCGCGGGTCAGCTCATCGAGGCGTTCCTGCTGTTCGGCCAGGCGTTGCTGCATCGCTCGCCACTTTGCGCCCCTGGCGGTGATGTACGCGCGCAGGTCCTGAAGGTTTTCGGCCATCCCCTGTTCGCCGGTGGCGGACTCTGCTGCTTCGCGAGCGCGCTGTTCGTCCAGTGCTTCGCGGGTCTCGGTGAGTTGCGCGCGCAGCGCCTGAATCTCGTCCAGCCCGTCTTGCGCTTGCTGGCTGAGTCGCTCCGCCTCGGCGATCGACGCGTCGCGTTCGCGGCCAAGCGCGGTCAGGGTCTGCGTCAGCTGGTCGCTGCGGGTGCGATGGCCCTCGAGTTCCGTGCGCAGCTGCGCGTGCTCGTCGCGCTGCCGCTGAAGCGCGAGTTCCGCCCGGCTCGTCGCGTGGCGCTCGTCACGCAGCTCGATGCGCAGCGCGGCGATGGTCATCTCGCGATCGGCCAGGGTCTCCAGCGCCTCCTCGAGTGCACTGGTGGTTTCGGTCAGCGTGGCCTGCAATTGCGCCACAGCCCCACTGTCCAGGCTGCGCAGCGCGCTGACCTGGTCGGGATGAAAGACCGTCGTCTGCTCGAACGGATCCGGGCCATCGCCTGCAGGTGACGCAGGGACGGACGTGGCTGCGGCATCCGCGGGTGGCACCGCGCTGTGGATCTGCTCTACATCACTGAGCCAGAACAGGTGCGTGCCCGTGTCTTCGACTTCGCTGCTGGTCTGTTCTGACAGCGCCGGCAGGCGATCGGTCGCGTCCAGGTCCTTCGCATCGGCGGGCTTTCCGGAAGCGGGCATGGTCAATCCGAGCGCAACATCAGCATGGCCTGTGATGATAAGGACTTGTGTCGCGGGCTGCATCCAAGCCGGTCACAGTCAGTCGGCCGGTACCGTACGTTCCCGGGCCCAGGCGCGAAGTGCCGCGATGCGCTCGCCCATGACCACCGAGAGCGGTCGTGTACGGCGCATCTCGGCGAGAATGTGACCGGGTCCCAGCGCCTGCTGCAGCGCATTGGCTGCATACAGCGCGGAGACCACGGCCTGCTCGAGTTCGGCGCCGGAGAACCCCTCGCAGGCAGCGGCCAGCCTGGCGGTGTCAAAGCGATCGGGCTCCATGCCGCGTCGGCGCAGATGGATGTCGAGGATGTCGCGGCGCACTGCGGCGCCGGGCAGATCGACAAAGAACAACTCGTCGAACCGTCCCTTGCGGACGAGTTCCGGGGGCAGGGCGCTGATGTCGTTTGCAGTGGCCACGATCATCACGGCAGATCTACGCTCCGCCAGCCAGGTCAGGAAACTGCCGAGGATGCGTTGCGAGGTGCCGCTCGAATCCCCCGATCCGGTGGCCAGGCCCTTTTCGATCTCGTCGATCCACAGGACGCAGGGCGCCATGAGCTCGGCCATGCGCAGGGACTCGCGCAGCCGACGTTCGGATTCACCGTGATACTTGTCATAGATTGCGCCGAAGTCCAGTGCGAGCAGCGGCGCACCGAGCATGCCGGCCGTGGCCTTCGCGGCCAGGCTCTTGCCGCAGCCCTGGACGCCGACAAGCAGCACGCCACGCGGCGGCTCAAGACCGCGCGCACCCGCCTCACCCAGAAAAGCCGCACGACGTTGTTCAAGCCAGGTCCTGAACCTTGCAAGGCCGCCCACATCGGCAAAGCGCGCGGTGTCGTATTCGTAGCTCAGCACGCCGTCGCGGTTGAGCAACTGGTACTTCGCCTGCATCACCTGGGGCAGGTCCGACGCCGCGATTGCGCCATCCACGGTGATGGCATTGCGAGCGAGCCGTTCGGTGTCGGCAGTACTCAATCCCGAGAGGTTGCGCACCAGCAGATCGAATGCGTGCGGATCGATGTCCACGGGTCTGCCGGTTTCATGGGCCCAGTCCTCGGCGATGCGCTGCACGATGCGTGCCCGCTCGGCCTCGCCGGGCAGGCTGAGCTCGAAACGAACGCTGAGGCGTTCGAGTTCCGGCGGCAGTTTCACGGCGTGACTGACCAGCAGCAGGGTCTGACGCCGGCGCCTTGCGGCCAGCGCGATGTCCTTTAGCAGCCTCACGTGTAGCGGTTCGTTCAGGTAGGGATGGAAGTCCAGCAGCGCATACACGCCGGGTTTGTCGACGGCGCGGATATGGCGCAGCGCGTCGCGAGGGTCGGCCGTCGTGGTCTGGGCATCCAGCGCCAGGTCGAGTCGCTGCAGCCCCTCGGTCACCGCCCAGCGGAACAGCGGACGATAGTCGTCGCGCGCAACGCCGGTACAGATCTGCCTGAGCATCTCCAGGAAGCCGGGCTCATCGTGAGTCTCCACGACGACGATCGGCGTGCCGTCGCGCAGCACCAAGGCCAGGTCATTGCGATCGGGCATCTGCGTATCCTGTGCGTGTGGGACCCTGTCAGCCCCGTCGGCAATTTTAGTGCGACCCGGTGCGCGCGCCGTGTCGGAGGTCTCAGTCGCGCCCGCCCGCGCTGCCCGGGCCACTGACGCCGATGGGGCGCTCAGAGGCGTTCAGGCCTGGCGGGTGCGAGTTCCGACGCGGTTACCGGCATGTCGATGACCGTGGTTCCGGAAAAACCGTAGCTGGCCAGCGCCGGGCCAAGCGCCTGGATGTCGGGACGCTCGCCGGTGAAGATTGCCAGGTCAGGCAGGGCGCGTCCGGGAGACGCGCCCGCCGCTGCGCTGCCCGCAATCTGGGTCAGCAGATCGCGGGCCCGTCGGGCAATCGCTGCGGATGAATCGATCCACGCCACCGGAGTCTTCCAGGCCCGCGCGAGTTCGTCGCGCAGCAGCGGGAAATGCGTGCAGCCCAGCACGATAGTATCGACGCGCGCGGCCTGTGGCTGAGCCTTCAGCGGCGCGAGTATTTCCTCGAGGCTTGCGATCTCGACTGGTGTGCCCCGCAGCTTGCCTTCCGCCAGGTCGACAAGTTCACTGCTGCCCAGTCGCAGGACCTCGCAGTGACTTGCGAACTGCGCTATCAGGTCGAGGGTATAGGGCCTGACCACCGTGGCCGGCGTGGCCACCAGCGCAATGCAGTGACTGCGGCTGTGCGCCGCGGCGGGCTTGATCGCCGGCACGACACCGATGACCGGTGTCGCAAATTCGCTGCGCAGCCGCGGCAGCGCGACAGTGCTGGCCGTGTTGCAGCCGATGACGGCAAGGTCCGGGGCGAAGCGCTCGTGCAGTGTTGCCATCACCGCAGTGACACGCTCGATGACCACTTCGGCACTGCGGGTACCGTAGGGATAGGCGGCGTTGTCGGAGGCGTACAGGATACGCACATTCCCCAGTGACGCCCGCAGGGCCGGCAGCAGGCTCAGTGCGCCGACGCCTGAATCGAATACGAGGACTGTGCTGGCCATGCGCGCGCTACCTCACACGTCGGTTGACGTGGCGGCGGCATGATGCCGCATGCGCCGGGTGCTGACTAGCCGATCGGCGCGTCGCCGACCACCAGGAATTCGTGCAGCTGATCGGCCATGCCGCGGCAGGCATTGGCTTGCGTGCGCGCAATGAACGGGATCGGGATGACCACCGCCGGCACCACGGAGCGCCCGGTGTAGTCGGTGCTGATCACACCGGCCTGATCGAAGGTCTTCAGGTCCCAGATCGCCGCCTCGTAGTTCGAATCAGTCTCCCACCAGCCCAGCCCGAAACAGCCTCCGCCGGCCGGAGAAATAGCGCACGCGAGACTGCCGCCACCATCGACGCGGTCGGTCATGCCGTCCATCCAGACCACGTAGCGCACGCCTGTGAGCGTCAGTTGCTCGGCCACGCCGGGCCGGGCCAGCAGCGCGGGGAGTTCCTCCGCGCTCAGCGGTGCGGTGGCCGGCTCGAACCAGGGATACAGTCCATTGATGAAATCTTCCCGTGATGCCATCTCCAGACCGCGGCCGCCGCGTTGCAGCGCGTTGCCGACACACTGCATGAAATCGTTTTCGGCTTCGTGACTGTTGTGATGCTGTCGCGCCAGGATCACGATGCGCTCGCCGCGCTCTATGCCGGTTGCCGAGTGGCGGACCTGCTCGATCTGCGCGGTGACACAGCCGGTACCCAGAAGGGCAGCCGCCACGACGGCGATCATTGTGAGCAGCACGCGCAGTTCACGCAGCCTCGGCCCCGTCACTGAGCCTTCAGCCGCCTGCGTTGACAATGGTCTTGGCATTGGACTTCTCCTGCAGCCAGTCACGTACGTCCGGCTGAGAGGCGAATCGGATGGATACGGTGGCGCCAGCCTCGCGCATTGCCCTGACGGTAGCGTCGTGCAGGGAGGCGCGCGGCATCGAACCCGACGCCGCGCTCTTGCCGTAACCGGTGACCGGCCACTCGGCAATGGGCGTACCGTCGGGGGTATACACGAACAGGCGGTACTGCATCCACACTTCGACGAACTTGATATCGCGATTGCGCGGAATGTCGAACTCGAAGCGCTCGAGTTGCGGGGTAATGATAAGGTCGAGGTTGGCAGCCTGGTTGTCGGTGGGCACCTGATCCAGCACGGTGACCTGTTCGAACAGTGCGCGGAACACAGGATCGAACAACTCCACGCTGGCGGCGCCGAGCTCGAAATGCCACTGGGAGTGCTGGGGGATGGTTTCACTGTGCGTGAAGCCGCGCAGCTCTTCGGGGAAAAATACCCCCGCCTTCAGTGGGAGAGCCTCGACCAGCGGCGCGGGAAAGCTCGATTCCACGGCCACCAGTCCGGTACTGGAACAGCCCGCTGACACCATCATCGCGAGCAGCAGCGCGGCGACGCCGCGTCGCCCGTTCGGGGAGCGGTCGGGTTCACCGTGCTGGCACGCCGACTGCGTCACTTGTGGTCTCCGGAGTTCCTGCGAAAGGACTTCCGCGGTGTCTGGCAAAAGGTCCTAACGACCCCTGAAGTCAACATAAATACAGGACGGTAGAAATGCAAATCCTGCGTGTGAAACTGACCATTTCGGCAGCGCCGCAGTTCCCCGGGTCGGGCCGATGGCGCGGGCACCGTCGCCCAACGGGGTGCGTCGGGCCTTGAAAAAAATCCGGATATCCCCAGATACAGGGTATGGCAGAGTGGTTCTGCCGCATGCAACAGAGCGTTGATTTCGGAGGTAAGTCATCATGAGTATTGTGCGTTACGAGCCGTTCGAAGCGATGAACGATCTGCAGGAGCGCCTGCAGCGCATGTTCGAAGGCCTGCCGCGTCAGGACCGTGACGAAAGCAGTGCGGCGACCGCGGATTGGGTCCCGGCTGTCGACATCCAGGAGTTCGCTGACCGTTTTGTGCTGTTTGTCGACCTGCCGGGCGTGAATCCCGAGTCGGTGGACCTCACGCTGGACCAGGGCGTTCTGACCCTCAGCGGCCAGCGCGAGAAGCAGGCGGTCGGCGATGAGCTTGTGCGCGAGCGCCGCGAACGCGGACTCGGGCGGTTTCATCGGCGTTTCATTCTGCCCGACACGGCCGACGCCGATGGTGTCAAGGCCAACGGCCGCCTGGGCGTGCTGGAGATCCAGATCCCGAAGCAGGCCAAGGCGCAGCCGCGCCGCATCCAGGTAGCGGCCTGACGCCTTCCCCGAGGGCGGATCTGGCGCGAGACCGACGGGGCCCTGGTGGCCCCGTCTTTCGTATCCGCGGTGGCTGCGGTGAGTGCCGATAAGGCTTGCGGTATAGTGCCTCCCGTCCGCCGGCGGGCCTCTGGTTGGCTTGGGCCGGCCACCCTGGGGACGCGAAGGAAAACCTGACGATGGAGCGAGCATGAGCTACACCGCCCCGATCAAGGACATGCGGTTCGTAATCAACGAGCTGGCCGGACTGTCCGACATCAATCAGCTGCCCGATTTCGACATGGCGACGCCTGACCTCGTAGACGCGATCCTCGAGGAGGCGGGACGTTTGGCTTCGGAGGTCCTCGCACCGACCAACTGGGTGGGCGATCGGAAGGGCACGCGCGTGGAGAACGACGCTGTCGTCGTGCCCGAGGAATTCCATGGGGCGTACCGCCAGTTCATCGACGGCGGCTGGCCGGCACTGCCGTGCAATCCCGAGTTCGGCGGCCAGGGGCTGCCGCATGTCGTGGCTACCGCGGTCATGGAGATGTGGAAGAGCGCCAATCTTGCCTTTTCACTGTGTCCGATGCTCACGCACGGCGCCATCGAGGCGCTGGAGGCACACGGCACGGAGGTGCTGCGCAAGACCTACCTGCCGAAGCTGATCAGTGGTGAGTGGACGGGCACCATGAACCTGACCGAACCCCAGGCGGGCTCGGATCTTGCCGCGATCACCACCAAGGCGGTGCCCGATGGCGACCACTACCTCATCAGCGGCCGCAAGATATTCATCACCTGGGGCGATCACGACCTGACCGACAACGTTGTGCACCTGGTGCTGGCCCGTATCGAAGGCGCCCCAGCCGGCGTGCGGGGAATTTCGCTGTTCCTGGTACCGAAGTTTCTGCTCGGCCCGGATGGCGCACCGGCCGAGCGCAATGATGTGTATCCCGCCTCGGTGGAGCACAAGCTGGGCATCCATGGCAGCCCGACCTGCGTCATGAGCTATGGCGACAAGGGTGGCGCGATCGGCTATCTCGTGGGTCAGGAAAACAAGGGGCTGGCGTGCATGTTCACGATGATGAACCACGCGCGCCTGGCCGTAGGGGTCGAGGGGCTGTCGGTCTCCGAGGCTGCCTACCAGCGTGCGCTCACCCACGCGCGCGATCGCGTGCAGGGCAGTGTGCCAGGCACTGACGGCCGCGCCGCGATCATCGGTCACGCCGACGTGCGTCGGATGTTGCTGACGATGAAGGCGAACGTCGAGGCGATGCGGGCACTGGCCTATGTGGCATCGGCCTCGCTGGACTATTCCCACCATGCCGACGATGCGGATACGCAGGCCCGGCATCAGGCGCGTATCGATCTGCTGACGCCGGTGGTCAAGGGCTGGAGCACGGAACTGGGCCAGGAGATGACCTCGCTTGCGCTCCAGGTGCACGGGGGCATGGGCTACGTTGAAGAGACCGGCGTCGCCCAGTTCATGCGCGATGCACGCATCACCACGATCTACGAGGGCACGACGGGCATCCAGGCCAATGATCTGGCCGGACGCAAGGTGTTGCGAGACGGTGGGCGTGCGATGGCGGAGCTCGTTGCCGATATGCATGCCACCGTGCCGGGTCTGGTGGAGGCGGGCGGTCACTTTGCGGTCATGGCGCAGCGGCTGGAGGCTGGCATAGGTGCGCTCGAGCAGGCCACCGCATGGCTGTTGGAACACGGCAACAGCGATCCGCACGCCATGGGGTCGGCCGGGGTGAACCTGATGATGCTGACCGGCACCGTGCTTGGTGGCTGGCTGCTCGCGCGGGGTGCCCTGGCTGCGCGCGCGCGATTGGCGGCAGGGGATGGCGACCGCGATTTCCTTGAGGCAAAACAGCTCACTGCCAGGTTCTATGCCGAGCACCTGATGCCGCGCGCCGGTACCTGCCTCCAGGCAATCCTGGCAGGCAGCGAGTCGCTGATGGCGCTGCGTGACGAGCAGTTCTAGCGCTCAGATCCCTGCAGTTCGATTAGCGGAGCGCTGGCGCTGAGCTCGAAAGCCTCGTGCGCTTCGCCCTGATCGATGGAAACGCGCATTGGACTGGTTGCCGGAAAACTCGTGAACACCTGCACGGCAATGCCGTCCAGGGCGTCCGGGCGATTGCAGCGATAGCGGTAGACTGCGCGAACATCCGCACCGTGTGTTGAGGATGGATCGGCGTGAGGTGCAGCGGCTGGCATCCCGCCTCGCTCAAGGGCCGGCCGGCCCCCGAGTGGTACATCACGCTCCCGCAGGCGTTCCAGTGCCTGGCCTGGTGCAGTGGTACCGGCCTGACCGATGGCCTCGAGCACCGCTCCGCCAAGTACGACCTCCAGTACGCGACAGCCGGCCGCGGGCGGGAGTCGGAACATGGTGCCGGCGTCGCGTAGCAATGCAGCACCGCTGACCGCGAGCTGTCGTTGCTGGTCGTCTGCGGGCACGCCGGCGAATCCGAAGAAGCGTGCCGAGGCGCCCTGCAGCGCCAGTTCGAGCTCACCGTCAATGAGGCCGACGTGCAGGCTGCTTTCGCCGTCTACGGGTTCCTCATCGAGCACTGCGGGGGCGGCTACGGCCTTCGCCGAGAGCATCACCAGCAGCGATAGCCCGGCGAGCCGTCGCATTCAGCCCAGGCGCGCCCGGCCGACGTTGGTGAGAAACTCCGCGCGTGTGCGCGCATCTTCGCGGAACGCCCCGAGCATCTGGCTGGTGACCATCGACACGCCGGTCTTGTGTACGCCACGCGTGGTCATGCATTGATGGGAAGCCTCGATGACTACGCCAACGCCCTTGGGCTTGAGCACCTCCTGGATACACGTGGCAATCTGTGCCGTGAGCTTCTCCTGCACCTGAAAGCGACGCGCGAATGCATCGACGACGCGCGCTAGTTTGCTGATGCCGACAACCTTGTTGGTTGGCAGGTAGCCCACGTGGGCATGCCCGATGATCGGCGCCAGGTGATGTTCGCAATGCGATTCGAAGGTGATGTCACGCAGCACGATCATCTCGTCGTAGCCTTCGACTTCCTCGAACGTGCGCGACAGAAAGTCGACGGGATCCTGCTCATAGCCGCCGAACCAGTCGCGATACGCACGCACCACACGGTCCGGCGTATCCAGCAGGCCCTCGCGCTGCGGATCATCACCCGCCCAGCGCAGCAGGGTACGCACGGCCTCGCGCGCCTCTTCTTCAGTAGGTTTGTCACCATTCACGTCGACTGTCCAGCTCCTTGCCACGGCACGCCCTCCCTTGCCTTCGCCCTTGCGCCCCAACTGCCCTGTCGGAGGCAGCCAACAGTGCCAGCCGCGACCCGGGGCGTCAACGACGCTCGATACCGGTGTTTAGCGGCACCACTGATTACGCGGTTCGGCCAGTGATGGATTCAGCCACCTGCCTCGGCGCTTCAGATCCGTGGCAGAATGCGCGCCCAGACATCGGGAGGCGCGCATGGGTATGTTGATCGACTGGGCCGAACGCGGCGTGATTCCGGACCCGCTGCTGCGACTGGCGATGCGGCGACTGATGGCGGCCCGTCTGCGCAGCGAGGCGCTCGACGACGTGGAGGCGCGCCATCAGCAGTTTCAGCATCGCCTGGCGGATCTGCGCGAAGGTCCCCTGGCACTGCATACCGATGCCGCCAACGAACAGCACTACGAGGTACCGGCCGAGTTTTTCCGCCGCGTGCTGGGCAGGCACCTCAAATACAGCTGTTGTCTGTGGCGGCCCGGCGTGAACTCACTCGACGAGGCGGAAGCCGCGATGCTGGCGCTGAGCTGTGAGCGCGCAGGACTCAGCGACGGCCAGGATGTGCTCGAGCTGGGGTGTGGCTGGGGATCGGTGTCGTTGTGGATGGCCGGACAGTATCCGCACAGCCGCATCACGGCTGTGTCGAATTCAGCGAGTCAGCGCGAGTACATCATGTCTCAGGCGCGCGAGCGCGGATTGAACAATCTGCAGGTGATCACCGCGGACATGAACGACTTCGCGACCGATCAGCAGTTCGACCGCGTGGTGTCCGTGGAAATGTTCGAGCACATGCGCAACTACCGCGAGCTGCTGCACCGAATCCGTGGCTGGCTTCGCCCCGGCGGTCAGTTGTTCGTCCATATCTTCTGTCACCGAGAATTTCTGTATCCGTTCGAAACCGAGGGTGAATACGACTGGATGGCCCAGCATTTCTTCACCGGCGGTGTAATGCCGGCTGAATCGATGCTGGCCTATTTCCAGGACGATCTGTCACTGCTGCGTCAGTGGCGTGTGGATGGCCGTCACTACGAGCGAACCTCGAATGCGTGGCTGGCGAGACTGGATACGTCGCGCGCCGAGCTGCTGCAGGTTTTCGCCGATGTCTATGGCGAACGCGACGCAGCCCGGTGGCTGCAACGCTGGCGAATGTTCTTTCTCGCTGTCGCAGAACTTTTCGGCTACGCCGGCGGTCGCGAATGGTACGTCGCCCACTACCTGTTCCAGCGGCGCGAAGCGGACTGAGGGCCAGATCGGCGCGCCCGCAGCGCAGAAACGCAACCACAAAAGAAAAGGGGCCGGATCGACCGGCCCCTGGACTCAATGGTGTGAGGCTGACCACGCAGCCCCGAGGGTGCTCTCAGCTCTTGGGCACCCAGGCGCTGCACCACCCCTCGTTGGCCACCAGCTTGCCGGGGAAAATCGCGCACGGACGCCAGCTCGCTCCATCGTCGCCGGAAATCAGGTTGCAGTTGCTGCAGGCCTGACCGGCCTCGTAGCGAGGAAATTTACCGGTGTCTACATTCGCCGCGTCATGCACATAGCCCAGCGCGACGGCGGCAGGGTCTTCCAGCGTCAGACGCGGCAGCTCCTGGGCTGCGGCCGGGGCGCTGCGAAGGACTGCAGTGCCGACAGGAATGACGGCTGCCCCGACGGCGGCGGCCTTGAGAAAATCACGACGTGTATTCATGGTTCAAGCTCCGTTGCGTTGTTGCCCCTCCACGGGCACCAGTGAGGTCCACTGATATGGACGCAAGTATATCCCGATGCATTCGCGCTGACATCCCCACCTGCCGCAGTGTGGACCGGTCACGCAGACCCGCTGCAGGTTCAGCCCTGGTTCAGCTTGCGCGCTGTGGTGACCAGTACGCGTGCAGGGCCACTGCGGACTGCGCGATCATGTCCAGGCCCTCGTTGGTCCAGAACAGCTCGGTGGGCCCGCTGACCTCAGCCTCGAACTGGTCCTGCTCGACTGCATGGGCAAGAATGGGCAGCACCAGCAGCGCGTCTTCACGCGAGTCGAACAGCGGCTGCCAGCCGTCGCGGTCCAGCAATGTGCCGCGGATGAATCCCTCGCACCAGAACTCGGGCAACACCACATCTTCGTCGTCTTCTTCGGCAGCGGCGTGAATGGGCTCGAATCCGGCCGGGTCTTCCGCAAGCTCCAGCGCGATCGAATTGAGCAGACGGAAGACCAGGTTCATGATCCGCTGGGCCTGGGCTTCGGAGTCGAACAGAGAAACGTCTGCTTCGACGTCGCCCCATATCCGCGACAGCCAAAGCTCCGCAGCCGGCTGGGAGGGGCCCACGACGATCGCAGTCAGGAAGCCGTGCAGCGTCGACAACGGCATGGTGTCTTCGGGCAGTGCATCGGAGTTCAGATAGTTCTCGAGTTCATCGAGTTCTTCCTCATCCAGGGGCACGGCAAGGTCGGGCGGATGGCTGCTCATGGCGCGCTCTTGATCGTGGTGTACGAAGTCTCCGAACGGTAGCACGCCGGGCACGCGCTGTCCCGGCAGATCTGGCGGTGCACCTGCGCGTGACGGAATACTGCGCTCGAGCGCATCATCTACAATGCAGCAGATCGAACCGCACGGCGATTGCAATGAAACCACCCGCCAGGCAACAGGATGTCAATGGCTTGCCAGTCACCCGCCAGTGGTGGTTGCCACAGCGTGTCCCCGTGGGCCAGACGCTGCACTGTCAGCTTGGCGCGCTGACGCTGGCGGTGCATCACGGCAAGGGGGAGTGGCAGCTCGCGAGTCAGTACGTCGAGGAAGCTGATGCCCCGGAGGTGGCGGCGTTACTGCTGCGCGACGGTGCTCCGGAAGATGGCAATCTGGAGCGCTTTCTCTACGCCGAGTCGAGCGCTGCGCTGGTGTTCACACCGCTGCTGGCAGATCGTTCCGTAGTGATCCGGCCGCGCCAGCCTGTCTATCTGCCGTCCGGCCAGGAAACCACCATGTACCTGTCCACGCCGGCAACGCTGCGGATCTCGATAGACGAGCCGCGCGTGACGCTCAGGGAGTTGCCGATGCTGCCTCTGTCGGATACCTGGTTCGGCCCCTCCACGCGCGAGGGTGAGCTGTGTTATGCAGGCAGGACCCATGCCCGGCATGAACTCGACGAGGTGCCGCGACGGGTGCATCGTGTGATCACGCCGTTGACCATCCGCAACGCAGCACCAACGGTATTGCCGCTCGAGAAGGTGAATCTGCCGGTCCCGCTGCTGTCGGTGTATGGCGATGTCGCCGGACGGCTGTGGACGCAGGGCGTATCGCTGCAGCGGGGCAGTGACTCCGATATGGCCGCACTGCAGATCGACGCGGCCCCGCCGGCGGAGGCGGGAGACGTCAGCCTGCTCTCAGGCCCCCGCCAGACGCAGTCCCGGGTGGCCCTGGTACGCGCCTTCAGTCTGCTGTTCGGAGACTAGCGATGCTCGACACGCTGCTGGGTATTTTCGCTGCGGAGCGTGCGGCAGCGTTTTTTCGAGCCGGCTTGCTGCTGGCGCTGGGGGTGCTGTTTGCTGCGCTGGCGTCCCGGCTGGTGCTGCGTATGGGGGGCAGGCGCCTGTCCCAGCATCACCTCCAGCTGATGCGGCGCCTGGCCTTCTACGCCATCCTGGCGTTGTTCGTTGCCTCGGCCTTGCGCGAACTTGGCTTCAGCCTCGCCGTGCTGATGGGAGCGGCGGGCGTACTGACGGTGGCCATTGGCTTTGCTTCGCAAACCTCTGCCTCCAACCTGATCAGCGGGCTGTTCCTGATCGGCGAGCGGCCGTTCTCGGTGGGCGACATCATCCAGATCGGCACGACGACAGGTGAAGTGCTGTCCATCGATGCCCTGTCGGTGAAGCTGCGCACCTTCGATAACCTGTTCGTGCGCATTCCCAACGAG
>CAYLNP010000004.1:0-41530 GCA_964384925.1 uncultured Woeseiaceae bacterium
GCGCGTTGGTGATCACCGAAACAGACGACAGGCTCATCGCCGCCGCCGCGATCATGGGTGAGGGCAGCAGATCGGTGACCGGGGCAGCGGCCAGCGCGGCGGCGTCGTTTACGCCGTCGCCTGCCATGGCGATCTTGTGGCCATCGACTGCGATGAACATCGCCGTCTTGCCCTCGGCGCGCAGAATGTCAGCCTTCGCTTCGGCCGAGCTTGCGTGCTGGTCATGTCGGTCTCGCTTCGATTGAAAAACGAAAAATCGCCCTCAACCGGCCCATACCTGGGACACGGTCGTGTACGCTTTCCATCAGAACCTTCCGGGATATTCACCAAGAAGGCTACGTGGGGGCTCCATCTGCAAAGCGACATTCGCGCCCGTTTCGGGTGATGCAGAAGAGGGCCGATACGAGTCGACGATCAGGACACGACATCAGAGGAAATAATTTTTTTGTCTGCACTTGCACGAAACAACGTTCGGACGCATGGCGACGCCGGGCCCCTGATGCTCTTCGCGCACGGTTTCGGGTGCGACCAGAACATGTGGCACCTTGTGGCGTCACAGTTCGTCGATCGACATCAGGTGGCGCTGTTCGATCACGTGGGGGCGGGCAGGTCCGACCTGAGCGCCTGGTCACCGGAGAAATACTCAAGCCTCCAGGGCTATGCCGATGACGTCGTCGAGATCCTGCACGAGCTTGCATCGGGCAAGGCAATCTTCGTCGGCCACTCCGTCAGTTCAATGATCGGCGTGCTCGCAGTGCGGGCGGCGCCTGAATTGTTCAGCCATCTCGTGATGGTCTGCCCTTCGCCAAGGTATATCGACGATGGCGACTACGTCGGCGGGTTCTCCGCAGGCCAGATCGAGGAGCTGCTGGAGTTTCTGGACAGCAATCACCTGGGATGGTCCGCAGCCATGGGGCCGGTCATCATGGGCAACCCGGGCCAGCCGGAACTGGGCGAGGCGTTGACCAACAGCTTCTGCAGGACCGATCCGGAGATCGCCCGGCATTTCGCCCGCACCACGTTCACAAGTGACAACCGCGCCGACCTGAAGCACGTCACGATCCCGACGCTGATCCTGCAGTGCCGCGAGGATGTGATCGCGCCCCGGGCGGTCGGCGAGTATGTGCATCAAGCAATGCCGGCCAGCAGACTTGTCACGCTGGACGCGACCGGCCACTGCCCGAATCTGAGTGCCCCCGAGCAGACGACGGCGGCGATCCGCGACTTCCTGGCGGACTGAAGTGGCGCGAATCAGCAATCCGGACGCCTCGTCCTCCACAGCACGCATGGAGGAGCTGGAGGATCTCTTCGAGCATGCGCCCTGCGGCTACCTTTCGCTTCATCCCGACGGCCGCATCGAGCGGGTCAACGCGACCTTTCTGGCATGGACCGGACATAGCCACACGGAGCTTGCGGGCAGCCGGTTTCAGGAGCTGCTCACCATCGCCGGCAAGATCTACTACGAGACCCACTTCTCACCGATGTTGCGGATGCAGGGATTCTTTGACGAGGTGGCGCTCGATCTGGTCGCTAAAGACGGCAATCCGATCCCTGCGCTCGTCAATGCAGTCGAACGCCGCGACCGCGACGACCAGGTCAACTTCATACGGATCACGGTGTTCAACGCCACAGACCGACGGCGTTACGAACTCGAATTGCTGGCGGTGCGCAATGCGCTGGACCGGGCGAATCATGAGTTGCGCGCCTTCTACGACACGCTTCCGGTCGGCATCTTTCGCGCCGACGCAGCTGGCGGCATCGTCCAGGCAAGCCGGCGCTTCAGCACGCTGCTGGGCGTCGATGCGCCTGATGACTGGCGCACTGCCATCGTCGATGACGACCTGCCGGCCACCGAGCAGCAGGTGCAGCGTGCGTTTCGTGCTGGCGAGCCGCTGTCGCATCGCTTCCGGGTGGCCGGCGGCGAGGCGGGGTTTCGGCACATCGAGTTGAAGGCCGTGCCGATTCCGGGGTCGGGAACCGATGCGCCGGCGTTCGTGGGGGTGGTCGAGGACGTGACCGAGCGGGTGCGTATCGACGCCCAGCAACGCCAGATAGACCGACAGTCCGCCGTCAGCCAGCTGACTGGTGGATTGGCGCATACGCTCAACAACATCCTGATGATTATCGTGGGCAATCTGGAAACGCTCGAGGATGCGCTTGTGGATCGTCCCGAGCTTCGTGGCACCCTCGAGGGCGGTCTCGCAGCCACACAGCGTGCCGCGGTACTGGTGAGCCGCCTTCTCGTGTTCGCCGGCCATAGCACCGCACGGCCCGATGCGATCGAAATCGACGCATGCCTGCGCGCCATGCTCGAGGCCCTGTCCCGGCGGATTGGAACGCGCCATCGCCTGATCGGCGATCTTCGCGCGCCAGGCGCGGTTGTCGAACTTGACGCCGGCCTTTTTAAAGAGGCCATCCAGGAGTTGGTCGCGAACGCCGCTGCTGCGATGCCCGCAGGCGGCGAAATCCGGCTCTCTACACGGTCGGAGCGACCCCATCCGTCGATGGGGCAGGAAAAGGTGGTCATCGCCCTGAGTGATCAGGGCATCGGCATGGATGAGGCCACACTGGTCAGGGCGCGCGAGCCGTTTTTCACGATGCGGGAGGTGGGCAGGGGCATCGGGCTGGGCCTGAGCGTGGTCGACGGTGTCTCGCGTATCGCCGGGGGCGAACTCCGACTCCGCAGCGTGCCTGATGCGGGCACGACCGCGGAGCTACATCTGCCTTTGGTGAGTGATTAGGCCTCAGGGTTCCAAGCGGCGGGATGTTTGGTACGCTGCGCATTGCCAGAGTCACGCCGGGCCGGAGGGTCACTTGAGCAAGTCGAAACTCTTGCGAGCCCGGCAGAAGCTGGGCAAGTATCGAATCGAGCGCTGTCTTGCAGACGGTCCGCGCTGCGCGGTCTATCAGGCCTACGACTCCATTCACGGCTGCCGTGTCGCACTGAAGATTCCCTATCCCGGCATGATGGATGAATTTTTCCTGGCGGACTTTCGTCGCGAGGCGCGGCTTGCCACGCGCATGGATCACCCCAACGTGCTGCCCATCCTCAACGCAAGCTTCATCGACGAGCACTTCGTCATCGCGATGCCGCTGGGACTGGAATCACTGGGTGAGCGGCTGGCGCGACGTATCTCCACCGAGAAGGCACTCGACTACACGGGGCAGATGCTCGCGGCGCTGTCGCATGCCCACAGCAAACGCATCATTCACTGTGATGTGAAGCCGGACAATTTCATCCTGTTTCCGGACAACAGGATCCGGCTGACGGATTTCGGTTTTTCCAAGATCGCGCTGCGTACCATCAAGGCTTCCGGATCGGGCACTGTCGGCTATCTCGCGCCCGAGCAGGCCCTGGGTCACCCGATGTTCCAGTCGGATGTGTTCTCGCTGGGTCTGGTGATCTACCGGATGTTCAGTTCCACCTTGCCGGAGTGGCCCTACGCATGGCCTGCCGCCGGCCATCGAAGGCTCGCAAGCAAGCTGCGTCCGCCGATGATTGCGTGGCTGCGGCGTTCGATGGAGCTTCGCCCGCAATCGCGCTTCAGCAACGCGGTGGAAATGGAGCAGGCTTTCCAAAGATTGCGCGGCCGGGCGCGCGACCCGATTGCATAGGGACATGCGGCACATGAGTGATGGTTCAATCGCGTTTCTCGATGACTCGCAGGTGTTCGTGGATGATGTCAGCGCCGTGGCGGGGGATTTCCTTGCACGCTGCGGTCAGCTCAGCGTGTACACGCGACGCGATCCCCACAAGGCGACGCCGGCGGAGGATGCGGTCGGCGTGTTCCGTGTCGGCGCCCAGTCATGGGTGCTCGCGGTGGCTGATGGCGTCGGCGGGGGTGCTGGCGGCAGGGCCGCGGCGCTGGCGACGATGGCTGCGCTCGGCGAATCGCTGGCGGCCGCGGGCGACGAGGCGGCCAGACTGCGCAGCGCGATCCTCGATGGCATCGAGCTTGCGAATCGCAGGGTGCTCGATCTGGCCAATGGTGCCGCCACAACCGTGGCCGTGGCCGAAATCGGCGCCGGCTATGTGCGCTCCTACCACGTCGGCGATTCGGCGGTCATGCTGGTGGGCCAGCGCGGCCGGCTGAAGCTGCTCACCGTCGCACACTCGCCGGTTGGGTTCGCGGTCGAGGCCGGTCTGCTCGAAGCCAGTGAGGCCATCCATCACGAACTGCTGCACATCATCTCCAATGTCATCGGCAGCAGCGACATGCGCATCGAGGTCGGCCCGGAGCTGGCGCTTGCCGAGCGAGACACGCTGCTGCTGGCCAGCGACGGGCTGTTCGACAACCTGCTTGGCGAGGAGATCGTCGAGCGCATCCGCTGCGGTGCACTGCCGGAAGTGATGGCCGGGCTGCGCAGCGCCGTCGCCGACCGCATGCGTGGCGGAGTACCCGGGCGACCCTGCAAGCCTGATGACTGCAGCATCGTCCTGTTCCGGCGCCACTCGGCGCTGACCGCGCGCGCCTGGCAGTCACACGAGCCTGGCACGCAGGACTGGGTGGACTCCACGCCGCAACTCGAACCTGCGGGCTGACGCCGGCACGGCTCCGTTTCCCGTCACGCAGGCCGCTGCGCGCTGGACTTGACCGGACCGGTACGGTATTAGTGGACCGGCCGGTCAGCACCATCTGCTGGCCGGCCCCTCGCGCCGGACGCAGCTTCGGTCTTCCGCCTCACGTATCGACACAAGGGCCTGCGCATGGCGAACGATGGCGAAAGCGGCAGACGCACACCGCGCTACCGCGAACTTGCGGAGGTGCTGCTCGGGGATATCCGCAGTGGCCGGGTCGGTATAGGACAGCGTCTGCCTGGCGAGATTGCGCTGACACGGCAGTTCAACGTCAGCCGGCATACCGTTCGTGAGGCCTTGCGCGTCATCGAAGAGCTCGGGCTTGTCGGCAGGCGGCCCGGTGTGGGTACGGTCGTGCGTCACGCGGACGTGCCGGCCACGCCCAGCCAGCGCGTGTTGTCGCTCACCGAACTGCTGCGCTATCCGGGTGAGACACAATTGCGCGTGATCGACGCCATGCAAGTCCAGGTGGACGCCCGGCTGGCGCGCGTCCTGGCGGTGCCGGCCGGCGAAGATCGCTGGCATATCAGCGCGGTGCGCCGCTGCAGCGATGACGAGGTGCCGATCTGCTGGACAGATGTCTATCTGCTGCCTGCCTATGGCGCCGTCACCGGCATGATCGGCAAGGACAGCCGCCCCGTGTATCGGCTCGTCGAAGAGCGCTTCGGCGAGCATCCGCAGCAGGTGGAAGTACAGATCAGTGCCAGCGTGCTCTCCGCAGACCGGGCGAGCGCGCTGGACGTGTCCGACGGCAGCCCGGCGTTGCGTGTGGTGCGGCGCTACCGCAACGCAGCCGGCCAGCTCTACGAGATCTCGGTCACCGAGCATCCTGCCGATCGGATCACCTACACCCTGCGTCTGGATCCCGACAGCGGCGGCGCCGGGATCGGCGACTAGCGCAAGCGGCGCGCCTTTCGCGTCGCCCGATCGGTGTCACTGGCGACGTTGTCGAGGCGGGGCCGGGCCTGCGGCCTCATCGGGCAGCGGCAGCGACCGCGACCGCGTTCCGGGACGTTCCAGCCAGGCAATGGTGAGCACGATCAGCCCGGCGCCCATCAGCTGCGCCAGGCTGAGCAGTTCGTCGAGAATCAACCATGCCAGCACGATGGTCGCAGGCGGTCCGACCGTACTGACCAGTGCCGCGCGCTCCGCGCCGATCCGACGTACGCCCTCGGCAATCATGAACAGTGGCGCGACCGTCGCGATGACCACCATGGCGATCAACCACGGCCAGGCCTGCGGGGACACGCTCACCGTGCTCCAGCCCGGCGACAGGGCGTAGTGCGCCGCCAGCCCGCCGGATGCCGCCGTCATCGCCCAGGTGGTGAAGCTGGTGCTGCTGACGTCCCGGCCAACGCGCTCGTTGATCAGGAAGTACACCGCCAGTGTCGCCGCGCAGATCAGCACCATCAGCGCGCCTTCGGCGTTCTGTTGCAGCAGGGCAAGGTCCAGGCCGCCGACGACGAGTACGGTACCCACCCAGGTCAGCAGCAGCGCGACGAGGACCCCGGGTTCACCGACCCTGCGCGTAGAGACGATGCGCGCCAGCACAACGAGGGCCGGATAGGTGAACAGCAGCACGCGTTCCAGACTGGCGTCGATCAGAGTCAGCGCATAGAAGTTCGCCATCGCGCCTGCGTAGTAGCACAGAAAGCCCGCGGCCGCCGAGAGCAGCAGCATGCGGGGACTGAGCGTATACAGCAGGGGTGCGGGGCCAAGCCGCCACAGCGCGAACAGCCAGAACAGCGGCAGGGCGAGCAGCATCCGGATGGTCGTCAAGCTCTGCCAGTCCACGCCATGGGCATAGAGCAGCTTGGCGAATATGCCCTTGGATGACAGCAGCAGCGTCCCGGTGACCACCAGCAGCACGCCGCCGGCCGCGGCTGTCCGGACCGAGGGCTTCATGCCTGCGGATGGCCGCAGGCATGTTCACAGCGCGGCTCAGGCGCGCTGGCGGCGAGCCGCCTGCAGGGCCTCGAGGGCGTCTGCGTAGGCGCGCGCAAATTCCTCGCCAAAGAGTTGCGGAAACTGGCCGGGCGCATGCCGCGTCAGGACTTCGTAGAGTTCAGAATACTGCTCCCAGTTCCGCGCCTTGACCGAACCTGGCAACAACGCCTTGCGGCGTCCGCCTGACTCGAAACGCTGCTCGAGCTCGGCGGGGTCCAGGCGTTCGATGAAATCGATGAATGCCTGCTGCATGGCAGTCATCGTGGCGCCCTGATGTTCCTTGATATCACGAAACGCATCGCGAATGGCAGGCACAGGCGCCATGTACTCGGGACTGCTGTCCGTAATCAGTCGGGACATGGTTTCCTGCATGCTTGCAGAGAACTTCAGCGGGTTGTTGTTGCGTGGCTGGATCGTGGTGTTTCCCAGTCTGAGTTCATGCTTGTGGCGCGCACGATCGTGCAGCGTCTCGGTGACGCCTGCGACCGTCTCGCGCAGCAGCTGGCCAAGCGTATGCATCAGTGTTCTGGCATCCACCGGCGGCAGGTTCTGGGCGTCTAGTCCGGCCGCGCGCATGAACACGCCCACGAGCTCCGCGGGTGAGTCACCGGTGCCAGGCTTGCGCGCCGCAGCAGTGTTTGCGGCTTTCGCCTGAGCTGCTGCGGGGTTCGCTGCAGGCTGACGGGTACTGCTTGAGGAGCCACCATCCACCACACTGAGCTTCACCGGCCTGCGCTTCCCAGGGGTCTTGGCGTCGACCGGCTGGGTACTGCCGGGCTTGAAGGACTCGGGCAGCGAACCTCCGCTGTAGGTCTTCTCCAGGTGCAGATCGTCGAACGCGCCGGTGAGCAGGTGCTCTTCGATGAGTTCGGGATCCGTGCCATCGGACAGATCCACTCTCTGCGCCTGATTGACGGGATCGGGCGCGTCTTCGAGCAGGGCGGCGGTCAGATCGCTGTCCTCGGCGATCTGTACGACCATGAGATACTCGCCCATGCGCAGCCGATCGCCGGAGAACAGCCGCTGAGTGCGTCCGCGCCCGATGGGTGTATCGGAATCGTTGACGTAGACGCCATTGGTCGACAGGTCGATGAGGTGATAGCTGCCCGAACGGAAATCGATCGCGGCGTGTCGACTGGACACGAAGCGGTCGGAATCCGGCAGGATCCAGTCGCACTCCAGCGAGCGGCCAAGATTGCCGCCATGCCGGTCGAATATACAGCGGGCGCGCTCGCCAAGGGCTGCGCGCTGCCGACTGATGATTTCGAGTGTCAGGGCCATGCTGCCTCCACCCGTAAGAATGAACTTGAGTATAGGGCCTTCAAGTGCTGCGGCAGGCGTCGGCGTGCAAGATCTGTGATGGCGTTCTCACTGCATCGCCCGGCTGCGTGCGGCGCCTCTCCCGAGCGCAGTGCGGGGCATCCCGACGACGGTCGGGCAGCGCCTGCCAGGCCGGTGCGCGCGGCGATTATGCTACCCTTGACGCGTCAGAGACCGGCAAGGGATGTGCATGGCCAGCAGACAGATCTATCGCGTGCTTTTCATGAGCCAGGGCAAGGTCTATGAAGTCTATGCCCGCAGCGTCGGCCAGGGTGGCCTGTTCGGCTTCATCGAGATTGAGGAGCTGGTATTCGGTGCGCGCTCCAGCGTTGTCGTCGACCCTACCGAGGAGCGCATCAAGGCGGAGTTCGAGGGCGTCAAGCGGACGTTTCTGCCGATGCACTCGATCCTGCGCATCGACGAAGTCGACAAGCAGGGCATCAGCAAGATCTCCAAGTTCGAAGGCGGCAACGTGACCCAGTTTCCGGTACCCGTCTACACACCGGGCGGTGGCCCCGGCGCCGGCAGCTGACCGGCCCCGCGGTGCGCTTGGCGTATCTGGGCAGCGGCAGTCGCGGCAACGCCGCGCTGATCGAGCATCGCGACACCCTTGTTATGCTCGATTGCGGGTTCTCCGCCGCTGAAACCGAACGGCGTCTGCGCCGGTGCCAGCGAGAGCCCGGCGATGTCGATGCCGTACTCGTCACGCATGAGCATTCCGATCACGCCAGCGGCGTGCTGCGCTTCGCCGCGCGCCACCAGATACCCGTCTACCTGACGCGCGGCACCGCCTGGTCGATTCGTGCCCAGGACTACGCACACCTGCGCTGCATCAGCGCCCACGATCCCTTCCAGGTGGGCAACGTGACGATTCGCCCGGTGCCCGTCCCCCACGATGCGCGCGAGCCCTGCCAGTTTGTCTTCGAGGCCGAGGGTCAGCGGCTCGGCGTGCTGACCGATGCCGGTCATCTCACACCGCATCTGTGCGAGGCACTCACCGGATGTGATGGGCTGGCCGTGGAATGCAATCACGATGCCGACATGCTGGCGGTGGGCCCATATCCCGCCTCGCTCAAGCGGCGCGTGGGCGGCGCGCTTGGGCATCTGAATAACAGCCAGGCCGCCCAGCTGGTGGCCCTGCAGGATCACACGCGACTGCAATGGCTGGTCGGGGTGCATCTTTCCGAACAGAACAACACCCCGCAGCGGGCGCGCGCCGCCCTCGACGCGGCACTGGACAACGCGGCTACGCCGGTCTTCCTTGCCGATCAGGACACGGGTCTGGACTGGCTGGAACTCGCGCGCTGAGGCCTGCAGGACTGCCTCGCACTGGCGCCATCCGGTATCATGCCGAGTTGCCTAGTCAGGGTCCGTTCCATGCTGTTACTTCCCGGCCCGCCCGCACTCTCCGCGCATCGACTCGACAAGCTTCTGCCCAGGTTGCAGGCCCTGGCGCCGGCGATTGTCTCGCTGCGCGCAGACTTCGAGCACTACGCCAATCTTGCTGGTGAACTCACGGCCGCGCAGCGGCACCGCCTCGAGCGCCTGCTGAGTTACGGCAGCGAATCGGTGCGCCCGTCGGGGGAGGGACAGCCGTTGTGGGTGGTGCCGCGGCTGGGCACCATCTCGCCCTGGTCGTCCAAGGCCAGTGACATCGCGCAGCTGTGCGCGCTGCCTGAGGTGCTGCGCCTGGAGCGCGGCGTGCGCTTCGAGATCGAGGCGACACAGGCGCTCGACACCGATGAACTGCACGCGGCCGCAGGCTTGCTGCACGATCGGATGACGCAGAGCGCGCTTTTCGCGGCGCCGACGAACACGCAGATTTTCGAGCGCCACGCAGCGCGCCCGCTGACGACGGTGGATGTGCTGGGCGAGGGCAGGGCGGCGCTGCAGGCCGCCAATGATGCGCTGGGACTCGCGCTGTCGGATGACGAGATCGAATATCTGCATGACAACTTTGCCCGACTGGCGCGAAACCCCACGGATGTCGAGCTGATGATGTTCGCGCAGGCCAACTCCGAGCACTGCCGCCACAAGATCTTCAATGCCGACTGGATCATCGACGGACAGGCGCGCGATCAGACGCTGTTCGGCATGATTCGCAACACCCATGCGCACGCACCCGAGGGTGTGCTCTCGGCCTACAAGGACAATGCCGCGGTGATCCGTGGCAGCCGAGGGCGGCGCTTCTTCGCCGATCCGCACTCCGGGCGCTATGGGGCCCAGGAAGAGGATATCCACATCCTGATGAAGGTGGAGACGCACAATCACCCCACCGCCATCGCGCCGCACGCCGGTGCCGCGACCGGCGCGGGCGGGGAGATCCGCGACGAGGGCGCCACCGGGCGCGGCGCGCGCCCCAAGGCGGGCCTGTGCGGCTTCTCGGTGTCTCATCTGCGTATCCCCGGGGCAGTAAGGCCGTGGGAGCGGGACTTCGGCAAGCCGGCGCACATCGCCTCGGCGCTGGAGATCATGCTCGAAGGTCCCATCGGTGCCGCGGCGTTCAATAATGAATTTGGCCGACCGAATCTTGCCGGCTACTTCCGCAGCTTTGAGCAGCTCAGTGGCGACCCGGCGGTGGCCCGCGGCTATCACAAGCCGATCATGCTCGCCGGCGGGCTGGGCAACATCCGCGGCATGCATGTCGACAAGGCCGAAGTGCCCGTGGCGGGCAAACTGATCGTCCTCGGTGGCCCGGCGATGCTGATCGGCCTGGGCGGTGGGGCCGCCTCATCGAAACAGGGCAGCGAGGGCACCGAGGCGCTGGATTTCGCCTCGGTGCAGCGCGAGAACCCTGAGATGCAGCGCCGTGCCCAGGAGGTGATCGACCGCTGCTGGGCGCTGGGTGAGGACAATCCGGTGCTGCTGATTCATGACGTAGGCGCGGGCGGGCTGTCGAACGCCGTGCCCGAGGCCGTTGATCACAGCCACCGCGGTGCGGTCGTGGATTTGCGCGCGGTTCCCAACGACGAGCCCGGCATGTCGCCGATGGAGATCTGGTGCAACGAGTCGCAGGAGCGCTACGTGCTCGTGGTCGCGGCCGATTCTCTCGATGCGTTCGATGCGATTTGCCGGCGTGAACGCTGTCCGTACGCAGTGCTCGGGAACATCACCGCAGAGCGTCTGCTGAAGGTGCATGATCCACAGTTCCGCAATCTGCCGGTGGCGATGCCGATGGAGGTGCTGCTCGGCAAGACGCCGAAGATGCTTCGTGACGTGACGCACGTGAGCGAAACGCGGCAGCCCTGGCATGCCGCGGATATCGATGTCAGTGAGGCACTTCATCGCGTACTCGCCCATCCGACGGTCGCCGACAAGTCCTTTCTGATTCATATCGGCGATCGCACCGTGGGCGGGCTCACCGCGCGCGATCAGCTGGTGGGGCCCTGGCAGGTTCCGGTCAGTGATGTGGCGGTCACGCTCGCCGACTTCGATGGCTACGCGGGCGAGGCCATGTCCATCGGCGAGCGCACCCCCGTGGCGCTGCTTTCAGGACCTGCCTCGGCGAGGCTCGCGGTTGCCGAGGCGTTGACCAACCTGGCGGCCGCGGACGTCGCGTCGCTCGCCGATGTACGCCTGTCGGCGAACTGGATGGCGGCGGCCGGCTGGCCCGGCGAGGATGCCGTGCTGTTCGACACCGTTCAGGCGATCGGCGAGACCCTGTGCCCGGCACTGGGCATCGCCATTCCGGTCGGCAAGGATTCGATGTCGATGCGCACCACGTGGCGGGAGGAGGGCGAACAGCGCGCCGTGGTCGCGCCGTTGTCGCTGATCATCTCCGCGTTTGCGCCCGTGGACGATGCGCGTCGCACACTCGACCCGCAGATTCATCCGGACATCGAAGACACCGTGCTGGTGCTGATCGACCTGTCGGCAGGCCGCAATCGGCTGGGTGGCTCGATCCTCGCGCAGGTCTACGGTGCACTGGGCAGCGACGCGGCCGACCTTGACGATCCGCAGCGCCTGGCCGGGTTCTTCCGCGGCATGGTTGCGGCGCGCCGCGAGGGTCTGGTGCTGGCCTATCACGATCGCAGCGACGGCGGCCTGATCGTCACGCTGGTGGAGATGGCCTTTGCCGGGCGTTGCGGGCTGACCATCAATCTGCCCGGCGACGTCGATGACGTGGCGATACTGTTCGCCGAGGAACCCGGGGCGGTATTGCAGGTGAAACACGGCGATCTGTCGCGTCTGCGTGTGCTGTTCGCCGCCGAGGGTCTGGACGCCGAACTCTGCGTACTCGGCACGCCGACGCAGGGCCGCCGCATCGTCGTGCAACAGGGCGACGTGCGCGTGCTGGACGCCGATCGCAGCGAACTCAGGCGCGTATGGTCCGATAACAGCTGGCGGATGCAACGGCTGCGCGACGACCCGGGCTGTGCCGATCAGGCGCTTGCGCTGCTGCTCGATGATGCCGACCCGGGACTCAACGTCGTGCAGCGCTTTGCCGTCACGCCGCCGGCCATTGTTGGCGCGGCGCGGCCCAGGGTGGCGATTCTTCGCGAGCAGGGCGTGAATTCGCAGGTGGAAATGGCAGCGGCGTTCGATCGCGCCGGCTTCGAAGCCATCGATGTGCACATGAGCGATGTGCTCGAAGGGCGACAGGACCTGCGGGATGTGCGCGGGCTGGTCGCCTGCGGGGGCTTCAGCTACGGTGATGTGCTCGGCGCAGGCGAAGGCTGGGCAAAAACGATCGCCTACAATCCGCAGGCCCGTGACATCTTCGCCGAGTACTTCCTGCGCGCCGATGCCTTCACGCTGGGCGTATGCAACGGCTGCCAGATGCTCGCCGCACTGCGCGAGATCATTCCGGGCAGCGATCACTGGCCACGTTTCGTGCGCAATGCCAGCGAGCAGTTCGAGGCGCGGCTGTCGCTGGTCGAAGTGCTCGACTCGCCGTCGGTGCTGCTGACCGGAATGCAGGGCTCACGTCTGCTGATCGCGAGCTCGCATGGTGAGGGCCGTGCGCTGTTTGCCAGGCCCGACGCAGCCGACGAGGCGCTGGCGCACGGTCTGGTCGGCCTGCGCTATGTCGACCACCATGGACAGGCAACCACTCGCTATCCGCAGAACCCCAACGGCTCTCCCGGGGGCATCTGCGCGCTCTCCAGTGTCGACGGTCGCGCGACCATCATGATGCCCCACCCCGAGCGGGTGTTCAGGACCGTGCAGCACGCCTGGCACCCGCCGGGCGGTGCCGAGGACGGCGCATGGATGCAGTTGTGGTACAACGCGCGCCGCTGGGTCGGTCAGGGCGGTTGATCGCGGGCGCGGCGGCCCGGCGCATGTGCGTCGAGCCGCGTCGCGGGGGCTTCAGGCGCGATGAGCGTTCGCGATACTGCTCTGCGGCATCCAGCAGGCATGAAATCCTGAAGGCACATGGCGTGGCAGGCGCACGCGCGCGACGGGGCCTGCACTGATGTCGCGCGCATCGAAGACCTGCAGCTGCTGTTCGCGGCTGGCCTCGTTCCAGGCGAAGACCACCACATAGCCGTCGTCCTCGGCCTGGCCGTCATCGGCCGGCGCGAACCAGGCCTCCGAGTACCAGCTGTGCTCGGCGCCGTCGCTGAACGCGCCTGTGCACTCACCGCTGTCGGTGTCGAACTTGCGGATGCCCGTCCAGTGCAGAATATGCGGGTGGTGATCCACCAGGTAACCCCAGCGCGTCGGGCGCCCGGTGCGTCCGGCATGCATGCTCGGAAACTCGACGTTGTAGCGATCATCGAGCTGTTCCTCTCGCGCCTCGCCGGTGCGCAGATTCATGCGCCAGCGCCACAGGCGTGCATTCATTCGCAGCTCGGCGATACTGCGCGCCGTGCGAGGTGCGTCTATCGCTCCGCTTGCAGTGCGCTCGGGCAGGTAGCGACAACCCACCATCACCACCTCATCGCCCTGTTCCCATGCGTTGATGGTGTGATAAACGAAGCATGGCGAGAATTCGAACCAGCGAATCGAGTCGCTCGCGCCATACCGTGGGATGACGCCGAAGCGGGTGGGCATCTCCGGATGAAAGTTCAGCTTGTGGCGACCCAGTGCCATCGCCGCCTCATCGTGCAGCAGCGGCAGATCGTGCAGGATCGAATAATGCTCGGTGATGGCCATGTCATGCGGCAGGCGCGGGCCGGGCAGTTCAATGGGCACATGGTTGCGCACAGTGCCGTCGGCGGCAACCACGCCGTAGCTCATGTACGGCGCGTCGTTCCAGTAATCGAAGAACATCAGCTCGCCGGTATGCGCGTCGACCTTGGGGTGAGCCGAGAATCCGCCCCCGTGGCGTCTGGCGTACGGCGCCTTGCCCAGCGTCTCCAGGGTCACCGGATCGAGCGTGTAGATCTCACCCGACATGTACCAGCTCGCCAGGGCCACGCCGCCATGGCCGATCACATCCGTATTGGCGGCATCTTTTAGGCGTTTGTCCGTGCGACCCTTGAGGGTTTCGCGGATACCGTGGAACGTCGCGCGGCCGGCGCGATCTTCTTCGCGCCAGGCATCGGTGCGGACCCAGCGATTGCGGTACACGACACGGCCACGTTCGAAGTGCGCGGCATGGATCATGCCGTCACCATCGAAGGGATGGTAGCGACCCTGCGGGGCAAACCGCGGGTTCGGGCCGTTGCGAAGGTAGACGCCGTTCAGATCCGCGGGAATCTCACCCTCGACCGGCAGGTCGTCCCACACTGACTCATCGGCCACCGGCGCGAACGGGCCCATCAGCATCGGGCCGTAGTCTTCGCCGAACGGTGCTTCCGGCGCGACGTCGGGGCCTCTGACAGGCAGCGCAGTGTGTCGCATTCGGGCGTCTCCGCGGGGATGTTCACGACGCAGACGGTGTAAGTCTGCTTATGAAAGTAAGTCGAGTGTAAAGCAGCGTCCTACAGGTCGCAAGTCACGTATGCTGCATCGCAGCACGAAGGTTGGCGGGATGCTGGAGCGGCGCCGTGCGGCCGGCGCGTCCGCGTGCTCAGGCGCTGTCGGCCTTTGGATCAGGACCGGTGTCGTCGATGTCATGGGCCGCACCGTGCGCCGACACCACCGCCAGCCTGCGCCCGGACTGGGCGGCGAAGAAGCGTCGCATGCGCATCGCCCGGGTAAGTTTTTCGCGGCGGATATAGGTCTGGTAGAGCAGGTCCTTCATCGCCTCGAGCAGCGCCCCTGCCTGGCTGGCATCGACTTCCGGCAGCGTGGCGTCACGCTCCGCCGTGCCACCGAAGATGATCGAGCGCAGCACCTGGGCGGTATCGCCGTCGAGCTCGCACAACTCGATGATGTCCTCGAGCGTGTCGAACATGCGCAACCGTCCGCCCTCACCGAGGTCTTCGAACACCGCCTGTGCGCTGCGTCGACACATCGAGGCAAAGGCGTTGAAGCAGTCACTGGCGTGACAGGCCAGTGCCTCGCGGAACAGCCGGGCAACATTGGCGGGCAGGTATACGAACGCATAGCGTTCCGGCGCACGCTCCAGTTCCTGGCCATTGCCGGCCAGTTCGATGCGCTGTGCATCCTGACGACGGACCGTGTAGCGGAAAAATCTCGGCGCGTCACAGGCGTTGCAGCGAAACACGATCCCTACACGCGAGGGAGCATCGCGCCGCAGGCTTGCGAAGTCGGGCACCGAGACGGGAGTCAGGGTCGCCTGCGCATGACAATGCGGACACTCTGCAGGCAGCGGCTGCGCCGAGGGTGGCTGAAGCCCTGCAGGTGTGATGGTCCACATGTATCAGGCCTCCAGGCGGCGGTAGCGTATCCGGTGTGGCTGGTCGGCATCATCGCCACGACGTCGCTTCAGATCGGCTGCATAGTCTGCGTAGTTGCCCTGGAACCAGACTACCTGACTGTCGCCCTCGAACGCGAGAATATGGGTGGCGATGCGATCGAGAAACCAGCGGTCATGGGAGATCACCATCGCGCAGCCTGGAAACTCCAGCAGCGCTTCTTCGAGCGCGCGCAGCGTCTCCACGTCGAGATCGTTGGTTGGTTCGTCAAGCAGGATCACGTTGCCACCGGATTTAAGGACTTTCGCCAGGTGCACGCGATTGCGCTCACCGCCGGAGAGCAGGCCGATCTTCTGCTGCTGGTTGGTGCCGCGGAAATTGAACCGGCCGACGTAGGCCCGGGAGGAGGTCTCGTAGTTGCCGATGCGGATCATGTCCAGACCATCGGAGATCTCCTCCCACACTGTCTTGGCATCATCGAGGCTCTGGCGCGACTGGTCGACGTAGGCCATCTGCACGGTCTCGCCGATGCGGATATCGCCGCTGTCGGGCTGCTCCTGTCCGGTGATCATCCGGAACAGCGTGGTCTTGCCGGCCCCGTTGGGACCGATGATGCCGACGATCGCGCCTGCCGGCACCTGAAACTCGAGGTCTTCGAACAGCACCTTGTTGCCGAAGGCCTTGCTCACACCCTGAGGGTGGATCACCAGATCGCCGAGGCGCGGCCCGGGTGGAATATAGATCTCGTTGGTCTCGTTGCGCTTCTGGTATTCCTGCGAGGAGAGCTCCTCGAAGCGCTGCAGGCGGGCCTTGCTCTTGGCCTGGCGGCCCTTGGGATTCTGTCGCACCCAGTCGAGCTCTGCACTCATCGCCTTGCGACGCCCTTCCTCCTGTTTTTCCTCGACGGCGAGGCGTGCTTCCTTCTGCTCCAGCCAGGACGAATAGTTGCCCTGCCAGGGGATCCCATGCCCACGATCGAGTTCGAGGATCCAGCCGGCGACGTTGTCGAGGAAGTAGCGGTCATGGGTCACCGCGATCACGGTGCCCGGATATTCTTCGAGAAAACGCTCGAGCCACGCGACGCTCTCGGCATCGAGATGGTTGGTCGGTTCATCGAGCAGCAGCATGTCGGGTGCAGAGAGCAGCAGCCGGCACAGCGCGACGCGCCGTCGTTCACCGCCTGAGAGCTTTGTCACGTCCGCGTCCCATGGCGGCAGACGCAGGGCCTCGGCGGCGACTTCAAGCTTGCGTTCGAGATTGTGCGCATCCGCGGCCTGGATGATGTTCTCGAGTTCTGCCTGCTTCTTCGCCAGCGCATCGAAATCGGCATCGGGTTCAGCGTAGGCGGCATACACGGCATCGAGCGCCTGCTGGGCTTCCACAAGCTCGCCCAGGCCTTCCTCGACATTGCCACGCACGTCCTTGCTGGCATCGAGCTCAGGCTCCTGTGGCAGGTAGCCGATCTTGATGCCCGGCTGGGGGCGTGCCTCGCCATCGAACTCACGATCGATGCCCGCCATGATGCGCAGCAGCGTGGACTTGCCAGAACCGTTCAGGCCAAGCACGCCGATCTTGGCGCCCGGATAGAACGACAGCGAGATGTCGCGAATGATGTAACGTTTGGGTGGCACGATCTTGGCCACCCGGTTCATCGTGTAAATGTACTGGGCCATGGGATCTCTGAGTCCGCTCGAAGAGTAGAGTGTGATGGCGCCGCCGGCGCAGGCCGCACCGCGTGGGGCGCAAGGTCCGCGATTATCCGCTTTCGGGCAGCGCATGACCACCGGCGCCGGCAGCCCAGCTGCTAGAATCTCTTCCCGATTCCCGCCAGCAGGCCACCATGCACCAGCCCATTGAAACGCGCGACATTGCCCCCGGCAGCACGCTGCTGGTCTCCGGGCCGCAAATCGCTGCCTACGGCTTCGGTAATGGCCACCCGTTCGGACCGGATCGTCACGAAGCGTTCATGCAGGCAGCGCGCAATGCCGGTCTGCTGGAACGTGTGGCTCACCTGGCACCGCGCCGGGCCACGCGCGAGGAGCTGCTGGCATTTCACACTGCGGCCTACGTGGCGCTCGTCGAGCGCCGCTGTGCCAGCGGCAGCGGCTATCTGGATGGCGGGGATACGCCGGCGCTGCAGGGACTTTTCGAGTCGGCGTGCTGGGTGGTGGGTGCAACGTTGCGCGCGGTGGAGCAGGTGATGACCACCGGCGGGCGTGCCTTCGTACCCATCGCCGGTCTGCATCATGCCGCGCGCGGCGCCGCTGCGGGCTTCTGCGTGTTCAACGACTGTGCGATTGCCGCCGAGCTGCTGCGCAGTCGCTACGGGCTGTCGCGCATCGCCTATGTCGATATCGACGCCCACCATGGCGACGGCGTGTTCTACGGCTTCGAGGATGACCCGGCGATGCTGTTCGCCGACACCCATGAAGACGGTCGCTATCTGTATCCGGGCACCGGGGCGCGGATCGAGACCGGCCGCGGCGCCGCCGTGGGCACCAAGCTCAACCTGCCGTTGCCCCCTGGGGCGGGAGATGCGGAATTTCTCGCGGCGTGGGAGGAGGTCGAAGCGTACCTGGAGGCCGCGCGGCCCGAGTTCATCCTGCTGCAGTGTGGTGCCGACAGCCTCGCCGGAGACCCGATCACGCATCTGCGCTTCTCGGAGGCTGCCCATGGCCACGCGGCGACACGCCTTTGCATGCTTGCGGATCGTCATGCGCAGGGCCGTATCGTCGCGATGGGCGGCGGCGGCTACAACCGGGACAATCTGGGCCGCGCCTGGTCGGCGGTGGTTGCCGCCTTCGTCGCCCACGAACAGGCCGGCCACTAGCGTCGCGGCGGCCGCCGCCCGGGGCGGTGGCTGCTACAATTGCCCGGCGCGGCGGCATGGAACGCCGTCTTCGCCGCTTTGCCCAGGAGAACGTACGTGTTCGATGCCGACATGAAGATTGCCGGGTTCGACCCCGAACTCGAGACCGCCATTCGCAACGAGGAGCAGCGCCAGGAAGATCATCTGGAGCTGATCGCCTCGGAAAACTACGCAAGCCCGCGGGTCATGGAAGCCCAGGGCACGGTGCTGACCAACAAGTACGCTGAAGGCTATCCAGGCAAGCGCTATTACGGCGGCTGCGAACATGTCGACGTAGCCGAGCGCCTGGCCATCGAGCGCGCCTGCCGCCTGTTCGGCGCGGACTATGCCAATGTTCAGCCGCACTCGGGCTCACAGGCGAACGCCGCGGTCTACCTGGCATTGCTCACTGCCGGTGATGGCATTCTGGGCATGAGCCTGGATCATGGCGGCCATCTGACCCATGGTGCGAAGCCAAACTTCTCGGGCAAGCTGTTCGACGCACACCAGTACGGCGTCGACGCCAGCACCGGCGAGATCGACTACGCGCAGGTCCAGACGCTGGCCGAGCAGCATCGCCCGAAGATGATCATCGCCGGCTTCTCGGCGTATTCACGCGTCGTCGACTGGCAGCGCTTCCGCGACATCGCCGACAGCGTCGGTGCGTATCTGATGGTCGACATGGCACATGTCGCGGGCCTGGTCGCCGCCGGCGTCTACCCCAACCCGGTGCCGATCGCCGATGTGGTCACCACCACCACCCACAAGACCCTGCGAGGGCCACGTGGTGGCCTGATTCTCGCCAAACGCAACGACGAGCTGACGAAGAAGTTCAACTCGCTGGTCTTCCCGGGTACCCAGGGCGGTCCGCTGATGCATGTCATCGCCGCCAAGGCGGTGGCGTTTCTTGAAGCGCTGGAACCCGGCTTTGCCGACTATCAGCGCAGTGTCGTCGCCAACGCGCGGTGCATGGCCACCACCCTGACCGCGCGGGGCTATCGCATCGTCTCCGGCGGCACGGACAATCACCTGGTGCTGGTCGATCTGACCGACAAGGACATCACCGGCAAGGATGCGGAGGCCGCGCTGGGGCGTGCCAACATCACGGTCAACAAGAACACGGTGCCCAACGATCCGCGTTCGCCTTTCGTCACCAGCGGTCTGCGCATGGGTACGCCCGCGATCACGACGCGCGGCTTCGGCCTGGCGGAGACGGCGCAGATGTGCGAGTGGATTGCCGATGTGCTCGACGACATCGCCAGCGAATCGGTCATCACGCGCGTGCGTGACCAGGTCGTCGCGCTGTGCCGGCGCTTTCCGGTCTACGCCGGGGCGCGCTGAGGCGCGCCGGCATCCGGGCGTCCCATGCACTGTCCCTTCTGCGGGCATGAGGAGACCAAGGTCATCGACTCGCGGCTGGCCGGGGAGGGCAGACAGGTACGCCGTCGCCGCGAATGCCTGCGCTGCGAAGAGCGTTTCACAACCTTCGAAACGCCGGAGCTGGTGGCGCCACGACTGGTCAAGCGTGACGGCCGTCGCGAACCGTTCGATGAGCACAAGTTGCGCGCTGGCATGGCGCGCGCGCTGGAGAAGCGCCCGGTCGCGGTCGAGGACATGGAGGCCGCACTGCAGCGTATCGTGCACCGGCTGCAGACCATGGGCGAACGCGAGATTCCTTCCAGCCGGCTTGGCGACCTGGTGATGGACGCGCTGCGTCAACTCGACGAGATCGCCTACGTGCGCTTCGCCTCGGTCTATCGCAGCTTTCAGGATGTCACGGAATTCCAGGAGGAGATCCAGCGGCTGCAGCAGCTTGCGCGAACCGCGGCGGCGCGCGAACAGATGTCACTGCTGCCCGACGACGAGGACACATGAGCGGCACCCAGGCAGCCGAAGATGCGCGCTGGATGGGACGTGCGATCGCCCTGGCCCGGCGCGGACTTGCCAGCACCGACCCGAATCCACGGGTGGGCTGTGTGATCGTGCGTGATGGCCGTGTCGCGGGTGAAGGCTGGCATCGCCGTGCAGGCGAGCCGCATGCCGAGCCGCTGGCCCTTGCAGCCGCGGGTGCCGAAGCGCGCGGCGCCACCGTCTATGTGTCACTTGAACCCTGCACACACCACGGACGCACACCCCCGTGCGTCGAGGCGCTGATCGGCGCGGGGGTCGCGCGCGTGGTCTATGCCGCAGATGATCCCGATCCAAGGGTGGCCGGGCGCAGTGCCGCGGTGCTGCGGGCGGCCGGTATCGAGGTGACCTCCGGCGTGCTCGAGGCGCAGGCCACGAACCTGAATGCCGGTTTCATGCAACGCATGCGCACCGGACTGCCACGCGTCACCGTCAAGCTGGCGGCCAGCCTGGATGGACGCACCGCGATGGCCAACGGTGAGAGTCAATGGATCACCGGGGTGGCGGCGCGCGAGGATGTGCAGCGGCTGCGTGCGTGCAGCGGCGCCGTGCTGACGGGCATTGGCACGCTGCTGGCCGATGATCCGCGCCTGGATGTGCGCCGCGACGACCTCGTCGTCGATTGTCTGCAACCGTGGCGTGCCGTGGTCGACAGCGAACTGGTCACACCGCCGGACGCGCTAATCCTCGGCGACGATGCGCGGGGCGTGATCTTCACGACGCAGCCTGACGATGCGCCCGCCGCGCAGGCACTGTCCCGGCGCGGCGCGCGGCTGGAACATGTGGCTGCGACGGCCGACGGGCGATGCGATCTGCAGTCCGTGTTGCGACGCCTCGGCGAGCTGGGTGCCAACGATGTGCTGGTGGAAGCCGGACCACGACTCGTGGGGGCGTTGGTGCACGCCGGACTCGTCGATGTCTGGGTGGTCTACCTCGCCCCAAGGCTGCTCGGGGATCTCGCTCGCGGTATGCTGACGCTACCCGGGCTGGACCGACTGGCGGATACGCCGCAATTACAATGGCAGGACTGTCGTCGGGTCGGTGAGGATCTGCGCCTGACGCTGGCACCTGCCTGACGCCACCCGCAGATACGCGAGGATTCCTGTCACATGTTCACCGGCATTATCGAGGCGATCGGCAGCGTGCATTCAGCATCGCCGCGCGATGGCGATGTTCGCCTGCAGCTTGCCTGTGCCGGGCTGGACCTTCACGGTGCGCGTGCCGGCGACAGCATCGCCGTCAACGGCGCCTGCCTGACGGCCGTCTCGCTCACCTCCGACGGCTTCGCTGCGGACGTGTCGCGCGAAACGCTTGCCATGACGACGCTTGCGGACCTGACCGCCGGCAGTCCCGTCAACCTCGAAACCGCCCTGAAGGCGGGTCAGCCTCTGGGCGGTCATCTCGTCAGCGGCCACGTCGACGGGATCGGCGAGGTGGTATCGGTGACCAGGGACGCGCGTTCCTGGCGCCTGGTGTTCGCAGCGCCAACGCAGCTTGCCCGCTACATCGCACGCAAAGGCTCCATCTGCATCGATGGCGTCAGCCTGACGGTCAACGAGGTCGAAGGCACACGCTTCGGCGTCAACATCGTCCCGCACACCTGGCAGGCAACGACCATCTCGGGCTATCGCGCCGGCACGCGCGTCAATCTCGAGGTCGATCAGCTGGCACGCTATCTCGAACGACTGCTCGAGGTTGCCGCGGACGGCGGCAATCCCCTGAACGAGGAACGGCTACGGAGACTCGGCTATGGCCCGGCAAGTGACTGACATCGGCGGGGACGCCTCGCGCGGCCTCGACAGTATCGAGGACATCATCGCGGATCTCGCCGCCGGGCGCATGGTCGTGATGATGGACGATGAAGATCGCGAGAACGAGGGCGATCTGGTCATGGCGGCCGCGCACGTAAGACCCGAAGACGTCAACTTCATGGCGCGCTACGGCCGCGGACTGATCTGCCTGACGCTGACGCGCGAGCGCTGCCAGCAGCTGCGTCTGCCGTTGATGGTGCGCGATACGGACTACCACCAGACGACAAATTTCACCGTGTCGATCGAGGCCGCCGAGGGCATTACCACGGGTATCTCCGCCCACGATCGCGCGCGCACCGTACAGGCCGCCGTGGCCGACGCAGCGCGCCCGGAAGATTTGCGTCAGCCAGGCCATGTTTTTCCGCTCATGGCCCAGCCCGGCGGCGTGCTGACCCGCGCCGGGCATACCGAGGCAGGCTGTGATCTGGCGCGACTGGCCGGACTTTCGCCGGCGGCGGTGATCGTTGAGATACTCAACGACGATGGCACGATGGCGCGCCGGCCTCAGCTTGAGGTGTTTGCGCGCCGCCATCGCCTGCGCATGGGCACCATCGCCGATCTGATCCGCTACCGGCTTGAAAAAGAGGAGTCGGTCGAGCGCATCAGCGAACAGCGCATCGAAACGCAGTTTGGTGCGTTCTCGATGTTCTGCTTCGAAGACCATGTCAATCGCAACGTCCACATCGCCCTGACGCGAGGCGAGCTCACGCCCGAGGAACCCGTGCTGGTGCGCGTACATGTCACCGACACGCTCGGGGATATCATCGGCGTGCAAAGCCCCCGGCTGGGCTGGCCGCTGCGCGACGCCATCCGCCGCATCGCCGAGGAGCCCGCCGGCGTGGTCGTGGTGTTGCGCAATCCGGAGAGCCCGCGCGAGCTCATGGGTACGGTCGCCTCGCTGGCCGGGGAGCGCGCCGAAACCGATTCGCGTCGCGATCGTGGCGAGGTGCTGCGCACCTACGGCACCGGGGCGCAGATCCTGCGCAACCTCGGAGTGCGGCGCATGCGCGTGCTCTCCGCGCCCAAGCAGATGCACGGCATTTCGGGGTTCGGTCTCGAGGTCGTCGAGTACGTCGAGTCGGATTAGCCGGCCGCCCCAGGCGGGGACGGCCGGGCGACAATGCGCACCGGGTTCACGCGCCCGGGCAGGTGGCATGCGATAATGCCCCGGTAATTCCGGAAATCCAGGATCCGCAGATGCGCGACATCAACATCATCGAAGGCGGTCTCAATGGCGAGGGCCTGCGCGTGGGCATCGTGGCCGCGCGGTTCAACGACTTTGTCGTCGACAGCCTGCTGCGAGGCGCGGTGGATGCCCTGACACGCCACGGCGTGGCCCAGGGTGCCATCGACGTGGTTCGGGTGCCCGGTGCGTGGGAACTGCCCCTGGCCGTTCAGGGCCTGGCGAAGAGCGGACGCTACGACGCGCTGGTCGCCCTGGCAGCGGTGATCCGTGGCGGCACCCCGCATTTCGAGTACGTTGCCGGCGAATGCGTTCGCGGCGTCAGCCAGGCCGAGCGCACGCATGGCGTGCCCATCGGCTTTGGCGTGCTGACCGTCGAGACCATCGAGCAGGCCATCGAGCGCGCCGGTACCAAGGCCGGCAACAAGGGTGCCGATGCGGCGATTTCGGCCCTCGAGATGGCCAACCTGCTGCGACGACTGGCCCCGTAGGGGCTCGCCCGATGACCTCCCTACGAGCCGCCGGGCTGAAGGCCCGCAGGCGCGCCCGCGAATTTCTGATCCAGGCGCTGTATCAGCACCAGATGACCGGTCACGATGTGGCGGAACTGCGTCGGCAGTTCACCGAGCGCGACAACTTCGCAGCCTCCGATCAGCAGTACTTCGACGCCGTACTCGGAGGGGTGATTGAGCGACAGGACAGCCTCAACCAGCAGATTGCGCTGCACGCGGCGCGCGGCGAGGACCAGCTCGACCCGGTGGCCCGTGCGATCCTCTGGATAGGCCTGTTCGAACTCGCCGAACGGCCCGATGTGCCGCACCGTGTCGCCATCAATGAGGCGGTGGAACTGAGCAAGCGCTTCGGTACCACGGACAGTCATCGCTTCGTCAATGCGCTGCTCGATCGCGCCCGTCGCGAGGAGCAGGCACCCACCGGGCCGCAGTCGGACGCCTGATGGACACCCCTGCAGAGTTCGCGTTGATCCGTCGCTGGCTGGCCGGCATGGATCAGGGCCAGGGCGTGGTGCTGGGGGTCGGTGACGATGCCGCGGTGCTTGCGCCGCCGCCGGACCGCCAGCTGGTGATGACCGTCGACACCGTGGTCAGCGGGACGCATTTTCCTGAGGGCGCCGATGCCGCCGACATCGGTCATCGGGCGCTGGCGGTGAGCCTCAGCGACCTGGCCGCGATGGGCGCCACACCGCTTTGGGCCTTGCTGGCGCTGACACTGCCAACCCCTGATGAAGCCTGGCTGGAAGGCTTTGTCGCCGGGTTCAGGCCGCTAGCGCAGACTCATGGCGTGGCCCTTGTCGGCGGGAATCTGAGTCGTGGCCCGCTGATGGCCAGCGTGCAGCTGACCGGGCACGTACCTGTCGGACGATGGCTTTCGCGCGGCGGTGCGCGCCCAGGCCACCTGCTGCTGGTCAGCGGCACCCCGGGCGATGCCGCAGGCGGTCTGGCCCTTTGGCAGACAGCTTCGAGCCCCCATCGCGACGCGCTGCTCGCACGCTATCTGCGCCCGAGTGCGCGGGTGGCGATGGGCATGGCGGCTCTTGACGTGGCCGCGGCGGCGATCGATATCTCCGACGGTCTGCTCGATGATCTCGGCCACCTCTGCCAGGCCAGTGAGTGCGGTGCAGATATACAGACCGAGGCCCTGCCGCTCTCGCAGGCTATGCTTGCGTGCTTTGGCCGCGAACGTGCGATCGCCATGGCGCTGCGCGGCAGTGATGACTATGAGCTTCTGCTGGCCTGCGACCCTGAATCACTGCCTGCCCTGCTGAACGCGGCAAGCGGTGCTTCGTGTCCGCTGAGCGTGATCGGGCGCTTCGAGGCCGCGCCCGGTATCCGCATCGATGGGCGTGCATCCGCCAATACAGGCTCAGACGGCTTTCGCCACTTCTGATGAGGGCTTTTTCGTGAACCACAGCCGGCCAGTGACCTTCAGCGAATTCGTGCGGGCGCCGGTGCACTGGCTCGCGCTGGGCTTCGGTACGGGTCTGGCGCGGCGTGCACCCGGGACCTTCGGCACGCTCGTGGCCGTGCCGCTGCACCTGCTGCTGATGATGCTGCCCTGGGGCGTGCATGGTGCTGTGCTGGTGCTCGGCGGCGTGCTCGGCGTCTGGATCTGCGGCGAAAGTGCGCGAAAACTCGGTGTGCACGACCATTCCGCCATCGTCTGGGACGAGATCGTCGCGTTCGGCCTGCTGCTGTGGGCATTGCCGGTGCAGTCACCTGCCTGGTGGCTGGCCGCCTTCCTGCTTTTTCGCCTGTTCGACATCTGGAAGCCCTGGCCGATACGCGATCTGGATCACAGACTCCAGGGCGGGACGGGAATTATGCTCGATGACATCGTGGCGGCGCTGTTTGCATGGGTGGTGCTGCTGGCTTCGACTCTCATCGTCAACCAATAACCGGCGGCTACATGGCGCAACCGACCCTGGCGAATGCCGTCTGTGCGGACGTTCCGGACAAGATCGGCAAGTACGTCATCATCAACGAGGTCGGCCAGGGCAGCACAGGGCGTGTGTTTCTCTCGCACGATCCCTACTACGGGCGCGATGTCGCGATCAAGCTCTATCATGTCGAGACAGAGTTTGATGAATCCCGCGCGCGCATAGCGCGCAAGATGTTCTTCAACGAAGCCCACATGGTGGGCAAGCTGCAGCATCCGAACATTCTGCCAATCTTCGATGCAGGCGAGGAGCACGGCAAGTACTACGTCGTCACAGAGCACATCCACGGTGCACGCACGCTGTCAGCGTACTGCCGGCCGGACAATCTGCTGCCGGTGGACGACGTGATCGAAATCGTCTTCAAGTGCGCACGTGCGCTGAACTATGCACATTCGCGCGGCGTCATCCACCGCGATATCAAGCCCAGCAACATCATGCTCACGCTCGACAACGACGTGCGCATCATCGATTTCGGTATCGCGCTGGTCAAGGATTCGGACATCTCGCGTATCGAGGGCATTGCCGGCTCTCCAAGCTACATGTCGCCCGAGCAGGTCCAGTCGGAAGATCTCACCGAGCGCTCCGATCTGTACTCACTTGGCGCTGTGGCCTACGAACTGCTGACCGGCTACCGTCCGTTTCGCGGCAACAATCTCTCCAAACTGCTGCATCAGATCGTCTATGCCTCGCCGCCGCCGATTCATACCCTGCGCAAGGATATCGCCGAGGAACTCGAGGCGGTGGTCATGGTGGCCCTGCAGAAGAATCCAGCCAAGCGCCACGCCAGCGGGATGGAGTTTGCGGCGGCGCTGACGCGGGTTTACCAGCAGCTGCGCCGACGCAGCGACCGCATCGATCGACAGGAGCAGTTCGATGTGATGCGCCGTCTCAAGTTCTTCCACGATTTTTCGCACGAGGAAATCTGGGAAGTGCTGCGCGCAAGCGCCTGGCAGAGTTATCAGCCCGGCGAGGAGATCGTCCGCGAAGGCGACATGGACGAGCGCTTCTACATGATCGTCTCGGGGACGGTCAGCGTGATGACCGGCGGCCGTCGGGTCGGTCAGCTCTCCAGCGGAGACTGCTTCGGCGAATCGAGCTATGTGCGCGGCGCCCGGCGCAGTGCCAGCATCCAGGCCGCCGAGGAGCCCGTGACGCTCATCCGTGTGAGTGCGACGATGCTCGAGCAGGCCTCGTCTGCCTGTCAGCTGAGATTCAACAAGGTTTTCCTGAGGGCGCTGATCGAGCGTCTTCAGTCGGTCGGCAAGTCGACTTAAGACTGCTAAGCCTGAGGCTGATCCTTGTCCCGAGCCAGCTGCGCCCACGCCGAGTGGTTGTGGATGGACTCAAAATTCTCGCAGCTGACCTGATAGGCACGGATCCGCTCATCGGCGTTGAGCTCGATGGCCAGGTCGCGAATCATGTCCTCGACGAACTTCGGATTGTCGTAGGCGCGCTCGGTAATGTGCTTCTCGTCCGTGCGCTTGAGTACGCCGTAGACCTCGGAGGAGGCCGTGCGCTCGGCGATCTCGATGAGCTCTTCGAGCCAGATGATGTCTTCGACACGGGCTTCGATGGTGATCTCGGAGCGCTGGTTGTGCGCGCCATATTCGGATATGCGCTTGGAGCATGGGCACAGGCTGGTGGCCGGTGCCGCAACGCGCAACCAGACTTCGTTGTGCCCCTGCCGGCGACGGCCGATGAACGCGGCACGGTAATCCATCAGACTGGCAACGCCTGATATCGGGGCGAGCTTGCGCCGGAAATACGGGAAGCTGATCTCGATGTCGCCGTCGCGGGCGTCGAGTCGCTCGGTCATGGCCTCGAGCAGGTGGCGGAAGCTGTGCACCGAGAGCGCCTCGGTGTGCTCATTGATGAGTTCGACGAAGCGCGACATGTGCGCGCCCTTGCTGTCGTGCGCAAGCGCCACGGTCATGGTCAGTTCGGCCACGGTGGCCTGCCGGTGCCCGGATCGGTCCTCGATCTGCAGCGGGTGACGCAGTGCGCGCACACCGACCTGATCGATGGCGATTCGACGGGGGTCGGCTTCGCCCTGGACGTCGGCGGGACCGTCCTGTGCGGGGCCTGCCCGGTGAATCTGCTTCATGTCGCTTCCCTGCTCAAGTGCACCTGTGGACCGGAATTATAGACCAGCCTGTCGCCGGGCCACGCCGACGGCGTTCACAGGGCGGGCGAGGCCGGCTTCAGCGCCGCAGGGTGATACCACTCCCGAACCCTGGTCAGCACGCTGTCCGCGTCCAGACCGGCGTCGCGCAGGTTGTCATCGCGCGAGCCATGCTCTATGACCGTGTCGGGTATGCCAATGTTCAATACCGGGATCTGGACTCCGTGGACGGCCAGCAGTTCGTTGACGGCGCTCCCCGCACCGCCGGCCACCGCGTTGTCTTCCAACGTGACGATGACATCGTGATCGGCAGCCATCGCCAGAATCATGTCCGCGTCCAGCGGTTTGACGAAGCGCATGTTCACGACGCTGCCCCCCAGCGTCCTGGCACACACCTCGGCGGTCGGCACCATCGCGCCGAATGCCAGCCAGGCGACGCCATGGCCGCGGTGCCGCAGCTCGGCGCGTCCGATCTCAAGGGCGGTCATCGCCTCTTCGATGGCCACGCCGGGCCCCTGGCCACGCGGATATCGAATCGCGCTCGGACCCTCCAGCGTGTAACCGGTGTAGAGCATCTGACGGCACTCGTTTTCGTCGGCCGGCGCCATGATCACCATGTTCGGAAGGCAGCGCATGAACGAAAGATCATAGGCGCCCTGATGGGTTGCCCCGTCGCTGCCGACCAGTCCGGCGCGATCGATCGCAAAGACCACGGGCAGATTCTGGATCGCGACATCATGGACCAGCTGGTCGTAACCACGCTGCAAAAACGATGAATAGATCGCCACGACCGGCTTCATGCCACCGCAGGCCAGACCCGCCGCGAGCGTCACCGCGTGCTGTTCGGCGATGGCCACATCGAAGTACTGCTCCGGAAAGCGACGCTCGAACTCGACCATGCCGGAGCCTTCGCGCATTGCCGGCGTGATGCCCACGAGGCGCTTGTCAGCTTCGGCCATGTCGCACAGCCAGTGCCCGAAGATCTGCGAATAGGTCGGTGAACCGGGCTTTTTCTTGTTGATGACGCCGGTCGCAGGGTCGAAAGGACCCGGACCATGCCAGGTGATCGGGTCGAGCTCGGCAGGCTTGTAGCCCTTGCCCTTGCGTGTGACCACGTGCAGCAGTTGCGGGCCCTTTAGATCCACGACGTTGGTCAGCGTCCTGACCAGCGCGTCGAGATCATGGCCGTCGACGGGGCCGATGTAGTTCAGGCCCATCTCCTCGAAAATGGTGCCCGGCAGGATCATGCCCTTGGCGAATGCCTCGGAGCGGCGCGCCAGTTCCCATACCGTAGGAATGAGTTCCAGCACCTTCTTGCTGCCTTCGCGCACATTGGTATAGAGCCTGCCCGAGAGCAGGCGCGCGAGATAATTGGACATCGCGCCGACGTTCGGTGAGATCGACATGTCATTGTCGTTGAGAATCACCAGCAGATTCACGTGCAGGCTGCCGGCATGGTTGAGCGCTTCGAATGCCATGCCGGCGCTCAGTGCCCCGTCGCCGATCACGGCGGCAACGTGATGGTCCTGCCCCAGCTTCTGTGCGGCGATGGCATAGCCCAACGCGGCACTGATCGAGGTGCTGGAGTGACCCACGCCGAACGTGTCGTAGGGGCTTTCGTCGCGCTTCGGAAACGGCGCCAGCCCCCCGTGGCGCTTGATCGTCGGCAGTTCGCGCCGACGGCCGGTCAGCACCTTGTGCGGATAGGCCTGATGGCCGACGTCCCAGATCAGCTTGTCGCGCGGTGTATCAAGCACATAGTGCAGCGCGCAGGTCAGTTCCACAGTGCCCAGCCCGGCGGCGAAATGCCCGCCCTTGGCGCTGACCGTATGAATCAGGAACTGGCGCAACTCCGCGGTGACCTGGTGCAGCTGTTCCGGGTCGAGACGCCGCAGATCATCCGGACTCTCGATGGTCGACAGCAGTGGATACGGATCGGCTTCGCTCATGGGGTCTCACCCGGCGGCCGCGGCCGCGCGCAGGGTTGCCAGTACGGATGTGTCAACATTATGGGACACCTCTGGCCCTGACGCCAATATGACAGCCATGCTGCTTCGCAGCAAAGCCTCAATGTCGTCGCTCGATGATGAAGCGCGCGAGCCCCGCAAGGCCCTCGCCGGCGCGGCCCAGCGGCGTCAGGGCGGCCAGCGCCTCGTCGAGCAGACGCACGGCCTCACGCCGCGCGCCCTCGAGCCCCAGCAGCGCTGGATAGGTGGCTTTGTGCAGGCGCTCGTCGGCACCCACACGCTTGCCGGTGGTCGTCTCGTCACCCTCGACATCCAGGATGTCGTCGCGTACCTGAAAGGCCAGGCCGATGCGATCCGCGTAGGTGGACAGTGCGCTGGCCTGACCTTCATCGGCATGTGCAAGATCGGCCATCATCAGCACGCAGGCCTGTATCAACGCACCGGTCTTGCGACGATGTACGGCGGCGAGTTCTTCGAGCGACAGGTCCCGCTCCTCGGCCGCAAGGTCCATGGCCTGACCACCGGCCATGCCGTCGATGCCGCTCGCACCGGCCAGGCGCCCCACCAGCGCAAGTCGCAACTGCGGATCGGCGATCATGCGGTCATCGCCGGCGAGTACCTCAAACGCCAGCACCTGCAGGGCGTCGCCGGCCAGGATGGCGGTCGCCTCGTCGAATGCGCGGTGACAGGTGGGCCGGCCGCGACGCAGATCGTCGTCGTCCATGGCCGGCAGGTCGTCATGGATCAGCGAATAGGCATGGATCATCTCGACTGCGCAGGCAGGCGCATCCAGACGTTCGATGTCGAGCGCCAGCGCCTCACCGGTGAGATAACACAGCACGGGCCGGATGCGCTTGCCGGGACCCAGAACGCTGTAGCGCATGGCTTCGAGCAGCCGCGCGGGGCGTCCGGGGCGGGTTGCAAGGCACTGCGTCAGCGCCGTGTCCACCCGCTGTTTCAGAGACGCGATGCGGCCGGCGATATCCAACCTGGCGCCGCCGTCAGTCGTCAGCGTCGAAGGCGACCGGACGGGCGCCATCAGCGCTGCCGCTGAGAATCTCGACCTTCTGTTCTGCCTGGCGCAGGGCCTGCTGGCACTCGCGGGTCAGGCGCACGCCCGTCTCGAACGCCTCCAGTGCCTGCTCGAGCGGCAATTCACCGCCTTCCAGGCGCACTACAAGCGCCTCGAGCGACTCGAGCGAACGCTCGAAATCCACCGCGCTGGCGGCGTCGCCGGGCACGGCGTCCGGGGTTTCGTTCGGGGCGGTTTTCCGCGGCATGCAGCCTGCTCCAGATGACGTGGGTCGCGCTGGGCACGACGTGCGGCAGCGTTGGGTACGCTACACACGGCGCGCAGGGCGGTCAACGCGGCGCGCGCACCACAGGGCACAAGGGCAGCGGTTGACAAGGCTGGCGCAGGGGTCTAGCTTTCGAGTGGTTAGACTGAGTCTAAAACTTCGCGTGGGAAATCGGTTTCCCGCGTCGGACATTACAAAGGCAAGGAGCAATCAGCATGGAACTCAAGGGCAGCAAGACAGAGAACAACCTGAAGGAAGCCTTCGCCGGTGAATCCCAGGCCAACCGCCGTTACCTGTATTTCGCCTCGAAAGCCGATGTCGAGGGCTACAACGATGTGGCCACGGTGTTTCGCTCGACCGCAGAGGGTGAGACGGGCCATGCGCACGGGCACCTGGAGTACCTCGAAGCCGTGGGTGACCCGGCGACCGGTCTGCCGATCGGCCCCACGTCGCACAATCTGAAAGCGGCTGTGGCCGGCGAGACCCACGAGTACACCGACATGTATCCGGGCATGGCCAAGACGGCGCGCGACGAAGGCTTCGACGAGATCGCCGACTGGTTCGAGACGCTTGCCAAGGCCGAGCGCTCGCATGCCAACCGGTTCCAGAAGGCCCTGGATCAGCTCGACGCCTGATCTGGCACCGCAGGTCGCGCTCAGGCGTTTCAGCCCAGCGCGGCCAATGGAGTCGCGAACGGGGCGGGCCGCTGCCCGCCCCGTTTTCGTATCAACAGCAAGGACCCGTCGATGTCCAGCAAGCCCCCTGATCAGCAGCGCGAAGGCAGTCTCGACGCGCCCACCCGGCACCCCGTCGACTGGAAATCGCCGGATTTCACCGATGAGGGCGCGCTGTTCGGTGAACTCGAGCGCGTGTTCGATATCTGCCATGGCTGCCGGCGCTGCTTCAGTCTGTGCAATTCCTTCCCCACCCTGTTCGATGCCGTGGATGAATCCGATACCGGGGAAGTCGACGGCATGCCGCGCAAGGCGTACTGGGACGTCGTCGACCACTGCTACCTGTGTGACATGTGCTACATGACCAAGTGTCCGTACGTGCCGCCGCATCCATGGAACGTCGATTTCCCGCATCTGATGCTTCGCGCCAAGGTCGCGAAGTTCAAGGACGGCAAGGTTTCGACGCGAGACAGGATTCTTTCGGCCACCGATACCCTCGGATCACTCGCCGGCATCCCGGTGGTTGTGCAGGCCGTCAATGCGGCGAATCGCAATGCCACGGCGCGCAAGGTGCTGGAGAATGTGCTCGGCGTGCATGCACAGGCGCCTGTGCCGCAGTATCACAGCAATACCGCGCGCAAGCGCCTGGCGTCGCTGCATGACGAGACCGGCGAGAGCGCAGAGGCCGCCGGGGCCACGCGCGGGCGCGCCGTGCTGTTCACCACCTGCTATGGCAACCGCAATCTGCCCGCGATGGCTGAGGATCTGGTAGCGGTGTTCCGGCACAACGATATTCCGCTGCGGCTTGCCGACACCGAGAAGTGCTGCGGCATGCCGAAGCTCGAGCTCGGCGATCTCGAAGCGGTCGAGAAAGCCAGGGACATCAATGTGCCGGTGCTTGCCGCGCTGGTGGATGAGGGCTGGGATATCGTCGCCCCGGTGCCGTCCTGTGTGCTGATGTTCAAGCAGGAGCTGCCCCTGCTGTTCCCCGACGACGAACTGGTGAAGAAAGTGGCCGCGGCCATGTGGGATCCCTTCAACTATCTGATGGCCCGGCACAAGGCAGGCAAGCTCAAGACCGATTTCACCAAGGCGCTTGGCAAGATTGCCTACCAGGTGCCCTGTCACCTGCGGGTGCAGAACATCGGCCTGAAGACCCGCGATGTCCTTGAGCTGGTCCCGGATACGCACGTCGAGGCCATCGAGCGCTGCTCAGGTCACGACGGCACCTATGCAGTGAAGAAGGAGTTCCACGAAGTCTCGCGAAAAATCGCGCAGCCGGTGGTCCGGCGCGTGGAGAACGCGAAGGCGGAGCATTTCACCAGCGACTGCCCGATGGCGGCTGAACAGATTGCGGCTGGCAGCAAGGATGTGCAGGCCAGTCACCCGATGAGCCTGCTGCGCCAGGCCTACGGCCTCTGAAGCGACAAGGACGAACATGAAAAAGCTGACACGCGGAGATCTTTACAGTCTCGAGGAATACGCAAGCCTGCGTCCGGAATTCCGGGCCAAGGTGATCGCCCACAAGCAGCATCGCAAGCTGCACATCGGCGAGAACGCCACGCTGTACTTCGAGGATCGTCTGACCCTGCAATACCAGGTGCAGGAGATGCTGCGCATCGAACGGGTGTTCGAGGCCCAGGGCATCGAGGATGAACTGGCTGCCTACAATCCGCTGATCCCTGATGGCAGCAACCTGAAGGCCACCTTCATGGTGGAGTTCCCGGACACAGACGAGCGTCGCCGTCGGCTCGCCGAGCTGATCGGCATCGAGAAGGGCACATGGCTGCAGGTCGAAGGCTTCGAGCGTGTGACACCGATCGCCAACGAAGACCTCGAGCGCAGCACCGACGAGAAAACCTCCGCCGTGCATTTCATGCGCTTCGAGTTCTCTGCGGAGATGATTGCGGCATTTCGCGGCGGCGCGAAGCTCTCTGCGGGCATAGACCACGACCACTATCGCCACACCGTCGATCCGGTACCCGAGCCGGTGGCGCAGGCGTTGCGGGCGGATTTTCAGGCTTGAACAACGCATCCGCCTAGGCGCAGGCACGGCGCGGCGATGGTCGAAATCACCGGACTCAACATCTTCCCCGTGAAGTCCCTGCAGGGCATTGCGGTGGACTCCGCCCCGCTGGGTGTACGCGGGCTGGCCTTTGATCGCTGCTGGATGGTGACGGATTCCACGGGTCGCTTCATGACCCAGCGCGAACTGCCGGCGATGGCCACCATCGGCGTTCGCCTGGCCCCCGAGGCGCTGGTGCTGGAGCACCCGTCGACCAGCGCGCTTGTGGTGGATCGCAATGAACCAGGCGGCACGCGAGTGCGGGTGAAGGTCTGGAAGGACGAGTGCCCTGCCTACGACGAGGGTGAGGCGGCCGCGCGCTGGCTGACGACAGTGCTTGGGACGTGGCGGGACGGGGCTCTGCGGCTGGTACGATTCGCCGATGACCATCGCCGTCCGGTCGACGCACGATACCTGCGGGGCGAGCGTTCGCACACCGCCTTCACGGATGGCTTTCCCTTGCTCGTCACCTCCGAGTCCTCGCTGGCGAGTCTCAACGCGCAGCTCGCGGCCAGTGGCGTAGCCACGGTGCCCATGAACCGGTTCCGCGCCAACATCGTCGTCAGCGGCCTGGCGCCGTTCGAGGAAGATGCACTCGACGCGCTTGTGCCCACCGGCGGTGCCTACGAAATCGCCATGCGCAAGCCTTGTCGGCGCTGCGCCATCATCACCACCGATCAGACCGACGGGCTTGTCCCCGATTCTCAGGAACCGCTGCGTACACTGATGCGCATGAACACGCGCGCTGACATGCCCGGGGCCTTTTTCGGGCAGAACGCCATTGTGCTGAATGCACACGGCGCGACGGTGTCGGTTGGCGACCAGCTGATACCCACGCGTAATTGACCTCAGTGGAATGTGCCGCTGATCATCGGTCGCAGCTCCACGGCCAGCAGAAGTGTCGCGATGGCGGTCACCCAGGCCGCCGCCACGCAGGCAATCGTATCTGTCCAGGATGATCGCAATCGCTGGCGGATGGATTCTGCGACTGCGGCGATGCATAACATCATGAACGGCGCGCCAGCCAACGAGCCGGCGAGTGTGATGGCAACGGCGCGCATGGGCCCTGGCTCTGGCAGGGACCCAAGACCGACCACCAGCCCCCCGACGGCGCCCACGAAGATGGCTACACCCTGAGCCCGACTGAAAAAAAGTACGGGCGCAGTCAACAGGACTGCGGCCAAAGGTGCCCAGCCTGTCAGCGCTGCCGTGGGGACGCTCCGGCCAAACAGGGCGCCTATCGCAAGCGAAGCCGCGAAGGCAGCGAAGGCCGGACGCGCGACGTTCATGCCTCGAAAGCCCAACAGCAGGCCCACAACCGAAAGCAGCAGGATGTGCCCAGGCACGGTGAGCGGATGCAGCATGCCCACATAGAAACCTTCGATGCCCGGCACCGGGCTGTGCGCCCAGGCCGCCGAAGGCGACGCGATGGCACCTGTCAGCAGGATCGATTTCTCGCAAAGCCTCATCTGATGAGAAACATGACCCCGACCATGGCGACGATGACGCCGCTGCCGCGCAGGATCCAGCTGCCGGCGCGCCAGTGAATCAGCAGACCCAGCGCCACGCCACCCAGATGCAGTAAGCCGGTGGCGATCACGAAACCCAGCGCGTAGCCAAACGGGCTGGCCGACGCCGGCAACTCTGTCCCATGTGCGTGACCGTGAAACAATGCAAACAGCGCGACCAGCAGCGCCGCGACGGCCAGCGGCAGTCGAACCATGAACGCAACCAGTATCCCCAGGGCGAGGGCCGAGACGGCGATAATCGGCTCGACATGTCCGAGAGGTACCCCGACGACCCCGAGTGCTCCGCCCACCGCCATGATCAGCGGGAACGTCACGGGCAGAAGCCAAAGAGCCGGCGCGCGGAGTATTGCGCCCCACATGCCGACGGCCACCATGGCAACGAGGTGATCGACCCCCAGTACGGGGTGCACGAGACCGGCCAGGAATCCACCGTCATGGTCGTGGTCCGCATGCGCCAGTACGTCCGGCGCCCACAGAATCAGCCCGGCGAGCAGTCCGGCCAGGACTATTCGTTCGGCGAGAAAGCCCGGCGCATTATCGGTATTCAGTCTCATCACACCCCTCCGCTCGGATTGCAGATTCAATGGTCTTCGGAAACTCAGCTGCCGAGTACAGCGAGCCGTTGCAGTAACCAGAATGCAGCGGTTCCGCCAATGACATAACCGACGACCGGAGTTCCGAGTGACGAGTATGTCGACGCGACAGGAAAAAGCCGCAGTGGCTTAGCCCACCAGACTGAACGAACCAACCCAAGGTACAGAAGCATCACTGTGGCGAACGCCAGCTGGCCAACTTCGATGCCAAGATTGAAAAAAAGCAAGGCACCAGGGATCTGGGTCTGCGGCAAGCCGATCTCGTTCAATACGCTGGCGAAGCCGAAGCCGTGCAGAAGACCGAAGATCAGTGAGACGAGGATCGGAAACCGCCATGCAAGCGTATCGCGTCGACGCCGGACGAGTTCCGCTGCAAGCATGACGACGCTCAGTGCGATACATGCCTCCATGGGGGCCACGGGCAGTCGTACGATGTCCAGTGCTGACAGACCCAGTGTCACGGAGTGGGCCAGCGTAAAGCCGGTAATCGCCAGTGCAATGCGCGGCAGCGTGCCGGCGATCCAGAGCAGGCAGACAACGAACAGCAGGTGGTCTATGCCTGTCAGGATGTGCTTGATGCCAAGCGTCATGTAGGCTGCCGCGACGCCACCGAATGTTTCGGGCGAGGGCAGGGCTATCCGTGTTTCGTCCGGCCCCGCCGCCAGCATGCGATGCTCGCCGCTGAGCCACGTGATGCCGACCAGGATGTTCAGCGCGGGATTGAACTCGGGGTATCTGAGGATCAGCTCGGCCGACGCCAGGCCGTCATCGCAGGAATAGAATTCTGACAGTGCCTCAGCGGGATAGTCCTTATCCGCGCCGGGTACCTGGCGGTCGACGCGATCGCACGATGCACCCAGAAGTTCCACTTCGGGAAGTGCGCGTATGGACACAATTGGTGGCAGTTTCGTGCTGATCCTGAACAGGTTCGGTGCGTGTTCCACGATTTCCAGATACATCGGTCGCAGATCATGAGCGTTGGCGACGAAGCAGCCGAGGGAGAGGTACAGCGTCACCGCTGGTATGGTCAACGCGCGCGAAACGTGGCTTGCTCGCCTCACTGTCGGTTGGCCTTGTCCGGTCCGGGCATCTCGATCGCGTAGTTGCGTCGCATCTCCGAGAAAACAGCCGAACGAAGCTCACGACGCCGATTCTCGAGATATTCACTTCTGACCTCGAACGCCACGTCCTCGAAAGCCGCATCACGTGATGGGGTACGTGTTCTGATCAGGACCAGGTGCACACCGAAACCGGATTCGACCGGACCTTGCCAGCTCCCGGCAGGCAACTCGAATAATCGCTCGGCAAATGCCCTGCCGAACTGGCGCGCCACGTCCCGCTTCGTCGTAGCCTCATGGCTCGGGCGTATCGGCGGGACGTCTCCCAGACCATCGGCATCCGAGACCGCGGTGGCGCGAAGCGCCTCGAGAAGTGCCTGGGCATCCTCCGACAGACAGTCTCCGCGCGCATCCCGATCCAGGAAGACATGCGTGAACGACATCTGCTCCGGCGTGGCGAACCGTGCCGCATGCTCCGCAAAGTAGGCGCGCAAGTCGGCTTGCGTGGGCTCGGCAGGAATGCCCGCGTCGATAATGGCGAACGCCTCCATCTTTCTTGCCAGTCGCTGTCGTACGACTGCATCGTTTCGGTCCAGGCCGCGTGCCAGCGCCTCCCGGTAGAGCACCTCCTCGCGCAGGTACTCCTGGATCAAAACCTCGCGTTCCAGGTCATCAGGAGGCCGGCGCCACTGGCGAACGAAGTCGCGTTCAAGCCGGTTGACAAGCGCTGCATCGACGACGATACGGTTCACCGACACTTCGTCCGGCGCCTGTGCCAGCATCGAGTACGCTGCAAACAGCAGACTGCCGATGATCACGAAGTGGACCAGTGGCTCCCTGACCAGCAGCCTCAGCATGCGGGAGACGCAACCACGAGTTGAAAGCTAGTCCCCGGCGAGCGGCGCATACCAGATCGGCGAAGTCCAGGCCATTTCCTGGATGGTTCTGGGCGCGTCGTTCTGGCAGGCTGCGGGGCGTTCGTCAGGGGGTAGGGCGACGCACTGCGCCCAGTTCCAACGCAGGGTCGGCACTTCGACCACGCGCAGGTAATAGTAGGTCGATTCCGCCGGATCGAAAGCCGTGTCTTCGAACACCGCACACAGCGATGTCGACCCCTCGCCAGTCCACTGGCCCGTGAGGAGGTTGATCTGTCCGTCGGAGCTATCCGAACCCGCCACGTCGAAAACCTCGTAGCGCGCCTGGCCCGAAGTATCGATCCATCCCTTGATGATCTGCAGCTTCTGCAGCGCGGCGCCGTCGGGATCCCTGACTGCCGAGGCCAGCAACCGCGGCTTGCCCGATGCCGTGGCCGGCGGCAGGTCGCTGCCCATAGGGACGCCATGGGCGTATCCGTGCTCCGGCAGATCCGCGAGATTGCAAGCTTTGTCGTCAATATCCCAGCCGGCAAACAGGCGAGGTTGAATGCGCGTGCCCGAGGTGCCGAAGACCTCGCGCCTGCGCATGGCCTCGAACAGCGCATCGCGAGAGTTCTCTACCGCCCAGATGCCGGCCAGGCCTCCGGGATTGCTGACGAGAGACTGTGGAGAAAAAAGCCCGGCCCTGAGACGCGCCTCGAGCTCGGTCTCAGGCACGAGGTGTCCTGGCCAGTCCGCCTCATCCGTGGCGCCCGCCAGCGCCAGGTGAGTATCCGTCGATCCGATCGCTCCCAACTTGTATGGATTCACGCCGATGGCCGCCTCGTCCTGAAGGCCGGTCAGCAGCACGCTGCGGAAGAAGTCGTTCCTCGAGACACAGCCCACGGCAGCAAAGCCGCGTCGGCCGATTTCCCCTTCCTCGCAGAACCTCAGTTCGTAGGTTTCCCCGAAGATCAGGCGACGCTCGCCGACTGCCCGCACCTGCTCGAACTCGCACAGCTCATCCGGCGCGCCGAGAATTCCCGGGAAACCATTGAAGCACTCGGAGTTCCCCTTGTGCTGGAAGATCTCCATGATCGGCTCCATGGCAGCCTGCAGACGGGCCGCGGCCGGAGCGAATTCTGCGGTCTCGGAGCCGGCCGCATAGGAAGGGAACATCGACCCGGAACTCAGGTTGGAATTGTGCGGGATCACCAGCACGTCGCACCCGTCAACTGCGTTCAGGCACTCATCGGTGAGCGCGTTCCACAGGTCAAGACCTCTCGGGGCGTCAATGTAGGAGATGGCGCGCGCCGGTACGTCGGCATTGCGGAAAATGACGTTGCGGTGATAGTTGTTGGAATTGGGTGTGCCGGTATGCTCATAACCGACAAAGGTGGTGAACTCGCAGCGCGCCGAGCGATCGTAGGCCTCCTCGGCCATCTGCTGCGTCGCTTTCCACAGCGGGCTGGCCGACTCGACGCATGCAGCGGGGTCCTCGCCGCAGATTTCCTCGACCTGATAAGGAGAGTCGGTGAGCAGGCTGTTCACGAACAGCATGAACATATCTCCGCCACTTCCGCGCATGTACACGCAGGCTTCCTGCTCATACACGCTGCTGGAGGGGTCCATGCACAGCCCCAATTCGCCAAAGAACTCGGCATGGTCGGTGACGGCGGCGAAATCCAGGGGTGTCCGCAGCTGCAGGGTCGCCGTCTCTTTCCCACTGTCGTCGAAGGGCGGAACACCGATCGAGCCGCCCCGGGCGAAGCGGTAGGCGTCGGCCGGTGTCGTGGTCGAGCCGAAGGGGCTTACGTCGTAGGAGAAGCCTGTGTGGATATGCAGGTCGCCGAAGTAGGCGTTCCGAGTGGCGCTGCGCTCGGTGCAGGGGTCTCGTGCTTCCGTGTAGACCACCAGCGCATCGGATGATGCCACCTGCTGAGAGGTGGCAGTTTCTACAGCCTCAACATAGCCACAGCATAGCGCTGCTACGCCCGCGACCAGTAACGAGCCAGACATTCTGTACATCGGTCATCCCCCTGCTGAGGTTCAGTCCCGCGCCACCCGGAAGCCGAACGTGAACCTGCGATCCGTGGCATTCATCTTCAGCCTGAACGCAGGCCGCGTACTCGCCGCGATCGCCGTCCAGCCCTGTCCGCGCATCACGCGCAGACCGCAGTCCGCACCGGTGAGTCTCGCCGCCTGGTTGGAAGGCGCGTCGCTGTGGTCGTCGTTCCAGCAATCGGCAACCCACTCATTGGCGTTGCCCAGCATGCCATGCAGACCGAAGGGGTTTGCAGCCGTTTCGTGAACGGGCGCTGTCGTTGCATGGCCGTCGCGACAGTCCTCTCCTTTCCAGTTGTCCATCATCTCGTACTTGATCTCGGTTTGGTCCCAGCCGAAGCGCTCCCGTGTGGTAATGTCGCCGAGATTAACGAACTCACATATTTGTTCGGGGTCGTCACCGAACCAGTAAACAGTCTGGGTGCCGGCGCGCACTGCATACTCCCACTCCGATTCGCTCGCCAGTCGGTAGGGTTGGCCGGTCTTGCTGCCCAGCCAGGCTAGATATGCCTGTGCGTCGAGCCAGTTAACACAGGTGACCGGATGCCCGTCGCCCTGGTCGATGCCGGCGTCCTGCCAGTTTCGAGCCTCATCGAACAACCACTCGCTGCCCACGAAGTGCCAGCACCCCGGGGCCGGTGAATAGCCGGTCGCTGCGACAAACTGCGCGAACTCGCCTCGGGAGACCTCGTATTTCCCAAGATAGAACGGCCGCTCCACGGTCACACGATGCACGGGCTGCTCACGTGTGGCCCAGAATTCCGGCAAGCCGAGCTTGCGCGGCTCCGTGATATCGGCACCCATCAGAAATTCGCCGGCAGGGATCAGTACCAATTCGGGGCAGGTCGTGCAGTCGCGAGTCACCTCGGTGACAGCGATATTGGAGGTGCGCTTCTCCGGAGGCTGGCCGGCGACCAGGCTCGTGCTTGAACACAGCGCGATACAGCCGAGCACGGCTCGCAATAGGACTGCGGGGCAGCTTGCCGGCTGTGCACTGGCGGCGCTAGCTTGAACGTGAGTGTGTCGCCCGGTGATATCCGCGATCATCATGGCCCCTCGGCAGCTCCGCGCCAACTCGTTGCGCATCGCTGCCCAGTATGACGCAACGAGCCTATTGACCTTATGCATTGTGCGCATGAGGGCGGTCGTCATTCGAATTGTTATATTTGCCGACATCCCGATAATCTCAACTGGTTCGCGTGCGAATGCTTCTGTGTGCGCTTACCTACAGGTGTCGCCAATGATCAATACTCTGCGCCAAGCCCTTGTTCGAGACTTGGTCGTGTCACGCGGAGCGTCGGAGAACTTTGCAGCGGATTCCATAGACGCCCGCCGTCGTCAGCTGCTGGGTGGAGCGCCGCTGGCCCTGGCCGGTCTTGGCATGCTCCCAGGCAGTCTGAATGCATCCACGGTTAGTCAATTCCCTCCGTACGACGATGGATTTATCCACTTAACGGACGCCCGCGAAAAGTTCACCGCACTGTTCAGACTCGAGCGCGACCTTCGAGACGAAGGCACGGCGCTGTCGACCTACCAGTTTCTGATG
>CAYLNP010000004.1:41540-43308 GCA_964384925.1 uncultured Woeseiaceae bacterium
CGGTGATGAACACGTCGCCGGTGGTCCTACCAGTTTCTGATGTATGCGCTGCCGCAGGGCGCGCGCCCGCAGCCGATTGTCCGCTGGGAAGGCATGGAGTTTTCCTACTTTCGGCGCGTCGCTGACATGACCTGGCGAATTCACGCCCACAATGTCAGCTATCCGCGAGATCTGGTCACCGGCAATTACACTTCCAGTGCTCACAACCCCTATACCAACGAAGCGCTTCGGGTTGAGCCTCTCAGGCTGCTCGAAGATCCCGGCGTGCTGCACGGTCCGAAGGGCTACCTGGTGCTGGATGCGACGACCCCGAACTGGCTGGACTCCTACCACAGTCTTCGTATCGAAGGACCACTCATCAAGTCCGAGCACATCAGACCAATGCCCGAAGGTTGGCCTGAGATGTTCATCGAAAGCGGCTGCAGCACGGTGTCGCGCGATGACTTCTACAATCCGGCGGTGACTGCGTTGCCGTTCCAGACCTCCGGGTTCTACGTGTTTCCGTTCCCGGCGTGGATGCGCATGGGCGATCGGCCGGGCCTCATGCTTGGCGCATGGAATGGTCGCAGGGTCATGAATGGACCCGCCGAGCTGCCGCGCGAATTCCGCGAGCGGGTCGCCCGGGAAACCCCGGAGTTGCTGCGTCCACGGTGGGAAGAGCTCGAAACACCTCTGTCAGCGGTGGTGAAGGAGGCACTGAAGGCCTGAATCAAGCACGCTATCGGTGAGTAACGACCTGAGCGCACTCGAAGGCCTGCTCTTGTGTCGGGCCCCATCCGCTCGCATCACGCCAGTCATTTGCCGCCTGGATCAGAATGGGGGCGGTGTCGCCGGTCAGGCGCAGACTGCCATCCCTGAGCAGGACGTCCCGACGCGGATCGCCACTGTCCTTCAGCCAGTCGACGAGCAGGGCAAATCCTGTGCCCATGGCCTGCATGCACGCAGGCTTGAGTTCGGGCTGGACAATGCTGCGGATCTTGCCGCCTTCGAGGACAAAGGCGTAATCAAGTCCATCTGCAAGGACGATTTTCAGTCCCATGGCCGCAAAGACATCGCTGTACTCGATCACGTAGCCAAGGCTGACGACCCACAGCTCGCCTTCCCGGCGGGCGGTCACCTGCTGGGGATACAGGGTGGAGCCGGCCGCTGCATCGAAATATTCCAGTCGGGCGATATCGTCGATGCCTTCGACGATTCCACGTCCCATGCTGAGGTGAAACTGCGCATCGTGGCGATAGAAGCTCAGCGTCTCCTCGGGCTCGTGGGCGTTGTGTGCCTTGATGTAGGCATCAATAAGTGCCACAGCGTCCCGAGCGCTTTCCTGCGCAACAACCGGCGACGCCATGGCCGCTGCCAAGGCCAGGGCGGTTGCGGCCAGAACGTTCAGGCTTCGCCGGCGGGTAGGGACGAGCATGTCTTTGACTCCATTGGCCTTTAGGAATGCGCAGTATCGGTGACAACGCGCCTGATTCGCGCAACGCCAGCCTGAATTCGCGAAATTCAGCGTTTCGTAAACACCGATTCACGAAATTCTCACGGGTGCGACGAAGATTCTGCCCCTGAGCAGAACCGATTGATCAAAAATTCATGCCACTGACTACTTTGCAACTCTGTGTCTGACGAACATTCTGTGACTGACGAACAAGGGTCCCGCACATGAGCCTGGATCGCCGCAGTTTTCTGAGCACCTCCCTGGGCATGCTGGCCGTTCCGGCAGCAGGTCTGGCGATGCCGACACTGGCACAGGCCGCCAGCGAATCGTCGCAGG
>CAYLNP010000005.1:0-10906 GCA_964384925.1 uncultured Woeseiaceae bacterium
GATGATGCCGGCAGCGACACCACCCGGGTGCTGTCGCTCACCCAGGCCGAGCAGCGCTTCGTCTTCAGCGACGTCACGCAGCCACCGGTGCCCTCACTGCTGCGCGGATTCTCAGCGCCCGTGATCCTGCATTACGAGTACACGGATGCCCAGCTGGCGCTCCTGATGGCCCACGACAGCGATGCCTTCAATCGCTGGGAGGCCGGGCAACGGCTGGCGATGCGGGTGCTCCTGCAGGGCATCGACGATCACCGCGCGGGCCGCCGGATCGAGTTTGCATCGGACTTCATCGACGCCTGCGCCCGCCTGCTCGACGACAGCGCCGCGGACCCTGCCTTCGTTGCCGAAGTACTCAGTCTGCCAAATGCAGGCTATATCGCCGAACAGATGGCCACGGTGGACGCGGATGCAATTCTGACGGTACGAGTCGCGCTGCGCCGTGAGCTGGCCACTGCGCTCGAGGACCGGTGGCGCTCGCTTTGGGTCCAGCTCGAGCCCACCTCGCCCTATTCGCCGGCGCCGGAGGCGGCCGGGCGGCGCGCCCTGCGCAATACGGCGCTGGGCTATCTGGCCGAACTGGACACCGCCGAGGTTCGTGGGCTTTGCATGGCTCACCTGACGGGCGCCGACAACATGACCGATGCCATGTGCGCGCTGGCCCTGCTCGCCAACAGCGCAGGCCCCGAGCGCCAGCAGGCATTGGCGTGGTTCCTGGAAAAATGGCAGCACGAGTCACTGGTCGTGGACAAGTGGTTCTCTGTCCAGGCCGCATCGCGCCTGCCCGATACGCTTGAACAGGTGCGTGACCTGATGACTCACCCGTCCTTCTCGATAAAAAATCCCAACCGCGTGCGGGCGCTGATCGGCACGTTCTGCCAGGTCAATCATGCAGGCTTCAACGCGGCCGATGGCAGCGGCTATGCGTTTGCCGCCGAGCAGGTGATCGCGCTGGATCCGCTGAACCCGCAGATCGCCGCGCGCATGGCGCGTTCCTTCGATCGGTGGCGAAAATTTGATGCTGATCACCAGGCGCATGCCCGCAGTGCGCTGACCCGGATAGCGGCGAAGAAGGGTCTGTCGCGTGATTGCTACGAAGTGGTGTCGCGTGCGCTGGAAGACAACGCCTAGACTCGCCTAGCCCTGCCTGCCGCGCTGCTGCAACCACGCAATGACGTTGTCCGCGGCAGCTTCGGGCGTCAGTTGCGCTGTCGAAAGCGTCAGTTCCGGCGCTTCTGGCGCTTCATAGGGCGAGTCGATGCCGGTGAAGTTCGTCAGTTCCCCGGCGCGTGCCTTGCGATAGAGTCCCTTCGGATCACGCTGCTCTGCAACCTCCAGCGGCGTGTCCATGAAAACCTCGATGAACTCACCCGGCGCGAAGCGCTGACGGGCGGCGTCGCGCTCCGAGCGAAACGGCGAGATGAAGGCTGTCAGCACGATCAGTCCGGCATCGACCATCAGCCCGGCGACCTCCGCGATCCGCCGGATATTCTCGACCCGGTCGGCTTCGGTGAAACCCAGATCCCGGTTCAGGCCATGACGCACGTTGTCACCATCGAGAAGATAGGTGTGGTGACCAAGCGCATGCAGTCGCTGCTCCACCAGATTGGCCACGGTGGACTTCCCTGAGCCGGAAAGGCCTGTAAACCACAGTACACAGGGCGCCTGGGCCTTGATTGCTGCTCGTGCGGCCTTGTCTATATCCAGATGCTGGAGATGGATGTTGTGTGAGCGCCGCAGCGCGAAGTCAAGCATCCCCGCGCCGACCGTGTGGTTGGAGTATCGATCGATCAGCACAAAGCTGCCGGTGTTGCGATTGTCGCGATACACATCGAAGGGTACCGCGCGGTCCAGCGACAAGGTGCATACCGCGATCCCATTGAGATCGAGCTTTCGGGCAGCAACGTGTTCGAGTGAATTCACATTGACCTGGTGCTTGATGTCCGTGACAGAGGCGGTGACCATCGCGGTGCCGATCTTCATCAGATAGTTTCGCCCGGGATACAGGGGCTCCTCGGCCATCCAGACAAGATGGGCCTCGAACTGGTCGGCGACCTCGGCGGGTGCATCGGCCGCGCTGATCATTACCCCGCGCGACACATCCACCTCGTCGGCCAGCGTCAAGGTCACTGCTGCACCCGCATGGGCTTCGTCGAGATCCCCGTCTGCCGTGACAATCCGTGCCACGTAAGTCTCACGGCCAGACGGCTGGATGCGTATGCGATCGCCGGCGCGCACGCTGCCACCCGCGATGGTGCCGGCGAAGCCGCGAAAGCCCGAGTCGGGGCGGTTGACCCATTGCACGGGAAACCGGAACGGTGCGCGTCGCAGCTGTAGCGCATCGACCTGCAGCGTCTCCAGACACTCGATCAAGGTCGGCCCGGAGTACCAGTCCATCGATTGTGCCGGGGCCACGACGTTGTCGCCGTTCAGCGCCGACATCGGTATCGCTGTGAAGCCTGGCATTCCGATCTGTGCCGCGAACTTCCGATACTCGTCGACGATCTCGTCGAAACGCGCCTGTGCATCGTCGACCAGATCCATCTTGTTCACAGCCAGCACCAGATGGCGGATCCCCAGCAGCCAGGCCAGGTAACTGTGCCGGCGCGTCTGCGTGAGTACACCACGGCGGGCGTCGATCAGGATGACGGCTGCATCGGCGGTAGAGGCTCCGGTGACCATGTTGCGTGTGTACTGCTCATGGCCCGGCGTATCGGCGACGATGAACTTGCGCCGCTCCGTGGCGAAGAACCGGTAGGCCACGTCGATGGTAATGCCCTGCTCCCGCTCGGCAGCCAGCCCGTCGACGAGCAGCGCAAGGTCCACCTGCACGCCCTGGGTACCCCAACGGCGGGAGTCGCGGGTCGCTGCTGCCAGCTGATCGTCGAAAAGCTGACTGGTGTCGTGCAGGAGACGGCCGATCAGCGTGCTCTTGCCGTCATCGACGCTGCCGCAGGTGATGAAGCGCAGCAGCGTCTTGCGCTCATGCTGCTGCAACCATGCTTCGGTATCCCCGGCCAGCAGCTCCCGCGACACCGCATCCATCAGAAATAGCCTTCCTGCTTTTTCTGCTCCATCGAGGCATTGGCATCATCATGATCTATGACCCGACCCTGTCGTTCGGACACGCGGGTGAGCAGGGTTTCCCGAATGATTTCCGGCAGTGTTGCGGCATCAGATTCGATCGCCCCGGTCAGCGGGTAGCAGCCCAGCGTTCGGAAACGCACCATACGTCTGTAAACAGTTTCACCGGCAAGAAGTGGCAGTCGGTCGTCATCGACCATGATCAGCGCGCCGTTGCGCTCGATGACAGGCCGCTCGGCGGCAAAATACAACGGGACGATTGGCACATCGTTCAGGTGAATGTACTGCCAGACATCCAGTTCGGTCCAGTTGGACAGGGGAAACACGCGAATGGATTCACCACGGCGCTTGCGCGCGTTGTACAGATTCCATAGTTCCGGGCGCTGCGCCTTGGGGTCCCAGCGGTGCTGCTCGCTGCGAAACGAGAAGATGCGCTCCTTGGCGCGGGATTTTTCCTCATCTCGCCGCGCACCGCCGAAGGCGACATCGAATCCATGCGCATCGAGCGCCTGGCGCAGCCCCTCGGTCTTCATGACCTGGGTATGGACGGCTGCGCCGTGCGTGAAGGGATTGATGTCGCGCGCGACACCGTCGGGGTTGACATGGACGATCAGCTGCATGCCACTGTCTGCGGCGACGCGGTCGCGCAGCGCGTACATCTCGCGAAACTTCCAGCGCGTATCGACATGCAGCAGTGGAAATGGCGGAATGGCCGGGTAAAAGGCTTTCATGGCCAGGTGCAGCATCACCGCACTGTCCTTGCCGATGGAGTAGAGCATGACCGGGTTCTCGGCCTCGGCCACCACCTCGCGCATGATATGGATACTCTCGGCCTCGAGCTGTGCGAGGTGGGTCAAGGTGCTGATCCTCTACTCAAGGCGGCGCCGTCTGCGCCAACTGCGTTAACATACCGCAGCAGCGCGGGCGTCGTCACGTCGTGACTCGACCGCCTCAATCCCCGGGTGCACCTGCCTGCCCTGAAACCAGCCAAGCCTGCAGGCCAGCGCGGCGACCTCGCCTACGAACAGCATCGCGGGGGCAACCACATCGTGACGCGCGGCAAGATCCGGAAGCTCTGCAAGCTGTCCAGTGATGACGCGCTGCGCACGCGTAGTGCCGTTTTCCACCAGCGCCACCGGCGTCGTACCCGCCCGACCATGGGTCAGGAGCTGGTCGCGAATATCGCCCAGGCGACTGACCCCCATGTAGAAGGCCAAGGTCTGCTGATCGCGCGCCAGCGAGCGCCAGTCCAGGCGATCGATCGAGGCCTTGCCGTGTGCAGTGATCAGCACCACAGACTGAGCGTAATCCCGATGCGTCAACGGAATGCCCGCGTAGGCACCACAGGCAGCTGCGGCCGTCACACCCGGCACGACTTCGAAGGCCAGACCTGCGTCCACCAGGGCCTCTGCCTCCTCGCCGCCCCGACCGAAGATGAACGGATCGCCACCCTTTAGACGGCACACGCGGCGACCCTCGGCCACGAGCTTCACCAGTAGCGCCGAGATTTCCTCCTGGGTCATGCACGCCTCACCGGGCTTCTTGCCCACACAGATGCGGTCGGCATCGCGGCGGGTCAACTCCAGAATCTCGTCGGACACCAGGCGGTCGTACAAAATCACGTCGGCCTGTTGCGCGATCTGCAGGGCGCGAAGGGTCAGCAGCCCGGGATCGCCGGGGCCGGCACCGACCAGCCAGGCCACGCCGGCGTTGCCGGCATACCTGGAACGGGGGCTGCAAGCGTCTGTGCCCCGCTGCGCGTCGCGAAGGGCGGTGGCCATTGCGCGATCGGCCTGAAGGATCCGCCCGGCCATCACGTGATCCGACACCTGGCCCTCGAACACCGCCTCCCAGAACCGACGTCGCGCCAGCCCGGACACCAGCGCCCGCTTCACCCGCGTACGCCAGCGGGCGGCCAGTCCTGCCAGTTCGCCCAGGCGTGCTGGCAGGAGACGTTCGAACTTCTCGCGCAGCATCCGCACGAGCACCGGCGCACTGCCCGCAGAGGAGATCGCCACGATCAGCGGCGAACGATCGACGATGGCCGGCATGATGAAGCGACAGGCCTCGAGATCATCGACGACATTGCACAGGATGCCGGCCTGGTCGGCCAGAGCCGCCACACGTCGGTTCACGGCTGCATCGTTTGTCGCGGCGATCACCAGGCGCATGCCCTCCAGATGCACCCCTGCAAACGATTCAGGCACATGGTGCACTGTCCCTTGCCCGGCAAGCTCCGTCAGTGATTCACTCAACTGCGGCGCGACGACCGTCACGTCGGCGCCTGCACGCAGCAGCAGGCGTGCCTTGCGCATCGCCGTGGCACCCCCGCCGACCAGCAGGCAACGCTGGCTGTGAAGTCGCAGGAAAACAGGCAGGAAATCCATGATCGAACGCGCCGGTCAGCCGCGAGGGCTGAAGTCCATCTCGTGCAGACCGCACTCGCGGTGCATGCCTGAAAAGCGCAGCTCGCGAACATCCGCGACCTCGTGCAGCGAGCGGGTCGTATGCACGTCACCGATCGATACGTAGCCGCGCTCCCACAGCGGATGGTAGGGCAGGTCGTGACGCTTCAGATGACGATAAACATCGCGGTCGCTCCACTCGATGATCGGGTGCAGCTTCCAGCGATTGCCGGCGCGAGAGATCACCGGCATCGCTGCCCGGCTTTCGGTCTGCGCCTGGCGCAGCCCGGCAATCCATGTACCCGCCTCGAGCTCATCGAGCGCCCGCGACATGGGTTCGACCTTGTTCTCCTGATGATAGGCATCCAGTCCCGCCTGGCCCTGCTCCCAGCGCCGACCCTCGCTTGCCTCCTGCCACGCCGGACTGCGTCGCGCGCGATAGACATGCAGGTTCAGATCCAGCCGCCGGGTCAGGGCCTCGACAAATGCGTACGTCTCGGGAAACAGGTATCCGGTATCGATGAAGATCACCGGAATGCGCGGATCGACCTGGGTGGCGAGATGAAGACTCACCGCGGCCTGGGCGCCGAAGCTCGAACTCAGCACATGGCGCCCGGGCAGGTGCTCGAGCGCCCACTCGATTCGCGCGGTGGCATCGAGTGTCGCCAAGGTGCGACTGGCCGTCTTGAGCAGTACATCGCGCGGGTCCTGGCGAGCACACAGGTTCATGTGGCACGCCCTTCGTCGGCGCGGAAGTCGGGCCCGGAGGTGACCGCGCGGATCACACCGGCGCGCACGAGGAAATCACCGAAGTGTTCTTCGCGGCTGCGCTCCGCCGCATAGCGCGCAAACAGGGGCTCGAGTTCGGCAACGATGGTGTCTTCATCGATGTTCTCGCGATGCAGGCGGTTGAGACGTGCGCCATCGAATCCCGCACCGAGGTACAGGTTGTAGCGGCCCGGCGCTTTGCCCACCAGGCCGATCTCGGCGAGGAAGGGGCGTGCGCAGCCGTTCGGGCAGCCAGTCATGCGAATCACGATCGGCGCCTCGGCAAGACCGTGCGCATCGAGGGAGCGCTCCAGCCGGGTGACAAGGTCCGGCAGGTAGCGCTCGCTTTCTGCCATCGACAGGGCGCAGGTGGGAAACCCCACACAGGCCATGCTGTTGCGTCGAAGTGCCGAAAGCGCACCCTTGCGCGTGATGCCATGGTACGAAAGGATCGCATCGATGGCCGAACGCTGCGTATCGTCCAGCGCGCTGATCGTGACATTCTGGTTCGGTGTAAGCACGAACTGGCCATGTCCGAGACCGGCGATTTCCCGCAAGGCGCTCAGCAGTGTGTGACCTTCACGGTCGCGAAGCCGGCCATTCTCGACAAATAGTGTGTAGTGCCAGCGCTCGTCATCGCCGCGCACCCATCCCAGCCTGTCACCGGTTCCCTCGAAGCTCACGGGCTCGGCAGCCTGCAGCTCGAAGCCGATGTACTCCTGGAGGGTGCGCACGAACCATGTCACTCCCCGATCCTCGATGGTGTATTTCATGCGCGCGTGCTTGCGGTTGCTGCGATCACCGAAGTCGCGCTGTACCTTGACGACACCTTCAGAGACCGCCAGTACCTGCTCGGGCAGACAGCGACCAATCACATCACCAAGCCGCGGAAAGGTATCGGGCTCGCCGTGCGTGGTCCCCATACCGCCACCCACGACGACGTTAAAGCCGGCAAGCTCGCCGCTTTCGCCGGCCAGTGCCACGAAGCCCAGATCCTGCGAGAACACGTCGATATCGTTGTCGGGTGGCACGACGAAGCCCATTTTGAACTTGCGTGGCAGGTAGGTATCACCGTAGATCGGCTCGACGTCGTGCGCATCGGGAGCGAGTTTTTCACCGTCGAGCCAGATCTCATGGTATGCGCCGGTCTGCGGCGAGAGATGGGCACTGACCTCATCGGCCAGCTTCGCGACCTGCGCATGCAGCCTAGAGCGCCAGGGATTCACGCTGGCCATCACATTGCGGTTCACATCGCCACAGGCGGCCAATGTGTCGAGCATGCTGTCGTTGATTGCACGGATGGTTTCGCGCAGGTTGCGCTTGATCACGCCGTGCAGCTGGAAGGCCTGGCGGGTAGTCAGACGCAGCGTGCCATTCGCGTGGCTGCGCGCGATCGCATCCATGGCCAGCCATTGAGCGGGTGTGCAGCGCCCTGCTGGAACCCGGGCACGGATCATGAAGCTGTAGGCCGGTTCAAGCTTCTGCTTCTGGCGCTCACTGCGCAGATCACGGTCATCCTGCTGGTAGAAGCCGTGAAACTTGGACAACTGTGTGTCGTCGTCGGCAAGGGCGCCCGTCAGCCGATCCGCGAGTCCCTGCTCGATGGTGCCACGCAGGTGTCTGCTGGCACGCTTGATGTGCTCGACCGGGGATAGTTGCAACTTGGTATCACTCACTGGCGTAGTCGTTCCATTGTCGATAGGGCCTGATTCGACGCTCGAAGCATGCTCAATACACGTCGCGCAGGTATCGGCCCTGTCGTTTCAGCGTCTTGAGGTAGTCTTCCGCCACCTGTGTGGACAGGCCACCGGCCGAGGCGACTGCGCTTGTCAGCGCCGCGTGCACATCCGGCGCCATGTGCGTGGCATCCCCGCACACGTAGACATACGCGCCATCTTCCAGCCAGGCATAAAGCTCGCCGGCCCGCTCAGTGATGCGATGCTGGACATATTCCTTTTCACGCTGATCGCGGGAGAACGCCACGTCCATGCGTGTGAGCACACCGCGCTTGCGGAAGCGTGCGAAATCGAGCTGGTAGAGGAAGTCGGTGCTGAAATTACGTTCCCCGAAGAACAGCCAGTTGCGCCCGCTCGCTGCACGCGCCTCGCGGTGCTCCAGGAAGGCGCGATAGGGTGCAATGCCGGTGCCTGCACCGATCATGATCACCGCCGCGGAATCATCGGCTGGCAGACGAAAGCGCGGATTGGGCTCGACGCGGATCTCCAGGGTATCACCAGGTACCAGGCGCGATGCCAGGTGACTGGAAGCGGCACCCCAGTGGGGCCGGTCGAAGGCGGTATAGGCGACTTCCGCGACTGTCAGGTGTATCTCATCGGGTGTAGCCAGAGGACTCGAGGCGATGGAATACAGACGTGGCTTGAGGGGACGCAGTGTGCCGATAAAGGCTTCGGCGCTGATGGACGCCGGATGCTCGCGAAGAATATCGATGATCTGGCGTTCGGCCAGGTAGGCGTTGAGTTCGTCACGCCGCTCAGGCCCCAGCAGCGCAGTCAGTGAAGGCACATCGGCCACCTTGGCGTAGCGCTCGATGAAACTGCGGGCCGCGATGGTGATCTCGAAATCGACGGTCAAGGCCTCGCGCAGAGGCCGGCCATCTGGCAGATCGGCCTGCGGAGACACGCCCAGCTGCGCGATGATCTCCTCGACCAGTGGCGGCGGATTACGGGTAGTCACAGCCAGCGCATCGCCGGGTTCATATGACAGGCTGCCCTCCTCCACGCCGAACTCCACGTGGCTGACCAGCTTGCTCGAGCCGCGACCGGTCAGGCGCTGAGCGGTCAGGACCTCGGCGACGACCGGTGCTGCGTCGGCCGGCGCCGCGCCGCCGGACCCGGGTCCCACGGCGTGCAGATGGGGCACGACCCTGGCGCCGGCGGCCTGCTGACGCAGGCGCGACGCCTCCAGCGTCGCCGCGCGCCACTGGTCGGCAAGCGACTCGTAGTCCACATCGCAGTCCACACGGGCGTGCAGCCGCTGTGCGCCCAGGGCGACGAGACGTTCATCGAAGTCGCGCCCGGCCTTGCAGAACTCTGCATAGCTGGAGTCGCCCAGCGCAAGCACCGAAAAGTGCAACCCACCAAGCTGCGGAGCCTTCGGACCGAACAGATACTCGTGCAGCGGCTCGGCATCATCGGGGGGGTCACCCTCTCCGTGGGTGCTCACGATCAGTGCGAGCAGCGCCTCCTTGCGCAGCTCGGCCGGCCGGTAGTCGGCCATGCTGAGGATTCGTGATGCCAGTCCTCGCGACTGCGCATCGGCCTGCATGGCCTCCGCGAGACGGCGGCCGTTGCCCGTCTGGGACGCGTAAAGAATGGTCAGGCGCAGTGCCGATGCCGCCTCGGGGAGTGCGTCCGCGGACGCCGGGGCGGCAGGGGCCATGCCACCTGCAGCGGCGAGACCGGCCAGGTAACCGCTGGTCCAGGTCAGCTTTGTCGCCGAGAACCCGCTCACCACGCTGTGCAGGCGGCTGAGATCCTCGTCGCCCAGGGGCGGCTCGATACGGCTTATGGCGGACTGCGTCATGACGGTTGCCTCGAATCAGCCGGCGCGGGAACACCCAGCGCCACGACTGTTCATCGGCAACCAAAATACGGCCTCGACGCCACCGGGTGAAAAGCCCAATGGTTATCGGCTTATAACCTATCGCTCCGCGCGCCTTCAGCCCTCGCCCATCGCCAGCAGGCTGGCGTTTCCTCCAACGGCGGCCGTATTCACGGTCACAACGCGTTCGTTTGCAAACCGCGCGAGGTAGTGAGGACCCCCCGCCTTGGGGCCCGTACCCGACAGCCCCTGTCCGCCGAACGGCTGAACGCCGACCACCGCGCCGATCTGGTTGCGATTGATGTAGGTGTTGCCCACGCGCACCCTGGCGGCAATGTGCCGGGCGGTGGCATCCACCCGGCTGTGGATCCCCAGGGTCAGACCGAAGCCGGTTGCGTTGATGTCATCGATGACGCGATCAAGATCCCGCGCCCGATAACGAACGACATGCAACACCGGACCGAACACCTCGCGATCGAGACGCGCGATCGAATCGATCTCCACCACCGTGGGGGCGACGAAACTGCCGGTCCCACAGGACTGCGGCAGCTCACAGCGATGGATCAGGGTGCCCTGCTCGCTGATGCGTGCCACATGCGCCTCGAGCATATCGCGCGCGGCCTCGTCGATCACGGGGCCCACATCAGTTCGCACATCCGCGGGATCACCGATGACCAGTCGACGCATCGCACCGGCCAGCAGCTTGAGCACATGCCCGGCGATATCCTGCTGCAGATACAGCACTCGCAGTGCCGAACAGCGCTGGCCGGCACTGCCGAAGGCCGACTGCACGACATCGAGCACCACCTGTTCGGGCAGCGCCGAGCTGTCGACCAGCATCGCATTCTGACCGCCGGTCTCGGCGATCAGTGTGGCGATGGCACCGTCGCGTTCGGCAAGGCTGCGGTTGATGTGTTGTGCGGTGATATTGGACCCGGTGAATGCCACCCCGGCGATGCGCGGATCTGCCACCAGCGCCGCGCCGACAACACTGCCCGGCCCCGGCAGTAGCTGCAGTGCCTGCGGCGGGATGCCCGCCTCGTGCAGCAACGCCACGGCGCGCGCGGCGACCAGCGGCGTCTGCTCGGCGG
>CAYLNP010000005.1:10916-38400 GCA_964384925.1 uncultured Woeseiaceae bacterium
TTCCACGGGCTGATGCACACGAATACACCACGCCCGTGGATCGTCAATTCGTTCCGCTCACCGGTCGGTCCCGGAAGCAGTTCGGGCTTTGCAAACTTCTGCTCAGCCTGCCAGGCGTAATAGCGCAGGAAATCCACCGCCTCGCGCACCTCGGCGAGCGCATCGCGCACGGTCTTGCCGGCTTCGCGCAGGCACAGCGACATGAGCTCCGCGCGATGCTGCTCGTAGAGATCCGCGGCGCGACGCAACATGCCGGCCCGCGCCACAGCGCCCTGCGCATCCCAGCGCGGCCAACCCGCGTGGGCGACATCAACGGCTTCCGCGACCATCGCCGCGTCGGCCTCGATGACTTCCCCGACTGCTTCGGCCATGCGCGCGGGGTTTACCGACGGTTGCGCGACGCCATCGCGCGGACTGCCATCGATGACGGGTTGCGCCTGCATGGGGGTTCGCGTGTGCATGTCGACTGAAAGTTGCGTCAGCACGGCAGGATCGGCAAGGTTCATGCCGCTGGAGTTGCGCCGTGCGGGTGCAAACATTTCCACCGGCAGACCGATGCGCGGGTGTGAAATGTGGGTAAGCGCCCGCAGCTGGGCAACAGGATCGGCCACGATGTCCTCGATGGGCGCCTGTTCATCGACGATGCGATTGACGAACGAAGTATTCGCGCCGTTCTCCAGAAGGCGGCGCACCAGATAAGGCAGCAGATCCTTGTGACGGCCCACGGGTGCGTACACCCTGCACGCGGGCGCGTTCGGCACGTCGGCGAGCTGGCCATAAAGCTCTTCACCCATGCCGTGAAGTCGCTGGAACTCGAACGCACGCTCGCCGGCCAGCTGCAGGATGCTGGCCACGGTATGCGCATTATGTGTGGCGAACTGGGGATAGAGGGTCGCAGGGGCCCGCAGAAGATCCCGCGCGCACACCAGATACGACAGGTCCGTACACACTTTCCGGGTAAACACGGGGTAGCCGGGAAGGCCCTGTTCCTGTGCACGCTTGATCTCGGTGTCCCAATAGGCGCCCTTGACGAGTCGCACGAAAATCGTCTCGCCGATCTCCGCCGAGAGATCGGCAAGCCACGCGACGACATCGCGTGCACGCTTCTGGTAGGCCTGTACGGCCAGCCCCAGTCCACCCCAGCCGGCAAGCGAGCCGTCTCGATAGACACGTTCGAAAATACGCAGCGACAGCTCCAGGCGATCCGCCTCCTCGGCATCGACCGTCAGCGCAATGCCTGCGTCACGGGCGCGCTGCGCCAAAGCCAGCAGACGGGCGCCAAGTGCCTCCAGTGCCGCGTCGGACTGAAAAACCTCGTAGCGTGGATACAGCGCCGAGAGCTTCACTGACACACTGGGCCGTGCGGCCATGGCCCAGGCCGGGTCGATGCCCGCACCGGTCGAATCGATGGCCTGCGCATAGGCGTCGAAGTAGCGCTGGGCATCCTCATCGGTGAGGGCGGCCTCGCCGAGCATGTCGAACGAATAGCGCCATGCGCGGTTTTCCCTGGTCTGGCCGCGCTTGATGGCCTCACGAATATCCCGGCCCATGACGAACTGGTGACCCATGATACGCATGGCCTGGCGCATGGCGGTGCGCAGCACGGGCTCGCCCGCGCGTGTAGCCAGATTCTTCATCATCCGCGTAGGGTTTTTCATCGTGTCCGAGGACGGGCGCATCAACCGACCGGTCAGCATCAGCCCCCAGGTGGACGCATTGACGAACAGCGACTCGCTGGTGCCCAGGTGTTCTTCCCAGTGTCCGGAAGCAAGCTTGTCGGCGATCAGCCGGTCAGCCGTTTGCGCGTCAGGTATCCGCAGCAGCGCTTCGGCCAGACACATCAGCACAATGCCCTCCTCGGAGGACAGGTCGTACTCGTGAAGAAAGGCATCCAGGCCGCCCTTGTCCTGGCGATTGTCCCGCACCGCCTCCACCAGCCGCATGGCCTGAGCCTGAATGGCTTCACGTTGCGCGCCACCCAGTGTGTAGTCATCGAGCAGCGCGCTGACATGGCGGGCTTCGTCGGCCAGCCAGTGACGATTGATGCGGCTGGCCGAGGCCCAAGGGGAAGGAAGCTCAAGCCCGCCGCCGCGCGGGTGCGGAGCAGGCCTTGACTGGGGAGTTGCCGCCATCGGGACGTGCTCCGGATTGAGACCATTGTGCAGACAGTGGGAAGTATCGCATAGCCGTTGCATGCGCGGGGGCGGCTGTCTGACGCCGTTGCTGCGTTGCATCGTGATGCAAAGGAAGGATTTACGGATGCGCGTGTAATTCGTCGCTTTGTGCACGCCGGAAACTGCACTCAGGAACGCAGTTCGGCGGCTCGCCGTGGGTGGCCCGCTTCTTGCAACCTCACCTGCAAGACTCCTTCAATAGCGAGACGCTGCCATGAAAACCGCCTACGCGATCGTCGCCACACCCGAAGCGCACCAGAATCGCCTGCTCTCGGTGCTGCTGGAGAAAATGAGTGATCGAATTGCCGGCCATCTGAACATTGTGAATCTGCCCGCCGGCGCGCTGCTCCACCCGACCCACCATTCGGAAACCTACGCCTACTTTCCGAATGCGGCGCTGATCTCGGTGTTGTCGGTGATCGAAAACGGCAAGTCGGCGGAGATCGGTGTTGTCGGCAGCGAGGGCATGGTCGGTATCGAGGGCCTGACCGGCGGGAGCAACCCGTACATGCAGGCCAGGGTGCAGTGCGCCGGCACAGCCTATCGCCTGCCCGCCCGCATACTGAGAGACGAATTCAATGCCCGCGACGAGGTTCGGACGCTCATCCTCCGGTACATGCAGTCGATGATCTCGCAGATCGGTCAGGCGGTGATCTGCAGTCGACTGCACTCGATTGAACAACGCCTGTGCCTGAAGCTGTTGATGTCGAGTAGTCGACTGGGCAGAAACGAACTCGCATTGACCCAGAATACGATCGCAGAACTGCTGGGGGTGCGCCGGGAAGGCGTGACCGCAGCGGCCGGAGAACTCAGGAAGCTGGGGGTCATCGAATACCACCGCGGGCGCATCAGCATTCTCGACAGAACAACACTCGAGGAACGCAGTTGCGAATGCTATTCAGTCATTCAGTCGCAATGTCATCATCGGCCCACCCGCGCGCACAGACCTGGCGCAATCAAGCCGCGCAGTCAGCCTTCATCATGGCCGACGAAGGCCCCGCGTCCCGTCGCTGTGGTGAGCCCAGCGGCCCTGACCTGACATGGCAATGAGCCGCGACGCGTCGGTTGTGTACCGAAGACTCGACGCATGTCGAATCAACGTGGGGAGTCCAGACCGACGCTCATACGCTCCATGGCATACGCCGCGGCCCGCTTGAGTACGCCTCGCTTGAGTTCCAGCCGGCCGATGCAGTTGCCGTTCAGCACGCCGGCCAGCCCGTGAATGGTGGACCAGATATACAGTGCGTCCAATTCCACTCGCTCCCGCATGGCTGCAGAATCGCCATGTATCCTGCGCAACACCTTGCGCAGGATATCGAATGCGTGCGCCGCGTCTTTGGCCAACTCGGCGTCATGCGCAGCCTCTGGCCAGGTCGTGCTGAACATCAGCTGGTACTCGAGCGGGTGCTCGCGTGCATAGGACAGATACTGTTCGCCGAGGGCATGCAGATCCTCGCGAGGGTCGTCGTGAGGCGGGCGCGAATCCAAGGCTGCCGCGAAGTGCTGATAGCAGCGGCGCATCACCTCCGCAAGCAGGTGGTCTCGACTTGGGTAATGCTTATACGGGGCCTGATGCGAAACACCGAGCCTGCGGGCCACGTCTCTCAGGCTGAGGCTCTCGATGCCGCGCTCAGCAATCGCCTCGCGCGCAGCGCTGACGCATGCGTCGCGAAGATCGGGCGACTTGCTGACTGAATGTTTTCGGCGGCTCGGCATGCAGCAACAGATGCAGATCCTGGCATAACCTGCCCCAAGTATACGCGACGCCTGGTGAGCGACCCGGATTAATCGGCCGTCAGCGGGCAGTCCCGGATGTATGGTGGGCGGTCCTTCCTTTCATGACCAACCCGATGACGCGGATCTGCCTACGACACACTCGACATCATGGAGCAGATGCAGTCGGGCAGCCAGGACATCGAGTAACGGACCTCGACACGCTACCAGCACGAGGTTCAGGCCTCTTTGGGCCAGATTCTCAGCAAACGCCTCGCCGATTCCGTCGCTTGCTCCCGTAATCAGCGCCCACGGACCGCACCGACGGTCAAATGTGAACTGCTTGCCCATTGGGGTTGACATTGTCAACTACGATAGGGAATATGGTAGACACTGTCAACTACCTCGCGAAGTGATTCCTCATGCGTGCTACCGACGCGCCACCTCAAAGCTCATCACCTCGATTTCTCGCCCAGATGTCAGGGGCCGTCGCGTGCCTGTGGGCATTGGCCGGCTGTGCACCATTTGACTACCAAGGAGCAGACGCGCCGCAGGCGTTGTCAAGTCCACTGAAAATCGACCCTGCTCCGCGTATCGCTTTGGTCCTGGGCAGCGGCGGACCGCGGGGGTATGCGCACATCGGCGTACTGCGCGTGCTGGAGGAAGCAGGGGTCGTGCCGGATTTGATCGTAGGCAGCAGCGTCGGCGCCCTGATAGGCGCGTTCTGGGCAAGCGGGCTGAGCGCAGCTGAGATCGACAGGCGCTCCTTCCAAGGCGGACCGCTGACGGTCTTTGACCCCAACCCCTTCGCAGATCGCGGCTGGATCCGCGGACAGCGGCTGCAGAACTACGTCAATCGCAGCCTGGATGATCGATCCATCGAGGAACTGCCAAGAAGGCTGATCGTTGTTGCAGCCCGCCGCGACGACAAGACTCCGCGCTACTTCATGAGCGGCAACACCGGCGTGGCAATCAGGGCCTCGGGTGCGATGCCTGGCATCCTGTCGCCCGTGGGGATCGAGGGCGTCGAGTATGAAGACGGCGATGAAACGCTACCGGTGCCCGTCTCCGCAGCCCTTGCCGCCGGCGCCGAATTTGTCATCGCAGTGGACGTGTCGGTACGACCTGGCGCTACCCCCGCGGACGTCTCCGAGGCGATGCGCGAACGCGACGAGCGGCGTCGCGCACGCATCGATCCCGAGGTCGCGCGGGCCGACTTTGTGATACATCCGGACCTCGACTACCGCGCTGGGCCTCGTCGCAGCTATTTCATAGACTCGCGCGCGCGCGGCGAAGCCCATGCCCGAGAAATGCTCCCCGCGCTGATGGCGGCGCTGCATGCGCGCTTTGGCGTGGAGGGCTCAGCATCCCATGAACACGGGATGGTGACGAGCAGCGCCAGAGAGGACACTCGTACCCGTCCATGACAGCGGGAGATGAGTGATGCAACGCCGCAGAATGCGTTTCTGGGGAACCCTGTTCCTCGTTGGCCCCATCGTGATCGGTCCGGCGCAGCAGGTAGCCGCACAGCGCGGGGCGCAGGTCGAGTGCGCCGAAGTGGTCGAGGCCACTCGCGGTGCACGCACCCTGGCCGAGCTTCGGCAACGCGCCATCCAGAAGACCAACGACGATTCTGCGTTGCGTCGCTGCGGCCGCGCACTGGAAGCCGACCCGATGATCAGCTCGATGGCCAGGGCGGAATTGCAGCAGGTCGAACAGGCAGCGCAGCGCGCTGCACAGCAACTCCGGACCGCACCGTCAGAAAATGCGATGCAGCTTTCGATCAATCAACGGATCGTCGAGGCACGGCGCGCAGGCGCCATGCGGGTACAGCAGATCAAGGGCAGTATCCAGCCAGGGCAGCGCGACGAGCCAAACACCGGATCCACTACGCCTCCACCTCCGCCAGCCGAAGCGCCGCCGCCCATCACCATCAGCAACCTGGTGCCCGCGACCCTGGTGCCCGGCAGCGAGTTCGCCATCGAAGGCAGCGGCCTGGGCAGCGATCCGTTGCCGACGGTCAGACTTGAACTCGGCCAGGGATCGGGCAGCAACCTCAATCTCCTGGTCACGGGATGGTCGGACACCTTCATCACAGGCATCGTCCCCGAGCATCTGTCGGGCGTCGTGGAGACCAATACTGCGCAGTTGCGGGTGCGCGTGGGCATGCAAGAGGCATCACGCTTCGTGGCCTTTGCGCCAATCCATGTGACCCAGGAGGTCGACTGGGTGCTCAAGCGGCCGGACGATACGCCGTGGTGGGAGCTCGGAGGCAGCGTGCAGGCAAGCATCTTCCCTGGATCTACGCTGACCAACAACTGGCGCACCAAGGAGTGGGTACTCAGTCACCAGCCCGGCCCCCTGCCGCCGTACAGTCAGTGTGACGTCAACTACGGGACCATGCCCACCGCCGGACAAACGACGCTGGCAGCGACTGCGAGGCTCAACTGGTTCTTTCCGAACATCTCGCCGTGCACGGTCATTGTCCGGATTGAAGGGCCGCGTGGTACGGCAACCGGGCTGTGAAATCGCTCCTTTGTCTGAAGCGCAAACGCGAGTTGATCAACGTCAACCCTGCTTGAGTTCCCGCATCCTGCGTCGGGTGCGCGGGTCGGGTCGGCCATCTGTCTCCGGCAGAAGTTTGCGCTCCATCTGCAGCTGGGCCTGGCGCGCTTCGCGGCGGGCCTGACTGTCGGGATCTTCGCGATAGCACATTGCCGCCTCCTTCGCCGGTCCACGCCTGGCGGGAAGGTCCAGCACCTCGACGCGAAACACCTGCTGCTCGCGCACGATCTCCAGCCAGTCGCCTGGCTTCAACTCGCGCGCGGGCTTGGCACGCTCACCATTGAGCTGAATGTGCCCGCCCTTGACCGCCGCGCTGGCAAGGCCCCGGGTCTTGAAGAAACGCGCGCACCAAAGCCAGCGATCCAGTCGCACACTCAGCACTCCGGCACATTGACTGCAAGTCCGCCCTCGGAGGTTTCCTTGTAAATCGTCGACATGTCGCGGCCGGTCTGGCGCATGGTGCGGATCACCTGGTCGAGCGAGACCTTGTGCGAACCGTCGCCGCGCATCGCCAGGCGCGCAGCATTGATCGCCTTGACCGAGCCCATCGCGTTGCGCTCGATGCACGGGATCTGCACCAGCCCGCCGACCGGATCACACGTAAGGCCCAGGTTGTGCTCCATGCCGATTTCGGCGGCATTCTCGATCTGGGCGTTGGACCCGTGTAGCGCCGAGACCAGCCCGCCGGCGGCCATCGAGCAGGCCACGCCGACTTCGCCCTGGCAGCCCATCTCCGCACCCGACAGTGACGCGCGCTTCTTGTAGAGAATCGCGATCGCACCCGCGGTGAGCAGAAACCGGATCACGCCATCTTCGTTTGCGCCCGGCTCGAACTGCAGATAGTAGTGCAGCACCGAGGGGATGATGCCGGCCGCACCGTTGGTGGGTGCTGTGACAACCCGCCCGCCAGCCGCATTCTCCTCGTTGACGGCCAGCGCCCAGGCATTGACCCAGTCCATGACCTGCATCGGTTGTGGTGAAGGCTGGTTGGCCAGCTGACGATACAGCTTCGGGGCGCGCCGACGCACCTTGAGGATACCTGGCAGCAGGCCCTGCGCATTGAAGCCACGCTGCACGCAGTCACCCATCACCTGCCAGATCGCGAGCAGGCGGCTGCGAAGCTCCTCGGATGAGCACCAGGTCAGCTCGCGTGCATGCATCAGCTCGTGGACTTCCAGGCCCTGCTCTCGGCAGTGCTCGAGCAGTTCTCTGGCGGTGTCGAACTCGTGCGGCGCGACGGCCCGTGCATCCGCGTCGGGCGCGGCATCCGTCTGGCCTCCCCGCACGATGAAGCCACCGCCGATCGAATAGAACTCGGCCTGATGCAAGCGGGCACCCTCGGCAGCCAGCGCCGCGAAGCGCATGCCATTGGTGTGCTCGGGCAGCACCTCGCGCTTGTGCAGCCGCAGCTGCGTGGCGCGATCAAACTCGATGTCGTGCTGGCCAAGCAGCTGCAGGCGTCGCTCATCGTTGACGCGGCGCACGGTGGCTTCAGCCTCGTGCGCCTCGACGCGATCCGGCGCGTGACCGGCCAGGCCCAGCAGCACGGCGCGATCGGTTGCATGTCCCATGCCGGTCAAGGCCAGCGAGCCGAACAGATCGGCTTCGATGGCCGCCACGCCGGCCAGCACTTCAAGCTCGGCAAGCTCCTCGACGAAGCGCCGCGCGGCGTTCATCGGCCCGACGGTATGCGAGCTGGAGGGGCCGATACCGACCTTGAAAATGTCGAAGACACTCAGGGACATGTCAACAACCGTACAGGACTTGAACGGTCATTGTAGGCGCACGCCATCGCACAACTTTCAAACACCGCTACTGCTCAGGCATCCGGCCGCCTCCATAGGCCGGAAGTGACAGGTTCCAGCGCATGGCCGCCAGACGCAGCCCCGTGCAGATGCCAAATGAGATGACGGCTGAAGGCAGCGAACCGGCGCCGGCGAGATCGAGCATCACGTAGCTCAGGCTGCCGGCCAGGGCGGCCAGTGCGTAGATCTCCTGCTGCAGCACCAGCGGCACCTCATTGCACAGCACGTCTCGGATCATGCCGCCTGCAATGCCCGTCGTGACCCCCATCATCACCGCGATACCACCATGGGTTCCCGCTGTCAGGGCCAGCTGCGTGCCGGCAACGGCGAACAGACCGAGCCCCAATGCGTCGGCAACGCGAAGCCAGCGCAATCGTGACTCGAGCCAACGGGCCCACAGGAAGCTGATCACGGCCGCCACCAGGCACACGGCGAGATACCTGGGATCGGCCACCCAGGTCACCGGGTGGAGATCGAGCAGCAGGTTGCGCAGCGTACCCCCGCCAAGACCGGTCACCATGGTCACTACGACGAAACCGAAGGGATCCAGCCGGCTGCGCGCGGCGGCAAGGCCGCCGGACAGCGCGAAGACAAATGTGCCGGTGAGATCCAGCGAATAGATCAGCGGGTTCATTGAAGTATCGCTTGCACCAGGTAACGTCAGGCAAGGCTATCACGCCTTCAAGCCCACGCCTGCGACGCTCTGTGCGTGCTTTCGCGGGCGAGGTGAGCGACTGCTATAATTTCCTTCGAAACCATTGATCGGTCGCCTGGAGCTTGCCTGTGCACAACACTTTCACCGATGCGCTCGACGCGCAGCTCGACGACTTGCGCGCGGCCGGCACCTTCAAAGTCGAGCGCGTGATCGACTCGGCACAGCAGGCGGTCATCCAGGTGCCCGCGGCACAGCCCTCCGAGGTCATCAACCTCTGCGCCAACAACTACCTCGGGCTGGCCAATCACCCGGCACTGATCGAGGCGGCGCATGCCGCACTGGATCGCTACGGTTATGGCATGGCCTCGGTGCGCTTCATCTGCGGCACGCAGACGCCACACCGCGAACTCGAGCAGCGCATCAGCGAATACCTCGGCACCGAGGACACGATCCTGTATCCGTCCTGCTTCGATGCCAATGGTGGGCTTTTCGAAGCGATCCTCGATGAGCGTGATGCGGTGATCAGCGATGCACTCAATCACGCCAGCATCATCGACGGCGTCCGCCTGTGCAAGGCGCAGCGACTGCGCTATGCCCACAATGATATGGAGGCGCTGGCGAGCTGCCTGACGGAGGCCAAAGATGCCCGGGCGCGACTGATCGCCACCGATGGTGTGTTTTCAATGGACGGGACCATCGCCGACCTGCAGGCGATCTGCGATCTGGCCGAGCGCCATCAGGCGATGGTGATGATCGATGACTGTCACGCCACCGGCTTTCTTGGCAACAGCGGCCGCGGCACACACGAGTATCGCGATGTGATGGGCCGCATCGACATCATCACCGGCACGCTGGGCAAGGCGCTGGGTGGCGCGTCTGGCGGCTACACCTCCGGCCGACGCGAAATCGTCGGGTGGTTGCGGCAGCGCTCACGTCCCTACCTGTTCTCCAACACCCTGATGCCGGTGATCGCCGCCACCTCGTTGAAAGTGCTTGAGCTGCTCGAAGATGGCGATGCGCTGCGTCAACGCCTTTGGGACAACACCGCCCACTTCCGCGCCGGCCTCAGCGCACTGGGCTTTGACCTGCTGCCGGGCGAGCATCCGATCATCCCGGTCATGCTCGGCGATGCGAAGCTTGCCGCCGACATGGCGGATCGTCTCCTTGCCGAGGGCGTCTACGTGGTGGGCTTTTTCTTCCCGGTGGTACCTGAGGGACGCGCGCGTATCCGCACGCAGATGTCGGCCGGCCACACGCGCGTGCACCTGGATCAGGCCATCGAGGCCTTCGGCCGGGTCGGTCGCGAACTGGGCGTGATACCGGAAAGGACGGCGACTGGATGAAAGCCCTGGTCAAGGCCCATGCCGAGCCCGGCATCTGGATGCAGGAGGTGGCCGAACCGAGCATCGGCCCCAATGACGTGCTCATCCGGGTGAGCCGCACGGCCATCTGCGGCACCGACATGCACATCTTCAACTGGGATGAATGGGCGCAGAAAACCATCCCGGTGCCGATGACCGTCGGCCACGAGTTCTCCGGCACCATCTGCGACATGGGAAGCGAAGTCTACGGCTACGCGATCGGTGACCGCGTTTCTGCCGAAGGCCACATCACCTGCGGCGTATGCCGCAACTGTCGCGCCGGACGCCGACACCTGTGCATCAACACTCAGGGCATCGGCGTCAACCGCGCCGGTGCCTTCGCCGAGTACATACAGGTACCTGCCAGCAACCTGTTCAAGCTGCCGGAGGCGATCAGCGACGACATGGCCGCACTGCTCGATCCGCTGGGCAATGCCACACACACCGCGCTGTCGTTCGACCTGGTTGGCGAGGACGTCCTGATCACCGGGGCCGGCCCGATCGGCATCATGGCCACAGCGGTTGCCCGTCACGTAGGCGCGCGCCATGTCGTGGTCACTGACGTCAACGATTACCGACTGGGGCTGGCAAAGCAGATGGGTGCGACACGCACCATCAATGTCAGTCACCAGCGTATCGACGAGGTCATGAAAGACCTGGGTATGCAGGAAGGCTTCGATGTCGGCCTGGAAATGTCCGGCGTGCCCTCGGCGTTACGTGACATGCTGCGCGTGCTCCATCACGGCGGGCGTATCGCGCTGCTGGGCATTCCACCGGGCGACACCGCCATCGACTGGAACCAGGTCATCTTCAAGGGCCTGGTCATCAAGGGCGTATACGGTCGCGAGATGTTCGAGACCTGGTACAAGATGTCGGCAATGCTGCAGAGCGGACTGGATCTCTCCGCGATGATCACGCACCGCTTCGCAGCCGCCGATTACCGCGAGGCCTTCCAGACCATGGGCTCCGGACAATCCGGCAAGGTGGTGCTGGACTGGGCGGCCGTCTAGTCCGGAAATCTCACGGGTGTCGAAGCCTGCCAAAAGGAGAGGATTCCATGGCCGATCAGAGCATCCCCGAGGCCTTCGCCGCGAAACTGCGCCAATTCATCGCTGATAAAGCCTATCTTGACCCCTCAGCCTTCTCCGACATGGTGGCCGATGAGGTCGTGCTGCACACGCCGCGGTTCTGGCGCCCGGTGACCGATCGCAACTGGATGATCGGCGTCCTCTCGATGGTGCCTCAGGCGATCGAGGGTTTTGCCTACCACCGTCAGTGGACTGCGGGCAACGAAGTCATCATGGAGTTCGATGGCCAGGTGGGCGACAAGAGACTCCATGGCATCGACATTTTCACGCTGAACGAACGTGGCCAGATCACCTCGCTGACGGTCTTCATCCGCCCGCCCAACGGTCTCGAGGCGCTGGCCGAGCGTGAAGACGCCATGCTCCAGCAGATGTTCGGTGTGGCCAGGCAGGATGACTTCGTCAAGCGCTAGCGCCCGTATTTAGTCAATCTCGCAGACCAGGCAGTAGGCGGCCACGCCGCGCGGATCTCCGAAAGCGTGGATCAGCAGCACTTCGCGCTCCAGGCGCTGCAGCACACCGTGCAGCAGGTGGGATGGCATTTGCGCACCGGCAATCGCCCGCACCAGCGCCACACCGGGTTCGCCAAAGCCCAGCACGCCGAGTGCGACGCGCTGCATGAATGACAGTTCCGGTTCGACATGGCGCACGTTGAAGCTGCCAGGTGACAGCCCCGCAAGGTCGGCCGCAGACGCCACGGCCTCATCGAGATCGCCCAGGCGATCGATCAGACCGTTGTCCAGCGCCTGTACACCGCTGAAGACTCGCCCCTCTGCCACCGCGTTGATCGACTGTGCATCCAGGCCGCGACGCTGTGCGACAGCGTCGACGAACCTGTCATAGACATTCGCGGCCGTCAGTTCGAGCACGCGACGCGCGCGCGCATCGAGTTCACGATCCAGTCTGAACTGTCCCGCCAGCCAGCTTGTACCCACACCATCGTTGTTGATCCCCACACGATCCAGGCTGCGCTGCACGGTGGGAAACATAGAAAACACACCGATCGACCCTGTCAGGGTGGTCGGACTGGCCCAGATCTGCTCGCCGGCAAGTGCCAGCATGTAGCCGCCCGAGGCTGCGGTACTGCCCAGTGAGACGACCAGCGGCTTGCCGCTGTCACGAAACTGCCCGAGCTCGCGCAGCAGCACCTCGGAGGCGAACGCACTGCCGCCACCGCTGTCGATGCGCAACACCATCGCCCTCACGTTTTCGTCTTCCCGCGCCTCGCGGACCAGCCGCGCCGTGGAATCGCTGCCAATCGAGCCGGGCGACTGTTCGCCAGGCAGGATCAGGCCGGTCGCGGTGATCACGGCGACGGTATCGGCGCCCGGCGTGCGATTGACGTTGCCTTCGGACTGACCGGAGGTGCGCTGAGCAGCGAGATAGCTGTCATGATCGATGCCGCGGAAGCCATCGATGCTCTCATGGTCGGCGGCGACGAGCTCACGCAGGCGCGCGCCCAGTTCGTCCCGATGCAGCAGCGAATCGACAATGCCCGCATTCAGCGCCAACTCTGCGAGATCGCCGTCCACAGTTTCGAGCGCCGATACGAGCTGATCGACGTATCGATCCAGTGCCGTCTCATCGAAGCCTCTGGCAGATGCCACCTCCGCCCGATAGGAGCCCCAAAGGGACTCAAGCCAGGCGCGCGCCACCTCGCGCTCGCCTTCGCTCATGTCGTCACGCGTATACGGCTCACCCACCGACTTGAACTCGCCGACTGTGACCACGTTCAAGTCGACGAGCAGCGAATCCAATGCGCGACGGTAGAACGACAGGTAGTAGCCGAATCCCTGCAACAGTACACCGCCGGCCGGGTGCAGATACACCTCGTCGGCCTGGGCTGCGATCAGGTACTGGCCCTGGCTGAAGCCTTCGCCATAGGCGATCACCGGCTTGCCCGTTTCGCGGAAATCCCGCAGTGCGGCGGCGAGCTCCTGCAGCTTGCTCAGCCCTCCTCCCGTGAGCAGCCGCAGATCGAGCACCACTGCATCGATGCGTTCATCGTCGCCGGCGAGCGCTAGTGCTTCCAGCAGGTCGCGCAACAAGGTTTCCTGCACAGGCAGTCCCTGTGCACGCGCCAGCGTGCGATCGAACGGACTGCCGGAGAGCTGGTCCACCAGCTGCCCGGACGGTGCGAGCACCAGCGCGGAGTCTTCCTGCACGACCAGCGTTGCCGGCGTCAGGGCCGCAACTACGAGCAGTGCGATGAACAACAGAATGACCAGGTGCAGGACGCGGCGCAATCCATCGAGCGCGCGCCAGAAACCGCGCAACACGGAGACGAAAAAGTTGCTTCGAGTGCGCTCGCTCATCTTTTGTTCATCGGTCGGGACTCAGCGGCCCCGGCCGCAGAATCTTAGACCTTCTCGCGAATCCGCGCCGCCTTGCCGGTGCGTCCGCGCAGGTAGTAGAGCTTCGCGCGACGAACGTCGCCCCGGCGCTTGACCTGGATCTCCGCAATGGAAGGACTGTAGGTCTGGAATACGCGCTCGACGCCCTCGCCGTGCGACATCTTGCGCACCGTGAACGCCGAGTTCAGACCGCGGTTGCGACGCGCAATCACGACACCCTCGAAAGCCTGCAGACGCTCGCGTGTACCCTCCACGACCTTGACCTGCACGACCACCGTGTCGCCGGGCTGGAAATCGGGGACCTCACGGGTCATCTGTTCCTGCTCGATCGCCTCAATCAGTTTGCTCATCGTCTTCACCATCCACCGACCCCACAGGGTCATGATTTCCATTGACCTTCCGGCCGGCCGTGGCCGTCCGCCTGACATTGTCCAGCAACTCCGGTCGCCAGCGACGCGTGCGCGCCAGCGCCTGTTCATACCGCCAGCGCCGGATGGCCTCATGGTCACCCTCCAGCAACACCTGCGGCACCCGACGCCCGGCAATCTCCTCCGGCCGAGTATAGTGCGGCCAGTCCAGCAGCCCATCCACGAAGGAGTCCTGCTGCGCCGAATCCTCGTCCCCCAACGCCCCCGGCAACAGCCGGCAGGTGGCATCGATGATCACCGCCGCCGCCAGTTCGCCACCCGAGACGACGTAGTCTCCCAGCGAGACGGCTTCGAGCCCATAGGCCTCGATCAGCCGCTCGTCCATACCCTCATAACGCCCGGTCACCAGCAGCGCACCCGGCCCCCCGGCGAGCCTGGCAGCCCAAGCCTGATCGAAGCGCCTGCCGTGCGCCGCCATCACCAGCCTCGGGCTGCCTGGTGGCAACGCCTTCAGCGCCGCATCGATCGCGGCCGCCATCGGCGCGTACTTCAGGACCATCCCCGGGCCACCGCCGTAGGGCCGGTCGTCTACCGTGCGATGGCGATCGTTCGCCTGCTCGCGCGGATTGAAACTTTCCATCGCCACCAGGCCGCGCTCGAAGGCTCGCCCGACCACTCCGCACCGCGTCACCGGCTCGAGCAGCTCGGGCAGCAGTGCCACGACCGCGAACCTGAGCATTCTAGAACTCCGGATCCCAGTCCACCGTGATGCAGCGTGACTCGACGTCCACCTCGAGCACCACGTCACCCTGAACGAACGGCACCAGACGCTCGCGTTCTCCCTGGATTACCATCACGTCGTGCGCAGGCGTATCCAGCATCCGGGTCACCCGGCCAAGATCCTGGCCGGTACGCGTGTGCACGGCCATGCCTTCCAGATCGGCCCAGTAATACTCACCTGGCGCCGCCGGTGCCAAAGCACTGCGCGGTACCCGGATCTCCCAGTCCACCAACGCCTGGGCGGCGTCACGATCGCTGATGCCTGCCAGCTGCGCGATCACCGATTTGCCGTGCGCCTGGCCTTGCTGCACCGCGATTTCACGGCGCTCTCCGGCCCTGCACAACAACCACGTGCGATAGGTGGTGATGTTCTCCCGGGGTTCGGTGAAGGAAAATACCTTGACCCATCCCTGGACTCCGAACACGCCGGAAATCCTGCCCAGCGTCACGGTCGACTCATTGTTCACAAGAATTCACACCCGCCTGCCAGGCGGGCGGCGATTTCAGGCAGTTGCGGCCTCTGCAGCCCGCGTGCCACCGCCGCCCCTGCGCTCGCCGCGGATCAGCTGGGCCACGCGCTCGGAAGGCTTTGCACCCTGACCCAGCCAGTGCTCGATGCGCGGCAGATCCATGCGAAGCTGCTCGACACCCGGCTTGGCCAGCGGGTTGTAAAAACCCAGGCGTTCAATGTAGGCGCCATCGCGACGGTTGCGGCTGTCGGTCACGATGATGTGATAGAAGGGCCGCTTTTTCGCGCCACCGCGGGTTAACCGGATGCTGACCATGCTCGTTGAAATCCTCTGGCGAACTTATGCCCCACGAACGCGCGCGGCTGCGCCGCACCCATCCCTGAGGGAGTAAACCGGGAATTCTAACCGATTCTGGACAAAAAGAAACCGTCCGGAATGCGCGGCAGGCCGATTGACGGCAAAAGCCTCAGCGCGGACCCCGCCCTGGGCTCAAGCCTCGCATCATGTTCTTCAGACCCCCCCCCTTGCCCATCTTCTTCATCATTTTCTGCATCTGACCATGCTGCTTGAGCAGCCGGTTGACGTCCGGGATGGCCAGGCCGGAACCCGCCGCGATGCGCCGCTTGCGCGAGCCGGTGATCGTCTTGGGATGCCGTCGTTCGCCCGGTGTCATCGAATCGATGATTGCGATCTGGCGCCGCACCTGGCGGTCATCGAACTGCTGCTGCGCAGCCTTCAAAGCCCCCCCGCCCATATTGGCCGGCAATTTCTCCAGCAGCGCCCCCAGCCCCCCCATGTCCAGCATCTGACGCAGCTGATCGCGCAGATCCGCAAGATCGAACCCCTTGCCCTGCTTGAGCTTTCCGGCCAGCGCGCGGGCCTTGTCCTGGTCGACCTTGCGTTCGACCTCCTCGACCAGCGAGAGCACGTCGCCCATACCCAGGATGCGCGAGGCCATGCGATCGGGATGAAAGGCCTCCAGCGCATCGAGCTTCTCCCCGCGTCCGACCAGCTTGATCGGGACCCCGGTAATCTCGCGCACGGACAGGGCCGCGCCGCCGCGCGCATCGCCATCGATCTTCGTCAGCACCACCCCTGTCAGCGCAAGGGCCTCGTGAAAGGCCCGCGCAGCGTTGACCGCATCCTGGCCGGCCATGCTGTCCACCACGAACAGCGTCTCCTGCGGAGCCACGGCTTTCTGCACCGCCGCCGCCTCAGACATCAGCCCTTCATCGACATGCAGCCGACCGGCGGTATCGAGAATCAGCACGTCGCGACCCTTGAGCTGGGCCTGCCTGCGTGCCTGAGCGGCGATGTCTGCCGGCTGTACGCCCTGTTCGGCGCGCCAGAAATCCACCTCGACCTGCTCGGCCAGGCGCTCGAGCTGATCGATGGCGGCCGGTCGATGGACGTCGGCGCTGACCAGCAGCACGCTCTTGCGCTGCGTCTCACGCAGCCAGCGCGCCAGCTTGCCGGCCGTGGTGGTCTTGCCGGCACCCTGCAGGCCGACCAGCAGGATGACCACGGGCGGCTGCGCGCGCAGATCCAGCGAGACCGCCTCACCCCCCAGCAGGGTGACCATCTCGTCGCGAATGATCTTGATGAACGCCTGTCCTGGCGACAGGCTGCGCGTGACTTCCGCGCCGACGGCACGCTGACGGACCCGCTCGACAAAGCCCTTGACCACCGGCAGTGCGACATCGGCTTCCAGCAGCGCCATGCGCACCTGACGTACGGTATCGGCGATGTTTTCTTCGGTGATCCGGCCTCGGCCCTTCAGGGCATCCATGGCCCGGCCAAGCCGGCCGCTCAGCGTCTCGAACATGTGATCTCTTACCCGGCGCAGTCAGCAGACCACCATGATGCTACGCCAGGCACTGAAGCGCCAAGCCTCCCGGACGGGCTGATCCGGCGGCCTCCCCGCCCGTGCACGTTACAGTGAGAGCATCTGCCCGGTCTGCAACAACGCCAGGCGGCGCCTGGGGACCGAGGAGCGCAGCTGATCGAAGATCACGGCCTCCTCGCCAGGCTTCATCGCCGTCACCCAGATACTGGGATCATGATCCAGCCGTTGCAGGTCCGCCCCCAGCGTGGCCGGGCAGTAGTGGCCGGCGGCATCGGCGAGCTTGCGCTGTTCGTTGGGGAAAGAGACTTCCACCACCAGGGCATCGAGTGCGGCGCGCGCGTTCAGGGCCGGCCACAGACTGTCGTTGGTGCGCGTGTCGCCGCTGAAGCCGAAGGTATGCACGCCATCGCTGACCCAGAACCCCAATGCCGGCACGGTATGCACGACGTCGATGGCGCCGATGTTATACCCGGCCACGGCAACCGACTGCCCGGGCACCAGCGTCCGGTATGCCAGCAGCGGGCCATGAGGCCCCTGGATACGCGAGAAGTCAGGCCAGATCACATCGTTGAAGATGTGTGCCTGCAGGGCGGCAAGCGTTTCAGCGCGCGCATGTACGACCACTGGGGGCCGGCCATCGCGCCCCTGGGCGGAATCCACGAACAGCGGCAGGCCGGCGATGTGATCCAGATGTGCGTGGGTGAGGAAGACATGATCGATGCGACGCAGTGCTTCGAGCGGCAGCTCACCCACACCTGTCCCGGCATCGATGAGGATACGACCATCCACCAGCATGGCCGAGGTTCGCAGCCCCCGCGCGATGCCGCCGCTGCAACCCAAAGCCTGAATGCGCATGAATCGATTTATCCTGAACGACTGACGGGAAGCGGGCTGTGCGCATGGCTGCACAATGACAGGGCAAAACTTCCTAAAGGACGTTGCCGTGTGAGACCATCTCGGGCCGTATGCAAACTTAGAAGTCCGCCCCACTGGTGTCTGTGTTACATCTCACAGTTCTTCTGGGCTACGCCGTGGCTGCACTTGCGCTGTACGTCAGCCTGCGTTTCGACCGCGAATCCAGCTCACCGCTGACGCCCGCGAATCTCGCCGCAGTGCTGGCGCTTGCCGCCGTGCTGCTGCACACGCGCGCGCTGTGGCAGGCCATCGTGCTAAGCGAGGGCTGGCTGCTCAATGTGCCCAACGTGCTTTCACTGTTTGCAGTCGAACTCGGGTTGCTGGCGGTCATCGCGGCCAGCACGCGCGAGCTTCGCATCATCTCCCTGCCACTGGTCGTGCTTGCGGCAGTGGGCTCGACATTCACCGGTCGCGGGACAATGGACTTCACGCAGGCCGAGCTCACGCTCGAAGTGAAGATCCATGCCGTGCTGTCACTGCTGGCCTTTGGACTGCTGGGTGCCGCGGTCATCATCGCGGTGTTCCTGCTCTTCCAGGACCGGCGGCTGCGCAGCGGGCATCTCACCGGCTGGCTGGGCACACTTCCGCCGCTGTTCACCACCGAGCGGCTGCTTTACGGCGTGCTGGCGGCAGGCTGGGTGCTGCTGACCCTTTCCCTGGCCTCGGGCTTCGCCTTCATCGACGACATGTTCGCGCAGCATCTGGTCCACAAGACCGTGCTCAGCCTGCTGGGGTGGCTGATCCTGAGCACGCTGCTGCTGGGTCACCTGCTGTGGGGATGGCGGGGTCGACGCACAGTGCATTGGGTCCTGGGCAGCTTTGCGCTGCTGATCATCGCCTATTTCGGCAGCAAGACAGTTCTCGAAGACCTGCTGGGACGCACCTGGGGCTAGCCCGGACTTGCGGCTATCCAGCCTTGACACCCGGCGAGTGTCTCCCGGAACATCCTGACCCATGACCCTGGCGGAGACCCCCCACTCTTGACCGAAGACGCTCCCCTGGGATTGCTGTTCGGCATCATCGCAGGGCTACTGGTCCTATCGGCGTTCTTCTCCAGCACCGAAACGGCGCTGATGAGCGTCAATCGTTACCGCCTGCGCCACCTGGCCCGCGAAGGTCACCGCGGCGCGCGGCTCGCCGAACTGCTGCTGCGCCGACCCGACCGCCTCATCGGCATCATTCTGCTGGGCAATAATCTGGTGAACATTGGCGCCGCCTCGCTGGTCACGCTGGTGAGTCTGCGCATCGGCGGAGAATCGGCGGTCGCGGCGGGCACGCTCATGCTGACGGTGATCGTACTCATATTCGCCGAAGTCGCACCCAAGACGCTTGCCGCGACTCACCCCATGCGCCTGGCCCTGCCGGCGGCGTTCATCTACTACCCGCTGCTGAAGATCGTCTACCCGGTCGTCTGGGTACTCAATCTGCTGGCCAACGGCGTGCTGTGGCTGCTCGGTATGCGTGACGGCGACGCCCGCGGCGCTGCGTTGAGTACCGAAGAACTCAAGACGGTCGTCGCCGAGGCGGGCGCGATGATCCCGCGTCGGCATCGCAACATGCTTCTGTCGATTCTGGATCTTGAGAAGATGACCGTGGATGACGTCATGGTGCCGCGCGCGGACATCGTCGGGCTGGATCTGGCAGATCCCTGGGATGAAGTACTCGCCGCACTGCAAGCCAGTCGGCACAGTCGACTGGTGGTCTGGGAAGGCGATATCGACAACATCGTCGGTCTGCTCAATCTGCGCACGATCGTTGCCGACCTGGCTTCAGGCAGACTCGATGAGTCGATCCTTCGCGGTCGTCTGTTCGAACCGCAGTTCGTTCCGGAAGGCAGTTCGCTGAATCGTCAGCTGGTGGAGTTTCAGCGCACCGGCAAGCGCCTGGCGCTGGTGGTCGACGAATACGGCGACATTCAGGGACTGGTCAGCATCGAGGATATCCTGCGCGAGATCGTCGGCGAACTGGGCAGCGAAGGCACACCCGTCAGCAGCCTGGTCAGCGCCGAGGACAGCGGCAACTTCATCGTCAGCGCGGCACTGCCCATCCGCACGCTCAATCGCATGCAGAACTGGCAGTTGCCGACCGACGGACCGCGAACCCTCAACGGCTTGATGCTCGAACAGCTCGAACGGATCCCGGAAACCGGCACCATCCTTGAACTCGACAACTATCGGGTCGAGGTGGTGGAGACCGGCGACAACGCCGTACGCACCGTGCGGATCTATCCCCCGAACAGGTAGTCCACGGCGTCGGCAAGGCGGTCGACGGCGTGGACCTCGATGTTTACTGGGGCCCGGCGCGGCGCATTCGCTCGCGGCACCAACGCATGACGAAAGCCGTGCTTCGCGGCCTCGGCAATGCGCTCCTCGCCGTAGGGCACCGGTCGGATTTCACCGGCCAGGCCGAGTTCGCCGAACACCACCAGGTCACGCGCCAGCGGCCGATCCCGATAGCTCGACAGCGCGGCCATCAGCAGCGCGAGATCGGCGGCAGTCTCGCTGATACGCACACCACCCACGACATTGACATAGACATCCTCACCCATCATCGCGATGCCCGCATGTCGGTGCAGTACCGCCAGCAGCAGTGCAAGGCGATTGCCGTCGGTGCCCACTGCAACGCGGCGCGGATGACTGCCGGCAGCGTCATCCACCAGCGCCTGCACCTCGACGAGCAGCGGCCGGCTGCCCTCCCAGGTGACCATCACCGCGCTGCCGGCCACCGCCTGCTCCGGCCGTGACAGAAAGATCGCCGAGGGATTACGCACCTCACGAAAGCCGCTTTCAGCCATCGCGAACACACCGATCTCGTTGGCCGCACCGAAGCGATTTTTCACCGCACGCAGGATGCGGAATCGACTGCCTGCATCGCTTTCAAAATACAGGACGCCGTCGACCATATGCTCAAGCACGCGCGGGCCGGCGATCGCGCCCTCCTTGGTGACGTGGCCGACGAGGAACACCGCCACATCGCGCTGCTTCGCAAAGCGTACCAGCCGGGCGGTGCTCTCCCGCAGCTGCGCCACCGATCCGGGAGCGGAATTCAGCGTTTCGGTCCACAGTGTCTGCACCGAATCGATCACCAGCACCGACGGCGGCGCAGCTTCCAGCGCCGCGATGATCCGTTCCACGCAGGTCTCGGAGACGAGTTCCACCGGCGCCTCCGCGATGTCCAGGCGCTGTGCGCGCAGTGCGATCTGCGCCAGGCTCTCCTCGCCGGTGACATAACAGGTGCGATGCTGGCCGGCGAGATGGCATGCCGCCTGCAGCAGGAGGGTGGATTTGCCCACACCCGGGTCGCCGCCGATCAGGTTCACGGATCCCGCCACCAGACCACCGCCCAGCACGCGATCGAGTTCACCGAAGCCCGTGGCCAGGCGGCTTTCGCGCGCGCTGCTCACATCGGCCAGCCGCGCACGCGCGGTCTCCCCGGCATAATGCGCCGCGCGAGGGCTCGAGCCTGCTGGCGGCGCGAGCGCCTCGCTCAGGCTGTTCCAGGCCCCGCAATCGGGGCACTGGCCCTGCCACTTGGGCTCACGCGCACCGCATTCATTGCATACGTAACTGGTCCTGGCTCTGGCCACGCACGTTGCCCCCGCGCTGAGATGGCCTGTGCAGGCCCTTCAAAAACCGAGAATTGCTTCCGGTAATCGCCGTCCCGGCCGCTGCTATACTCGCTGGCGACAGCAGTCCGGGACCGGCCAGCGGGTCGTCTTAGCCCGGGCACATAACCGGCGAGCCGCATCGCCCATAACGAGAATTCGCGCCTGATGGCACATTCGCTCAACCGCATTGACCGCGCTGACCTCGTCGCAGCCCTCGTGCTCGTCTGGGCGATGCTGCTGGCGGCCTGGCCGCCCTCAGCCGGCATCCTTCAGAGCATAGAGTCGGTGCTCGGCAGTCTAGCAGGCTCAGGTGCCGATAACCCGCCCCGACCGCTTTGGGCGTGGCCGCTGGAGGGCCTGCTGATCGCCGTTCTCGGCATCGGTACGATGCTGTGGGGTCGGCGCCAGCCCGCGTTCACGACCCTGGCGCTTGCCGCTGCTGTCGCACTTGGCCTGCTGGGTCTGGATGTGGTGCTGCTGGCATCCCGGGTCGTCAGCCTGCAGCTTGTCGCGCCTGCGTTGACCGCGGTCGCCGCCGCCGGCCTGTGCGCGGCACTGGCTGAACGCCGCGAGCAGCGTGCGCTGGCCGCACAGCCGGCGATCGAGGCCGCCGTGCCGACGCCACCCCCGGTTCGCCGGCCCGTCTCCAGGCCGGAACTCAAGCGCGATACCGCGCCTGAAACTACCGATGACTCGACCCTGGCCCGCGCGAGAACCGCAGTGAAGCAGCGGGAGTTCTCCACCGCCTGGCGCCTGATGCGTGAGGCGCCGACCACGCGGGAGAGTTTCGAAACACTTTACGCCATAGGCGTGGAATTCCAGCGCCAGGGCCAGCGCCGCGAGGCCATCGCGGTGCTGCAGCGTCTGCGCGACCGCGACCCGGATTACCTCGATGTGGCACAACGTCTGACAGACCTTGAGCGCCCGTCGACCGCAGCCGGACCGGCGAGCACGCCCGCACCGGCGCCACGACCGCAGCCAGTGCCCAGCCAGATCACGGGCAATGGCGCCGCGGCCCAATCCAGGCCTGCCACGGGCCCGGCAGCGGCACACCAGCCGGTCAAGCTTGTGGACGGCCAGACCACCACGCTGGGGCGCTACGAAGTCGTTCGTGAACTGGGTCGCGGTGCCATGGGCGTGGTCTACCTCGGCCGCGACCCCAAGATTAACCGGGTGGTGGCAATCAAGGCCATTCCGCTGGCCGAAGAGTTCGAGCCTGACGATCTCGACGACGCCAAGGCGCGCTTCTTCCGCGAGGCCGAGACGGCCGGGCGTCTGAATCACCCGAACATCGTCACGATCTACGACGTCGGTGAGGAGCGCGACCTTGCGTACATCGCGATGGAGTACCTCGAAGGCAGCCACCTGTCCGGCAACGTCAAGCCAGACACGCTGCTGCCGATGCCCGTGGTGGTCGATCTGGCTGCCCGGGTCGCCGATGCGCTGGGATACGCCCATCGCGAGAACGTCGTTCACCGCGACATCAAGCCTGCGAATATTATGTATGATCGCAACACGGACGCCCTCAAGATCACCGATTTCGGGATCGCCAGACTGACCGATGCGAGTCGGACGCGCACGGGCATCGTACTGGGGACGCCGTCGTTCATGTCACCGGAGCAACTGGAAGGCAAGCAGGTGACCGGGCAGTCGGATCTGTTTTCGCTGGGGGTCAGCCTTTACCAGCTGCTGACCGGTCAATTACCGTTTCGCGGTTCCTCCATGCCCAAGCTGATGTTCGCCATCGCAAATCTGGCCCATGCCCCGGTAACGCACGTGAGACCGGAACTGCCCGAGGATCTCAATCGTATCGTTGACATGGCGCTGGCAAAGGATCCGCGCGAGCGCTATCCCACGGGGGCGCACATGGCCCAGGCGCTGCGCGCGTTCTCCGCCCGACTCGGCCGGTGAGTGCCAGCATGATGCTGAGGGGCAAGCTGGCGCACACCCAGGCCACCGATACCGGCAAGGTGCGCGATCACAACGAAGACGCGATCGGCTCGAACATCGACATGGGGCTGCTGGTGCTGGCCGATGGCATGGGTGGCTACAACGCCGGCGAAGTAGCCAGCGGGATTGCGGTGAAGACCGTGATCGAGCTGGTGACCGAGGCCTGTCAGCGGGAGAAGCGCGAGGCCACCGATGCACCCACAGGGCTCATGCGTCAGACCATCATCCTGCGCGATGCGATCATGCGGGCCAACAAGCTCATCTACAACACCGCGCAGACACAGGCGCAGTGCGAAGGCATGGGTACGACCATCGTTGCATGCCTGTTCTGGGACGATCGGATCTCCATCGCGCATGTCGGCGACTCACGTCTCTATCGACTGCGCGGCGAGAAGTTCGAGCAGCTGACCATGGATCATTCCCTGTTGCAGGAACTCGTGGATCGGGGCTTTTATTCACAGGAAGAAGCGCAGCGATCGACCAATCGCAACTACGTCACTCGTGCGCTGGGCGTCGAGCCCACAGTCGATGTCGAGGTCGGTGAGGAGCGCGTGGCAGTGGGCGACCACTACCTGCTGTGCTCCGATGGCCTGCCCGACATGGTCGAAGATGAAGATATTCACTTAACCATCAACACCTTTAATGCTAATCTTGATATGGTCGGTAAGCAGTTGATCCAGCTCAGCAACGACAACGGTGGCAAAGACAATGTGTCGGTCGTCATCGCCCGTGTACTGGACGAGTTTCCGGCCAGTACCGGATTGCTGACACGGATTCGCAAGCTGTTAGGCTAGGGAGCACGGACATCATGGCACGCTTGATTCTCAGTCTGGACAGCCAGGTCCTCGCGGAATACAACATGAACAAGGAGCGCTATACCATTGGGCGGCTCCCTGACAATGACATCCGCATCGACAATCCTGCCGTCAGTGGTCACCACTCGCTGATCATCAATATCCTCAACGATTCGTTTCTCGAGGATCTGAACAGCACCAACGGCACTTACGTCAATGGCAAGCTGATCAAGAAGCATGCGCTGCAGCATGGCGACGTGATTACCGTGGGCCACCATCAGCTGCGCTTCGTCGACCAGCGTGCCGAGGAAGTCGATCAGGACGAGTTCGAACGCACCATGGTGATTCCGCCGAGCGCCGCCCAGGTGGTATCGGCCCGCGATCGTGTCGTTGCTGCGGGTGCTGCCACCCGGGACATGATGGCTACCGGGCGACATGATGCGACCGACGACGCGCGCGTGTTGAAAAAGGCCCGCCTGCAGGTGCTCTCGGGCTCCTTCGCCGGCCGCGAACTCGAGCTCTCCAAGGCGCTGACCACACTGGGCAGGCCCGGCATACAGGTCGCCGCGATCACGCGACGCTCAGATGGTTTCTATCTTGTGCATGTGGAAAGCGGCAAGGAAGGGGACTTCCCGCTGCTCAACGGCCAGCCCACGGGTGCTGGGGCGCGCAAGCTCAGCGACAACGACGTGATTCAGCTCGCCGGCGTCAAGATGGGTTTTTTCATCGACTAGCCTGCCGCCTGCTCGCGCAGCCAGTCCGCCAGCGCAACCTCGCTGCAGGCGGACTCGCGGGTCGCCGAGAACACGTGCACCTCACGGGGCTTGCGGTCGAACCAGATGCGCTGCGCGATGGGTGCCGGCCTGTGTTGGCTCAGCCAAAGTATCGTATCGGCCCCCTCCGCCGGCGTACGCAGCCAGGCGCGCTGCAGTTTCCAGAACGTCGGCAGCGAGCGCTTCACCCCTGGCGTGCTGACCCATCCGGGATGCATTACGTAGCAGCGCAAACCTGCGCTGCTCGCCTGCGGGTCCGCGCCCGTCTCCGCTGCAACTTCCAGTTGCCGCTGCCAGTGGTCGGTCAATGCCACCTGTGCGCGCTTGTGCCTCGCGTAGGCGAGCGTTCCGCTGAAGCGCGCCGGGCGACGTTGATTCAGACCTTCGATCGCAAGGGGGACGGTGTACATGCCCCCCGAGGAAACATTGACGATCGTGCCCTGCCCGCTCAGGACCTGACCGTCCAGCAGCCCTTCGGTGAGCACGAAATGACTCAGCAGGTTGATCACGAAAGAGCGCTCATGGCCGGAAGGTGCAAGCGCATGCTCGTGAAGCAGTACGCCTGCGTTGTTCACCACCACATCGATGCGTCCGTATCGCGCGCGCAAGTCTGCAAGCAGCGTCCTGACCTCGTCGAGTGACGCCAGATCCACCGGCATCGGCGTGATGCGTCCCGCCGCCTCGTCAGGCAGACCCGCACCGATATCGCGCAGATGCGCCGACTCGCGCGCCACGGCGAGCACTTCGGCCCCCGCTGCAGCCGCTGCGCGCGCCACCGCCCTGCCGATGCCGCTGGAGGCACCGGTCACCAACCAGACCTGCCGGGCGAAATCCGCGCGTTCACGCGGCCATCCCAGGCGGCGCAGGCGGTGGCCGATGCGCGAAAAGCTCGGCATGAAGCGGCCGTAGAACACTGCCGCGCCCAACAGTCGCGTCATCGTCGACACCTGCGTGACGGCTTAGTCGACCACGTCCATGGCCACGCGCTGCGTGATGCCACAGACCAGTTCATAGGCGATCGTGCCGGCAGCGCTTGCTATGCGCTCCACCGGCAGACCCTGCCCCCACAGAGTCACGCTGTCTCCGACCATCGCCTCGGGCAGGCCGCTCAGGTCGACGCCCAGCATATCCATCGATACCCGCCCTGCCAGCGGCGCTTCACGCTCCCCCACCAGCACCGAGGTGCCGTTGGGTACGCTGCGCGGATAGCCATCGCCGTACCCTGCGGCGGCGATGCCGATGGTGGTGTCGCCCGTCGCACGCCAACTCGCGCCGTAACCAACGGATTCGCCGGCAGCGACGCGACGCACGGCGATCAGTCGCGTCTGAAACGTCATCGCCGGGACGAGACCGAGCGACGCGCCGGTGACATCGGCGAACGGGGAAATACCGTAGAGCATGATGCCGGGGCGTACCCAGTTGCTGGCCGCCGCGCCTCTCGCCGGGGCAACGGGCACTGCTAGGGTCTCCGGAATCCCAAGGATGGCCGCGGAGTTGGCAATACTCACGTCGCAGACCATGTCGGAAAACGCCGCCCGAAAGCGCTGCAACTGCTGGAGATTCATCGCCGCCTCGCGTTCGTCCGCGCAGGCAAGATGCGTCATCAGCCGAAGCGGACGTGCGGCGCAGTTGAGCGCCTGTATGCGCGACAGCACGGCCGGCGCGTCGCCCAGGGGCAGTCCGAGGCGATTCATGCCGCTGTCGAACTTCAGCCAGAGCGTGTAGCGCGCGTTGCCGCGGTAGCTCTCCAGCATCCGAAGCTGTTCGGCGCAATGGATGACCAGATCGAGGTGATAACGCGCAGCGTGCTCGAGATCGGCTGGCTCCAGCGGGCCTTCAAGCAGGATCACCGGATGTGCCAGACCCGCCTCGCGCAGTGCCAGCGCCTCTTCGACGCGCGCCACTGCATACGCATCGGTTCGGGCCAGCGCCCGTGCCACGGGCACCAGACCATGACCGTAAGCATTGGCCTTGACCACGGAGATGACCCGGCAGCCCGGGGCTGCGGTGCGCACGCGCGAGAGATTGGCGGCCAGTGCGGCGCGGCTGATCCGCGCCCGCGTCGGTGCCGTCACGGATAATTCCCACCAGCGAACGACTCGCCAGCGTAGTTCTCGAACTTCGTATACTCGCCCAGAAACGTCAGCGACACCTCACCGATGGGGCCATTGCGCTGCTTCGCAATGATGATGTCGGCGATGCCCTTGCGGTGGGTCTCCTTGTCGTAGACCTCTTCACGATAGATGAACATGATGATGTCGGCATCCTG
>CAYLNP010000006.1:0-36959 GCA_964384925.1 uncultured Woeseiaceae bacterium
GGTCCAGGTGCCGGCGAGCACCGGCTGGAGCAGATCGGCGACATCGAAGATGTGCACCGTCGTGTTGATGCCAAGGTCGCGCTCGGCGAGTTCATCGTGGACATAAACGTAGCGACCGTCCTCCGACCACGAGCCGGAGTGCACGTAGCGCGCGTTAGGATAGCTCACGGACGAAAGGCGCTCCGGTGCGCCCGGATCGGTGATGTCCCACAGGTCCATGGTCGATTCGTTGAAGTCCGCGAGGACCTCGCAGAGGTTCGTGCGGTTCGGGCAGGCGGCAATCTGCGCCGGGTCATGCAGCACCATCGAGGTGCCATCGTGCACGTAGCCGAACTGTCCCTGGGAGATCAGTGCCGGCGCCCGAGGATCCGCCAATGAGAATGCGCGAAAGCCGCCGGCATTGAGATTCGATCCAGCCTGGATCAGCGTCGCATTGCGTTCCGGCAACTCGATGTTCAACGTGAAGTCCACGCCGGAAATTGCCAGGTTGTGCGCGCGAAGATCCGGGGTCAGCCGGCCGACCAGTTCGATGCGATTGGGCAGGCCGGAGAGGTCGACCACGGTGAGTCGATCACTGGCGCCATCGGCGGACACATACGCATAGGCTCGCCAGCGCGCCGCGTCATCATCGAAGAACTGCAGCACCTTGATATCGCGCCAGCCCGTCTCGGTGCCCGGGATGGTAGCGATCTCTACCGGTGCGGCAGGATCCGCGATATCGAACACGGTCATGCCATTGCGCAGGCCAACCAACGCGTATTCGCGTTCGCTGTTCAGATCGACAAAGCCCCATACATCGTTGGCCCCTGACGGAGCACCGCTGAAATCCGCGAGCGCGACATGGCCGACCAGATCCACAGCGCTGCAGGCGAATCCGGCCGCGTTGCCGTCCACACAATCGGCTGAGCCTGCGCTGATGCCGACCGTGCCCATCACCGCAAGCAGCATGTCAGGGTCTGCACCCTGGCCGGTACCGCGCCATTTGTCGTCGACGATGACGCCGAACCCCAGTGCTTCCAGCGCTTCGCGATACTCTGTCGGTACACCGATGAGCACACTCTGGTGTGCCTCGCTGTCCTGGTGATGAAAGTCGGCACTGAAGCCTGGCCGGAGAATCGCCGATTCGGTGGTGAGGTAGAAAAGATCCTCGAGCGCATCGACGTGATAGCTGCCTTCAGCGAAGCGCAGCTGCCCACCTTTTCCTGCCTGGCCGGCCGCATAGGCGATGGTGCGGCAGGCGTGGTGGGGTGCCTCGCAGCCGCCGTGATCGTGACCCTCCGGAGACAGGTAGCGGACATCCTCCTCGTTGTGGCCGTAGACGTGGCTGGTGACCAGCAGCAGGGAGGAGGCGGTGATGAGCTTGCGGATGGGGTCCATCAATCGGTGATCGACAGTGGCGTCGCCGGCGGCAACGGAGGCGTCCAGTGTAGCTCAGCGTGCCCCGGGCGTGCTGCGACGGCAGTCATCGAATGACGCCCGCAGCCAGCGCTCGTCCAGGGTGCCCCTCGCGCCGATGACAACCAGCTCGCTTCGAGCAGCCGCGGGCCCGGACGCCTGCGTATCGATGGGCTCCACGTGCAGCCGACGGCCCACGCCCTGGATGAGGCCGCGACCGGAGCCAGGCGCCGGCAGCCGCGCCCGCCCCTTGATGCGATAGACGGTGGACGGCAAGCTGCGCGCCAGCTGCTGCAGGGCGTCTGGGCACAGTGCCTCTGGCGTGGCGTAATGCCAGGTGTCGAACGCACCGTGGCCCCGGTGCTCGGGATGAGCGCACTGACCACTGCGGCATGCGGATTCCGTTGCTGTTTCATGCAGAGGTGCCGGCGCGTGCATCGATGACAACAGGATGGCCAGCGGCGCCTCGCCGCGCACGGTCGGCAGGATCCGCGCCTGTGCCAGCCAGCTCCGGATCTGCGCCTGCAGATCCTCGAGTGTCGTCTGATCGACCAGATCGCGCTTGTTGAGCAAGATCAGATCCGACACCATCAACTGGCGAAGCATCAGGTCAAGCTCCTCGTGATGAGCCATGAACTGCAGTGCATCGACCACGCAGATGACACCGTCCAGCCGGATGCGTCCGCCGAATACCGGTGCCAGCAGGGTCGTCGCGATGCCAGTGGGGTCGGCGACACCGCTGGCCTCCAGCACGATGTGCTCCGGGCGTTCGGTACGGTGCAAAACTTCCATGACTGCCGTGACCAGCCCCTCCTTGAGACTGCAGCAGATGCAACCGTTGGTCAGGCGCACCGTGCCTTCGCTGCGACCGGCGATGAGTTCCTCGTCGATGTCCAGGTCGCCGAAATCGTTGACCATCACGGCGATGCGCAGGCCGTGATCACCCGCAAGAATACGATTGAGTACGGTTGTCTTGCCGGCGCCCAGAAACCCGGTAAGCAGGGTCAGTGGAACGCTGGGCGTACCCATCACGCTACGGGCCCGGATGGCGTCAGCGCGTCGGTATCGATGCGGAAGAGTCGCGCGGCGGTGCGCCAGGCGATGTTCTCCTTGGCCTCGTCAGTCAGCTCCAGACCGTTGAAGAACTTGAGATAGGTGCCCATGCCGGCCAGTGGCCAGTCGGTGCCGTACATGAGCTGCTTTCCCGGATCGCCCATGTACATGATCATGTCCTTGACCCGCTGCACCATGTAGCGCTCGAACTCGTAGTGGAAATCGCCCAGCGTCAGGCCGGAGATGTCGGCGTAGACGTTGTCGTTCTTGTAGAGCACCTGCGCTGCATCCTGAAACCAGGGATTGCCGAGATGGCAGAGGACGAACTTGACCTTCGGAAAATCCACCGCGATGTCGTCCACCAGCAGAGGGTGTGCCTGGCGCACTTTCGCACGCGTGGCGTAGGTGTCGCCGGTGTGGATCATCACCGGCACGTCGTACTTGGCTGCGATATGGAAGACGGACTCCAGAGAAGGGTCATTGATCGCGTAGTTTTCATACCCGGGGTAGAGCTTGATGCCCTGCACCAGCCCGTCGCGGATACGCTCTTCCATGCGAAACAGATCCGTGCGTTCGCCGTCGCCGCGCCAGCGCAGGCCTTCGATGATACTGATGCGCGGGTCGTCCCCGAGCAGCTCGATGACTTCATCGACATGCGGTCGGTGCGGCGAGACCTGGTATGAGGTCAGTACGACGGCGTGATCCACACCCACTCGGGCCATGGTGGCGAACAACTCACCAGCCGTCTCGCTCGCCGGCTTGTGGCTGTTCGCGTCGTAGTTATTGATGTGGACGTGGCAGTCGATGAGCATGGCGCGAGTCCTTATGCATGACGCTGCTGGGCGTCGTCGATTTCGTGAACATGTTACCGGGCGATGGCACCTGTACCAACTGCGCTGAGCACTATCGATCAGGTGAGAGCGTCCGATCCTCATCCGTCTTCACGACGCACAAATCTTGCCATCTGCGTGGAACTGCCGTACACGGGATCCGCGCTGCCGATATCGACGAACGTGACATGATACCTGTTGCGCTGCGCCACTCCGGACGACCAGAGTCGAAACTGTGCACGATCCCATTCGAAGCGATGACCGGGATGGCGTCGCTGCCCCGGAGCCATGCCATGCACGACGTTGTACTCCCGGTTGGGTGTGGTGATCAGGATCAGGGTGGGGCGAAGGCCTGAAAAAACGCCTTGCTCGACACGCGAGAGCCGACCGGGATCGATGTGTTCTATCGTTTCGAGCATCACGGCCGCATCGAAGCCTGCGAGTTCCCGGTCGGGTGCTTCGAAGGATCCGTATCGCACCTGCAGATGTCCTGTCGGCCTCAAGGGATCCAGGCTCAGTGCCCGTCTGGCCCTGGCGATGGCATGCTCGTCGATGTCGATGCCGACCAGCCGTTCGAACTGGTCGTGGGCACGCAGGCGCTGCAGCAGTTCACCCGTGCCGCAGCCGAGATCCAGAATGCTCGTGGCACCGGCAGACAGCAGCTCATCAACGATGGTATCGAGGCGTTGGCGATGAAGGGCTGTGGGCATGCTGGTCCGGGGAGGTGCGGGCCCGCCTGTATAGCACGAACGATTGTCCGTAAGCTTGGTCGACTTCGAATACATTCGCGACGTGTCGTCTACACGCTATCATCAGCAACATGGTGTTCGAGTTTCTTCAGCCTCTGATCAGCCTGCTCCAGGCCCATCCATATCTGTTCATCTTTGTTGGCATGCTGGTGGCTGGAGAGGTTGTACTCCTGCCGGCGGTCTACCTGGCTGCTACCGGGCGGCTCGACCTTGTCGCGGTGATCTCGCTGGCAATCCTCGCCACCGTCCTGTCCGACCTTGCCTGGTATGGTCTGGGACGGAAATTTCCTGCCACCGCGCTCGAGCGGATACCGGGCAGGCACAGCAACAGCGTGGTCCGCGGTCTGGAACGTCTGTTCACCCGCAAGGGCGTACAGGTGCTGTTTCTTTCAAAGTTTGTCTACGGCACCCGGACAGTTGCGCAAGTGCTTGCAGGTGTTCACGATATGCCGTTTCGTACCTACATTGTCGTGAACTTTCTGGGGGTTCTCGCGCTTTCGCTGGCGCTCGCCGCCATCGCCTATTCCGTCGTCGGCACGACCCGTCAGCTCGGCGAGTTCGTTGATGATCTCGAGATAGCCTTCCTGGTGTTCATTGTCGTGGCGGTGTCAGCCAACTATCTGGTCAGCCGACTGTTGAGGAAAAAATGGTCTCGGTAGTCATTCCCGCATTCAACGAGGCGGAGACCATTGCCGCTGTCATCGCCAGCGCCCTGCAGCATCCGGACGTCACGGAAGTGCTGGTCGTCGACGATGGTTCCACGGATACGACCGCCCAGGTGGCCGAGGCCGCCGGCGCGCGTGTCATCCGCAGGGCGCAGAATACGGGGAAGGCAAGTGCCATGGATGCAGGCGTGCGTGCAGCCACAGCCAATATCCTGCTGTTCCTGGATGCCGATGTCACCGGGCATACGCAGCAGACACTGTCGCAAATCATGCATCCGGTCATCGAGGGTCGCCACGAGATGTACGTGGGAGTACGCGCCCGCAGTACGATGCTGCTCAACAAGGCGCTGCGCCTGTTTCCGATCATCGGTGGGGATCGTGCGTTGACTCGCCGACTGTGGGAGGCCGTACCGCAGAATTGTCGGCATGGCTTCCAGATCGAAATCGCGCTGAACTACACATCGAAGCAATTCGACAAGGGAATGGGCTTCGCGCTGGTACATGGTACGACGCATCGGATCAAGGAACAGAAATTTGGCGTCATGCTGGGTATGGTCCGACGCATCAGCATGATCGGGAATATTCTTGGTGTGTCGTTCCGACTCTACATTCTGGGGTGGATCAAGCGACGCGGCGCTGCGATCAAGGCAAAAATCAATGCGCTGGTGCGCGCCAGCGCCTGAGCGCGGCGGCTTCCAGCCGCTCAGGCGACAGCTACTGCGGGGGTTTGCGAGTCGGCGGCAGCAGCTGCTCGAGGGCTGAACGAAGTGCCCCGGCACTGTGGGGCTTCGGCAGTACCTTGCTGACGCCCATGTCGAGGAGGGTTTGCGGGTCACTGACTTCGGCAAGGCCCGAAATGAGCAGCACCGGCAGCCCGGGTCGCTCTTTCAGGATCTCCTTGGTCAGCGCCAGTCCGGTCATTTTCGGCATGGTGTTGTCGGTTACCAGCAGGTCGAAATTGTCCGGCCTGCCACGGAACGCGGCCAGTGCCTCCAGGCTGGAGGTGTGCGCGGTCACGCGGTACCCAAGCGCCGTGATCTGCCGCTTGAGCATCGCGGCAAGATCGGGTTCGTCGTCCACGAGCAGTACATGAGCGCCTTCGTCCACAGTGTCCTCCTGGGTGCTTGCGCCAGCGGCAGCGCTGCCCGTGTATGCCGGAAAAAATAAATCCACGCGGGTACCGGTTCCGGGCGCGCTGTGAATCTCCATGGCACCATCGTGACCCTCGACGATACCGTGGATGATCGCCAGGCCCAATCCGGTGCCCTGGGTCACCTCCTTGGTCGTAAAGAAGGGCTCACGGGCGCGCTCCATCACTTCGCTCGTCATGCCAGTGCCTGTGTCTTCCACTCTCAGCCGGGCATACAGGCCTGCCGTCAGGCTCGGCCCTGATGCGTCGTCCGATTCATCATGCGAATACGGGGCCAGCGTGATCTGCAGCACACCCCCGTCGGGCATGGCATGGGCCGCATTCGTCGCAAGATTCATCACGACCTGGTGAATCTGTGTGCCGTCGGACAGCACCTGCGGCGTGCTTGAACTCAGATTGTGTTGAATCTCGATGGTCGCCGGCAGCGTGGCGCGCAGCAGTTCGATGATCTCGTGAAGCGTTCGGTTCAGCCTGATCGGGATCCGCGTGACTTCGCTCTTGCGGCTGAACGCCAGGATGCGCTGTACCAGCTGGCGGCCTCGCTCCGCTGCGTGGAGTATCTGCGTAAGGTCTGTGCGTTGTTCGTCCTCGAGGCCGGCGCAGTCGCGGACGAGCTCTGCGTGCCCCACGATACTGAAAGGCACATTGTTGAAATCATGCGCGATGCCGCTTGCCAGAGTGCCGATGGCCTCCATTTTCTGCGCCTGTCGGAGCCGGTCTTCGGTCTGGCGACGCGCCGTGATGTCGACGATCGAGCACAGTACCCGCACGCCTTCATCGGTCTGAATCGGATTCAGACCGATCTCCACGAGCACCTCAGTGCCATCCTTTCGCAGCCCGTAAAGGTCCCGGCCTACGCCCATCGGACGGCTGGTGGGTTGCGCGAAGAACGACCTGCGCTGGGTCGGATGCTGGGCTGCGAACCGAGCGGGCACGAGCACTTCGACAGGCTCACCAACGAGTTCGCTTCGCGCGTAGCCGAACAGACGCTCGACTTCCCGGTTCACCAGCAATATCTTTCCGGCCGAGTCGGTCATCAGCATGCCGCTGGGGGATGATTCCACGGCGGCCTGAAATCTTGCCTCGGCCCGTCGCCTGGCGCTCAGGTCCACCACCGAGGCCAGCGTGACCCGTTGGCCCTGCCTGGTTACCGGATTGAGACCGATTTCGATGGGCACCTCCGTGCCATCCTTGCGCAGACCATACAGGTCGCGCCCGCTTCCCATCGGCCGGGTGCGCGGCTCGGCAAGGTAATCGGCGCGGTGTGCAGGATGCGATGCGCGGAATCGCTCCGGGACGAGCCTGTCGACGGATTGTCCGATCAACTCATCCCGGGCGTATCCGAACAGTCGTTCTATCTCCTGGTTTACCAGCAGAACCCGGCCGGTGGAATCGACAGCGAGAATGCCGGCTGGTGCCATTTCCACCGCCGTGCGGAATAGGTCGCTGTCGTACTTGTCATGTTCGGTGTTCATGCACCACCTCCGTCGGTGTGCCGCCACCCTGACCTGAATTCTACACCGTTATTCCTGCCCTGCAGAAAATCAAACCCGGCAGCGATCCGGCTGCCGGGCTGTCGAGCGTCGCGCGCGTGCCTGCTAGCCTCGCTTGGCGGCCTTCTCGGCGCGCTTCTCCTTGAGCGTTTTCGCAGGTTTCTTGCGTGCTTCCTTCTTCTTGTCCATACCCTTCGCCATGTCACTGCTCCTGAGTCGGAATTGGCCATTCAAGTCTGCGTGATCGCTGCGGTCTTGTCATCCATCGGAGCGCCGATCTATGACACGCCCGGCAAGGGCGCTTTCAGTGACGCGGTGGCCACGCGGTCGCGTCTACCCTGAATGTCATCTCCTGCATTCCGTTCTTCAACAGCACCGCACGCTCGGGGCGCAGATCGACGAAGGCCTCATCGAGAGCCGCGCTGGTGTGGCGCGGGGCCGCGATTCGCGGAGTCGCACTGCTTTCACACAGCAGGGCGTCGTCGCCTGTGGGGACATAGCGTCCCGGGGTTGCCGGCATGTCCGGATGCGCATAGGTGGCAAGCATGTATACCAGAGCGCCTCGCCGACATCGTGTGGCAAGCGCGCGCATCAGCGCCGCGGAAACCTCCAGCGGCAGGTAGTTGGGCAGGTCCCATGCGAGCACCGCATCGGCGGGGCGCGGTCCGGGCGGCAGCAGCCAGTCCACGAACCAGCGGCCCGCGTTTACATCTTCGGGTGCCGCGCACCATTGCGCCAGCGCATGCGGCAGGTCGACGACCTGCACCCACGCGCTCATGGTCGCAAACCGCTCCAGCAGTGCAGGGCAGACCTGCCCGAGGTCGATGACCTGAGGACGACCCATGGCTTCGAGCCAGCCCAGCAGCTGTGCGAACAGCGGGGAGCGCACCGGGTGTTGCGTGCCGGTGCTGGTGGAATCCCGGCCGATCGTAGCCGGCCTCATGACAGGGCGGACGGCTTCAGCCGTTCTCAGCCCGCCGCCTTCTTGTCCTTGGCGGCGATTCCGCCAGTGGTCACAGTCTGCGGGGTGCCAGCACCGCTGCCCCCTACCGAGGCAGACGAAGCTGCGCCGGTGGAACCACTGCTGCCCGGCGCCGAGCCTGTCGCGCCGGAGGCCTTGCTGGCACCGAACACGGGTTGCAGCGATTCGGGATCCATTTCAATCGAGCCGCGGAACCTGGCGCCGTCTTCCAGATTGACCCGCGGCGCGGTGATGTTGCCACGTACATTGGCCGACTTGGTGATCACAGCGCGCTCGGCGGCGAACAGATCGCCCTCCATATGTCCTTCTACCCGGATCGAATGCGCATATACATCGGCCTTCACCTGCCCTTTGCTGCCGATCGTCAGCGCGTTGCCCCGCAGGTTGACCGTGCCGTGAACCTCGCCTTCGATGACCAGATCCTCTTCGCCCTGCAGGTCGCCCTCGATACGAATCGACGGCCCGATCACTGCAGGCTGACTTGCACCCGCTGGTCGGGCGGGCGCGCCGGTCGCCGGGGTGTGAGTGTCCTGGCGCATGGCGGTACTGTTGTCGCGCGGTTGCATATGCTGATCCTCTGCGGGTCGCTTGCCCTTGCCAAACTCGAACATAAGCCCTCCCGGGCAGTATTTGCCCGTGCTGCAGACAGGTACGGGAGCCCTGCGGCAGCAACAGGCAGGGTAACCTTCCAATCAGTGTGCCAGCTACGGGCGTGCGCGCCTATACGTCGCAATTTGCAGACGCTGCAGGTGCCTCATGCAAAGCCGACCCTCTCGCCGGTCGTCGGCGCGAATCGCACCAGCCGACTGGTCAGGACCGCGGCCTGCCGATGGACTACGGCGAGACGATATTCCGGGTCGGTAACCATCGCGAGGAATGCCGAGGCGTCGGGATACCTTGCGATGAATGCAGCATCCCAGACCTGCTCGGCGGGGCCGATCACCATGGCATCCATCCGTCCGCGCCAGATGATCGATCCTCCGACGCGGGCGAACACAGAGGCGCTGGCGCGACCGTATCTGGCGTAGGCCTGTTCGCCAGTGAGTCCGCTCGATGCCTGATCGTGTCCGGATGGATAGCGTGCCTGCTGCCTGAAGCGAAGCAGATTCAGCATGTGAATCTCGGTGTCTCGCGGCAGAGCCTTGAATATGGTAAAGGCTTCGCGAGTAGGGTCGACAAACTCGTCGGTCGTCACGGTGCGCCCCTTTTGTTCGATGCGGTGACCTGCGTATGATCGCATAGTGCGACCGGGCCTTGATTTTGCTGTGCTAACGAAATTTTTCCTGGCCGAGCGCGCCGGCCAGAAGCAGGGCCAGACACGGGGTAATGAGCGCGACGCTGAGCAGGGTCGCCGTACTGCCTGCCGCGCCCAGTGCCAGGGCATACAGCGGAGGGCCGGCGGCATGTCCCAGGAAAAAGAAAAACGCGTGCAGCGATACGGCGGCACCGCGATGGCCTGGTGCGAGTTCCGTCGCCTGGGTCTGCAACGAACTGTGGATGCCGTAGAAGCCGAATCCGATCAGCACGAACGCCAGCGCCTGGAGTGTCCATGGTCCGTCGACCGCCACGCCCAGGAACCCCAGACCGACCATTACACCACCCACACGCATGAGGTTGAACATGTCACCGAGGCCTTGCAGAAGGCTGCGGACGGTGCCGGCGTATAGCAGCCCGCCGACCCCCATGCCGGCCAGGATGAATCCGGCTTGGCGAATCCCGCCGGCACCGCGAGCCTCCAGCAGAATGGCGATATACGGCAGGAAGCCAAAAATGATCAGCCCCTCGATGAACACCGCGATGAAACACATCTTGGCCCGCGGATTTTCGAACACCCGGACATAGCCGGCGATGATGTCCGCAAATCGGAACGAAGCAGCACGGGGTTCACTGCGTGGCTGCAGCTGCGACATGGCGATGGCCAGCGCAAGGCCGGTCATAAGGGCGGCAAGCCCCATCACCACGCGCCAGCCCACCGCCTCGGCGATGAGTCCGGAGGCGATCGACCCGAACAGCAGCGCGCCCAGCATCGCCGCCAGCACGCGCGACAACGCCACCTGGCGATCGGCCAGAGCGAATCGATCACCGACCACGGCCAGTGCAACGGGGATCAGTCCGCCGCCGGCCAGACCCGACACCACGCGTGATGCGAACAGGATCTCCACGGTGGGCGCGAGCGCTGAGACCAGCAGCGAGCCGAGCAGCACGGCGAGGCACACCTTGATCAGGCGGATCTTGCCCATCGAATCGCCGAGCGGACCGAGCACCGGCTGACTGAAGGCGTAGGGCAGGGCGACCGCCGTGGCGAGCAGCGCGATGCTCTCCGGCGAGGTGGCAAAATCACGCGCGATCTGTGGAACCACCGGGTCGAGAATGCGGATCGACAGCGACGCTACGAAACAGATGCACGACAGAATGAGCAGTAGCGGCAAGGCTCAGAGGCTCCCGGGCGGCAAGGGCGAGGTATTGATCATGGTTTGTGGTGCGTGGCCCGCAGGCGTATGTTAGCGCGGTCGCGCAGGATGCAAGGGGCAGAGGCAGCATGGCGAAGTTTCGGTTCTCAGAGTGGTGGCGCCTCGATGAGGCCGCCGAGCGTGATAGTGCAGACAACCCCCTGGCGCCGCTGGGCCCCGAACAGCGCCGGCCCGCCGGGCCGCTGCTCGCGCTGGCCTTCGGCTGGGGGTTTCTGATCACCGGACTGCTGGCGGGCGGGGCGCTGGGCTCGGGCGTCACGCTGTGGCCGGACCTGTTCTGGTACTCGATGCTGGGCAACGCGATCAATTTCGGTATCGGGGCGATGGTCGGATACATTGCCTACCGCACCGGCTGCAACAGCGCGCTGATTTTTCGCGCGACCTACGGTCCGCTGGGCGCGTACATGCCAGTGATTCTGATCGCCTTGCTGACTATCGGCTGGCAGGGCATCGTGGTCGGTGCGTTCGCGCAGGTCTGGACGCAGTCTCCGGGCACAGCCTTGTACTTTGCGGTCGCGATCTTCGGCGGTCTGCTGTTCACCTTCACAACGTATTTCGGCATCAAGGGCCTGGAACGGGTGGGTGTGCCGGCCATGGCCGTGCTCGTTGCCGTCGGTGTCTATGCCATCGTGCTGAATCTCGACGAGGCAGGCGGGCTGGCTGCACTGCTGGAGCAATCGGCCGCGCGTGCCGCGCAAAACCCGATCTCCGGCTTCGATGCCGTCAACATCGTCGTCGGCGCCTGGATTGTCGGTGCGGTTGTGATGGCAGAGTACGTGCGGTTTGCGCGAACGCTGGCGGTCGCCCTGGCAATCCCGTTCGTCGTGCTGGTCGTGAATCAGGTGTTTCTGCATACCATCGGTGCACTCGGGGCGATCGCCAGTGGCAGCCCTGACTTCACCGTGTACATGGCCGGGCTGGCCGGCTTCGCGGCAGTATTCGGCCTGCTGGGCATGACGCTGGCGCTGTGGACCACGGGCGATGCGAACCTCTATCTTCCCAGTGTCCAGACCGCCAGCCTGTTTCGGCGGCCCAAGCGCGTCATGGTGGTGATCTGCGGTGTTCTCGGCACCCTGCTGGGTCTGGGCATCTACCAGCAGTTCCTGGGCTGGATCGATCTGCTGGCGACGATCGTCCCGCCCATCGTCGGTCCGGTGCTCGCTGAGTATTACCTTGTGCGCCGTCGACCACTGACGTTTGAACCCGACGCGCGTCATTCGATCAACGGGTCAGCCATTGCAGCCTTCCTTGGCGGCGCTCTGATCGCGGCGGCCAATGGCAAGGCTTGGTCTCCGATCGATCTGGAGATCGCACCGGCGTTGCTTGGCCTGCTCGCATCGCTGGGTGTGTATCTCGCCCTGCGCCCGCTGGAGATTCGAGTGCGCCCGGCGCAGGCGCGGGCATTGGCGGTGGATGATGCGGGTCAATAGTCAGCGGCTGGCAGGCATTGCCGGAAGTGTGTTCGTGTTCGCGGTGGCCACGCTGTGGTACTCCGCGCACGCGGCGGATGTCGATCTTGTCGGCCGCTGGCAGTGCCCCACACAGCTTCGCCTGGGTGTGGCCGGCCAGAGCGATCTGGCGATGAAGGTCAACACCCGGTCAATTCTGCGCGCGGACGGCGGATTCAACACTGATGGCGATGCGATCGTGAACTTCGGCCCATGGCCGCTGGTGCTGGCCGGGACGAGTCGTGGTCAGTGGCGTCGTGACCGGCAGCAACTCACGCTGACGCTGGAAACGCTGGAGCTTGCACCGGGCTCGGCGCAGGCCGTGGAACTTCAGCGCTACCTGATCCAGCAGCTCGTGCCGATGCTTCCCCAGATGCCTCACACGGAGACTGCAACGATACTCCGCGAGTCGGGAAGCGAACTTCTGCTCGAAGATGAATTCGGGGAGCAGTTCAGCTGTATCCGACTCTCCATCGAAGGTCCGAAAAAAACAATCTAGGCTGGAACACCGCAAGGCAGGAGGGCGACACGGTGGCAATCTCACGTCTCAACATGGCCTTGGCCTGGACTGTGTGTCTGGGGGCGATCTGGCCGGCAGATTATGCGCTCGCGCAGGAAGAGCCTGCGGATCCAATGCTGCCGCGCTCAAGCGCGGAGGATGCACAAACCTTGCCCCTGCGGGTCGTGACGATCACGACCGGCGACCTGCTTGCGACCCGGCGGTTCTATCAGGGCGCCCTGGGCATGGACGTGGAAATGGTCACGCTGCGAGATGAAGATGCCCGCGTGCTTGCGGCGCATTGGGGTCTGGCCGAGACCGATGTACTGGAAATCGCGCTGTTCCGTCAGCCGGAAGCCGAGGGTGCGGCGAGCGTGCGCGCCATCGCCGTGCCAGAGGCGCACGCCAGTTTCAGACCTGCCTATGACAGCCGTATTGTCGGCCCTTTGGGCTTCGGCTTCCCGGTACGCGGACTCGCACGGCGTTACGAGATGGTGCAGGCGCATGGCTTCGAGGCGACGGCCGATGTTGTGAGCATGGCGTTTCCCAGGGAAGACGGCTCGACCTACGACGTTGGAGAGTTTCACCTGATGGCCCCCGACGACGTGCTGGTGCTGGGTGTGGACCGCGGCCCCCTGACCCCGATAGGTGCCATCGATGCCGCACTGGATATCGGTGGTGTTGCCTACAGCAGTATGTTCGTCGCCGACATTTCGGAAACCGGAAATTTCCTGCGCGAAGTCCTGGGGCTGGAGCTGCGTCGCGAGATGAGCTTCCGAAGCGGCGGCCCCCAGGGCGGCCTTCGCGGCCTGGAACGCGGCCAGGAAATTGCCTTCCAGCAGTGGTTCAGCCCGGGCGCCAGCACCGGCTACCTGGTTGTCATGGAACTGCTGGATGGTGAAAAGATCGCTGATGAGAAGCCGGGATTGTTGCAGCGTGGCGTGGGCATGTTGAGCTTCGAGGTCAGGGATCTCGAAGCGTTCCTGGCGCGCTGGGAGGCGTTCTCCGCGCAGTCCCGGCCCGTTGTGCGCGCCGTGCACCTTCCGGATCTTGGCCCGGGGCACTCTGTCGTCGTTCACACGCCAGACGGGCTGCCCATCGAGATTTTTCAGCACGTCCCTGATGCTGTCGCCCACGAGGCCTGCGCCGCCTACATGATCATTGCCGGCACGACCCTGGATGTCGCACGCATGGGTCGCTACGCAGCGGCGCTCGAGGCATCCGGGCTCTATCCTTCCGTGGGCGGGCGCTACGTGAATGAGGCGCGCCCCGTCGAGGTCTTCGAGGGCGCCCCCCACGAAGACCACGTATCGCTGATCGTGCGCTTCCCTACGCAGGCCGCAGCGCGTGAATTCTGGGACTCGGAAACCTATCAGCGCGAGATTCTGCCCTTGCGCGTCGATCCGCTTGCCGGCGACTACACGGTCACCGTGTATCGATCCGCCGAAGCACGCGCTGCCGGTGCAGCATGCGAAGCCGACAGGGCCACAGCGCAGTGAATCCCGCCGTATTGTCGAAAAACTAGAGGAGTGTTCTGCATGCGTCAGAAAGTGCTTGGCGTCATCAGCCTTGTGGTTCTCTTGGGCTGCAGCCCGGCCGAACGTGCAGGGCCTGAGCTCGAAGCTGCAGCGGCGCAGCACACTGCCGCCGCTTCCGTGCCTGCAAGCCCGGCGAACGCGCAGCGCCTTGCACCGTTGTATCGTCACTCCATCCTGGTATCGGATCTCGAACGATCGCTCACCCTGTATCGCGACGTTCTTGGTCTCGAGTTGAGCCGCGTCTCCGAGACCGGACCTGATTCCTATTCCTATGTGTTCTTCAATATCGAGCCCGGCGCGATGAAGCGCTTCGCCTATCTCAGCGGCGGCCAGGGCTACACCGACGTGCTGGGCATCGGTGAGGTCCCGGGCATAGAGCTCAATCTGCCGAACAGCCCCCGTGCAGTGGCGTGGGTACAGACGGTGGAGGATGTCGAGGGCGTCATGGAGCAGGTCGAGGCCCTGGGCCTGGAACTGATCCCCCCCACCGAGTTCATGAGCCGCGAAGCTGGCAGGCCTGGTCTCGAAGCTGGCGTCATCGATTTCGACGGGCACCTGCTGCTGTTTTACGGGCTCAAGCGTGAGGCGCAGGAATGATCAGACGACGTCATGCGTAGCCGATCATCACCGCCACGCCGATGAACGCCAGCGCGATGGCCACCAGTACCGCCAGCAGCGGCCAGATGAAGCGCACCCAGGTAGCCCACTCGATGCGCGCGGCACCCAGTGAGCCCATGAGCGACGCGGAGGTGGGCACGACCAGGTTGGTCAGACTGTCACCCAGCTGAAAGGCAAGCACCGAGACCTGGCGGGTGACACCCACAAGATCGCCCAGCGGCGCCATCAGCGGCATGGTGAGTGCCGCCTGGCCGGATCCCGAAGGCACGAAGAAGTTCAGTATCGATTGCACGAAGAACATCAGCCACGCGGAGCCGACCTCCGGGACATGCTCCAGCGCCGAGGCCATGCCGAACAGCAGTGTGTTCATCACCGAAGGCTGCGCCGGATCCACACCGCCCATCAGTACCACCAGGCCATTGGCAATGCCCACGACAATCACCGCAGGGACCAGGCTGCCCACGCCGTCGCGAAAGGCACCAGCCAGTTCATTTGCGCTGATGCGATGCGCGCCAGGCAGGAGGTAGAGCAGCCCTACCGCCAGACCCATCGCCAGGAACTGCGTGGCGATCTCGGCGATGTAGTACTGGTAGCGAACGACACCAACCACGACCCAGGCAACGCCGGCGAGCACGATCAGCAGGGCGAGCGCGTCGCGACGTGTAAACTCGACCGCCTCATCGGAAGACACTGCGTGTTTGTCACGGAACCACGCATCGCTGGCGTGCACGGGTGAGAGTTCCGGCCTTGCCTTGATGCGCCGCGCATACCACAGCGTGAAGACCATGCCGACCAGCGTCACCACGGCCCACATCACCATGCGCAACGGCGCACCGGACAAGGGCGCGACCTCTGCGATGCCCTGGGCGATACCGACGTTGAAGGGGTTCATCCAGCTGGCGGCAAAGCCGACGCGGGAGGCGACATAAGTGATCAGCACGGCGGTGATCGAGTCGAAGCCCAGGCGCACGATGATCGGCACCAGCAGGATCACGAAGGCGATGGTCTCCTCGCTCATGCCGAAGATCGCACCGCCCAGCGAGAAGGCCAGAAACAGCAGCGGCAATACGAGCAGCGGATCGTGCTGGGTGCGCCGGATCAGCGCGCGTACGCCTCGATCCACGCAGCCGGTGCTCATGATCACCCCGAACGCGCCACCCACCAGCAGCAGAAACGTGATGATGGCGACCGCCCCCCCGCTGCGGCTGCCCGAAGTCATGCCTTCATAGGGCGCATTGAGAAAGCCCGTGGCCTCTCGTCCTGCATTGAACAGCGGCGTGCCCGGCGGGCCTTGCGGCGCCACATTGAAACTCGCGAGTGCCACGAGTCTTGCGCCGTCCTCGCCTTCTTCGACCGCGAAGCTGCCGGCCGGGACGATGAAGCTGATGCCGACCAGCAGCAGCGCGACCCAGAACAGGATGACCAGGGTATCAGGGGCGCGAAAGGGCTGGCGGGCAGGCTCGGCCATGGCGTCGGGGGTCCGGATGGGATGCCGCAAGGATGCGTTGCCTGAGAGCACCGCGCAAGCTCGATCTCCACACTGCTCACGGATCCACAGGTATAGTCAGTCAATCTCGCAAGCAACGGGTGCACATTGACAACTCGCCTGGACCGAATCCTGCCACTGCTGGCCATCGTTGCCGTCATCGCGGTGAATGCGGCGGCGAACATCCTGCCGCTCAACGGCGTGAACACCGGTGAGATCTCGGCGATGTATCCCACCGGCTTCACCCCGGCGGGCTGGGTCTTCCGGATCTGGAGCCTGATCTATCTGGGACTGCTGGGATTCGGTATTGCGGTCCTCGTCTCCTCGCCAGGCATCCGTGCGCGGGCGGGCACGATCCCGCGCTGGTTTGTCGTCAATGCTGCTGCAAACATCGGCTGGGTATTCGCTTGGCACTATCAATTCATCACGCTGAGCTTCCTGCTTATGTGCGTGATACTTGCGACGCTCATCGTCATCACGACGCAGCTGCGTCACAGGCCTGCCGCGGGCCTCGGTGCGTACCTGCTCATCGATGCGCCCTTCAGCCTGTATCTGGGCTGGATCACGACGGCGACGCTGGCCAATCTTGGCAACCTGTTCTTCGCGATGGGCGACTATCCCTTCGCGCTGACGATGGATCAGTGGGCCCTGGTCACGGTCGTTGCTGCGACAGCCGTTTATGTCTGGGTGACCACCGTCACACGCAACGTGATCTTCGGGCTGGTGTTTGTCTGGGCAGCCGCGGGAATCGCGCTGAGACCTGCAGGCATCAGCGAGCCGGTGCAGCTGGCTGCGATGACAGGCGCCGTGCTCGTGCTGGCTGCCAGCGTGCTTGCTATCCGCTGGGGACAGCCCCGCAGCAACTCCAAGGATTGAGACGCCTGCCGCCAGTTGCGGCGTAATGCGTATGGCCGGGCACTTCAGCGATGGGTATTGGCGATGCGCTGCAGTGCAGCCTGCAGCCCCGAACTGTCACGCGCAAGCTCGGTCAGGGGCAGGCTGAAAAACGCTTCTATGCGCTGGCGCAGGAGCGTGTAGGCTGCGGTGAATGCAGCTTCTATATGAGCCTCACTGCCTGTGGCCTTGGCCGGATCTTCGACGCCCCAATGCGCCCGCACGGCACCACCGAGGTAAGCGGGACAGGTCTCACCGGCGGCACTGGCGCACACGGTGATGACGACGTCCGGCGTCACAGGCAGATCATCCCAGGATTTGCTGTGGGCACCATCGGCGGCGATGCCCTCGCGCGCAAGCAACGCAAGCGATCGCGGATGAACTTCGCCGGTGGGATGACTGCCGGCGCTGACTGCGTGCCAGCCGGCCGGTGCAAGTTGATTGAACACGGCTTCGGCGAGGATCGAACGACAGGCGTTGCCGGTGCATAGAAAAAGCACGTTCATCATCAGTACGTCACCATCACGACCAAGCGGTCATCAGGTCCCAGCGCCAGTGGCCTGTCACGGCCCGGGTTGAGTTCCAGCGCGCGCCTGCCTTCGGTCTCGATCGTCGCGCGACAGATACCCAGGGCGGTTTCTCCATGCATCCATGCCAGCTTCTGCAATTCCTGAAAGGTGAAGCTGCCGGATGCCTGGCCATACGCCTGAAGTTTCCGAAACGTGATCTCGGGTCCTCCTGCGCTGAACAGGGCATCGAAGACCGGGCGCAGTTCCTGGCGCAACGCGACCTGCGCGAGCATGTGGCTCAGCAATAACGGACTGATCATGACTTCGGCCGAGCGCCCCCCCATCAGGCGTTCATTGTGCGGATCCGACAGCTCGAGCAGCAGCCTGGGTCGAGGCTGTTGTCCTGCCAGCAGGCCTTCAAGCAGGAGATAGCCGACGATCGAGCGGGCATCGGCCTGCTCGCCTGAACCCATCCGATCGCTGCTCATCAGTATGATGGAGTCATACTGTTGCACGTTCATGGCACGCAGTTCGTCTTCGCTGGTGAAATCCGCCTCGAGGTGTTCGCAGGCATCTTGGGCGTTCGCGAACCCTTCTTCAATCAGTGCGCGCACGCGCTCAGCGACAGAGCGCGCCGATACCACCGACACCTTGAATGTGTCTTCGCCATAGGTTGCGCACTCGCGTAGCAGGGCCGGTACCTTGCGGCTCCAGCCCATCACGAGAACGCGCCGTGACTTGACAGCGCCATCGGGCACGGACTGGACGGGTGATGTCCCTGCGACGATTTCAGGCGCTGCCGCGCTGTGGGCGCCTGGTCGCAGCGTGTCATCGTAGGATCTGGCGATCAGCACCAGGCCATCGCCCGGGGCAATTCGATAATCGACGGCCGGATTCAGGTGCGGCAGGTAGGCGTCGTCGTGCGTACGCACGACTCCGCACAGCACGGAATCTTTAAGCATCACCCCAAGTTCGGCCACGCTGCGACCGACCAGCTGGTCATCTCGGCGTATGTAGAAGTTGTTGCCGATATCGTGACTGAGCAGCTCGATATACACATGCGAGAGCCATGGGTGCCGAATGTTCTGCACCATCAGGCGGCTGATCGAAGCATCTCCGGCGACAACTTCCAGCCTCCCGCGGTAGGCGCGTCGTGCGATGTCGGACTTTCGAGGGTCCTGAATTTCCGCCACGACGTAGGGCAGCTTCGCAGTCTCGCCGCCGGCCTGGCCATCCAGCGAGAGCAGGGCCTTGATGGTCTCGACATCAGAGGAGATCGTGCTTTCCAGGTCGAAGCTGCGGGCCGGTACGATGATTGCCGCCGCCTGCATGCACGCTGCACGGATCAGGTGGTCGGTGTTCAGTGCCGAGCCGGAGCGCAGAATGACACTGCCGAAGTGCTTGCCCGTGACGGGATCGTTTCGCAGCTCGGCGGTTAACTCCGGATCCAGATCATCTGCCGGACGACCAGCCGCAGGCGCTTGGCTCGCCCGACGGCGGCCAGAAGGCGCCTGACACGGGCTTTGGATTGCAGCAGTTCCCGCAGCACCGGCATCGTGCGATTGGTCCAGCCCAGTACCACCACATGGTGCTTCAGGGCCACGGGTGTCAGACCCTGTTCCAGGGTTCTCATGCGACTGATCAGCCATTGCGTGAGGATGGCGATCAACGCGCCCATGAAGACCACGTAGCCACTCACGGTCAGCAGGGTGGACACGACGCGCCGCCACGCGCCTTCATCGTCTCCCAGATAGCCTGGGTCGGTCAGTCGCAGGAAGGCCCACCAGACCGAATCGGCGACACTTTCGTCAGGCCCGCGATCCCCCCACACCAGCAGACCGCCAATCAGCGAGATCAGCCCGACCAGACCGGCCATGACCAGCAACTGATAGCGTGTGCCTCTGACAAACTGGCGTTCGAGGAAAAACTTCAGGCGATCGAAGGGGCGCAGGGGAATCAAATGTCGTGTCCGTCATGGGGCTGGCTGATGAAGGACGAATATCCGCGGCAGCGGTACTATACACGAGCTGCGCGAGGGTCCTGCATAACGCTTATCATTCGTCAATCGGCAGTTTCGGGACGTCGTCAAGGGGCATCCTGCGTTTTTTGGTCCGCATGTGGAGCGACTCCGGGAAGCTGCTCTTATCGTATGCCGCGGCGAGGTCTGTACTTCAAGTGGCAAGTACTGCCTGGGCGGAATCACCCGGGCCAATGTCATCGCGCAGTGCAGGGGTAACGATATCGTCTGTCACGTGCGCGCCACTTTACGCAACGCTGCGTGCGCACTCACTGTTTCCTCAAAGCCGCCCCTGAAATTTGTCGAACAGTCTGCAATGCGGTTCAGCCCGGCGGTGGTGTACGTGACAGCCAGGCGGCCAGCCCCAGTGCGAGCAAAAGCAGCATGCACTCCATCGCCACCACGCGACGAATCAGCGGCTCACGAATTTTCCCAGCGCGCATCAGATACAGTCGATTCCATGCCGCCGCGCCGAGCGCCATTGCGAGCACCAGCGACTTCATCAGTAACAGGCGCGCATAGTCCTCGCCAAGCGACCAGGGCGGTGGTGCACCATGCATCCAGGCGGTGAATAGCCCCGCCGCTGCGAGGGTGATCACCAGCCCGGCGGCCGTATTGCCGACGCGCGTCAGGGTCGCACCCAGTGCCTCACCACGCAGCCACCGCGGCATCAGGCTCAACAGCAGCGCAACCCAAGCGATGCCGCAGGCCATGTGCACCACGAGCACCAGCATGCCTGCGTGTTCCCAGCGCGTCGTGGCGGTGTGCCCGCCGGCCGCGATCAGCGCGGTCAGGACCAGGAGGGTCGCCGCCATCAGGCCGTGCAGGGTGCGACGCGTGGGCGCTGACGCTGATGCTGTCAGGGCGTGCCAAATCAACAGCGCGAACGTGGCCGGCAGCATCGGCAGCAGCAGCGTCGCGCCGTGACGGCTATGTTGCAGATAGTCCAGCGCCAGCGGCAACAGCGGCTCGTCGAGACGCACGGACACGGGCGCGACGGTGAGTATGAGCAGGGGGACGCAGCCGGCTGCAAGCACCAGCGCGCCAAGGATTGCCACGCGCAAGGGGGAAATCGCGCGTTCGTCAAGGACCGAGAGCACCAGCGCGGTCATCAACAGCGTCGCGCCTGCCAGCCGCAGGCCTTGCGCGAGGACATCGCCCTCCACAGACATCAGGGCGCCAGCACGAAGCGCAGAGTGCCTCCTGTGGTATGCCCATCGGCCGCGAGTACCTCCCAGTCCAGGACATACCACCCTGGACGCGCAGGCATCGGCAGGGTCAATGTTACCTGCTGCCGAGCCTGGTCGTAGATCGGCACCGGACGCGACAGGCGGTTGTCGATGTCTGCGCTGGCCTGGGCGTCCTGTCCGAGGTAGTGGAACACGAAGTCACTGAATCGCGGCTGTATCGCCTCGGAGAATTGCAAGATCACTTCGCGCTGACCGGCGGACAAAGCATCGTCCTGCGCGGGGTCGCTGTGCGTGAGTCGCGCATGCCCGAGTGCCGGACCGGTGACGACTGCGAGCAGGCTCCACAACAGGATCGTACGCATCCCATGCTCCGGTGACCGAGGTCCGATATCTGTGCAGCATAGCAATCCCGACAGCGGCGGCAAGCGCAGCTGGCCCAGCTTGCTGGCGCTAGCCGCGGCCGGGGCGAGCAGTGGTGAGTGACACGTGCATGGCGTGAAATTTGTGACAACAGGGCGCTGCTTCTGGCATGATTGAGATCAATTGTCCGGACAAATACACGGACCGCACCGTTTCTTGACCCCTCGGCGATATGGCGATGCCAATTTTTCCCGACCCCAGCGAGCTCGAGTCCGCCAACGTGATGCACCGCATTGCATTCACGGGTCGGTTTCAACCGTTTCATGTCGATCACCTTGTGCTGGCAATGCATGCATTGTCACTGGCGAAGCAGGTGCTGATCTGTATCACCAACCCTGACTTTCGCTCGTTGCGGCCAGCCCCGGAAAGCAATCATCGCCATTCGCCCTCCGCCAATCCGTTCAGCTGGTTCGAACGTCTGGGCTTTATCGAGGCGGCACTTGCGCACCACGGCGTAGCACGCGAGCGCTACGTCATCACTCCATTCCCGCTCGATGCGCCGTCGACGTGGCCAGCCTATGTGCCGGCGCATACACCGCAGCTCGTACGTGTGTTCTCGGAGTGGGAGCGTGAGAAGACTCGGCGGTTCGCGGCGGCCGACTATCCGGTGGTCGCGTTGCAGGGTGATCCGGAGAAGCGCGTTTCAGCCAGCAACATTCGCGCGGCCATGGCGCGGGGTGACAATGTCTGGCGTGACGACGTCCCTGCCGGCACCCTGTCAGTGCTCGACGCCATGGGCGAGGATGAACTGCGACGGCGTTGTGGGGCGCCTGCGACCGACCGTAGTACGCATGAAGGATGACCGGCTGCCCATCGTTCTGGTGATCCTCGATGGTCTGGGTGATCGAGCTTGCCCGGAACTTGGCGGGCGAACACCGTGCGAGGCTGCGCGTACACCAGTCCTCGACCAGCTTGCGGCACAAGGTACGAATGCGGTCCATGTGCCATTCGGTCCTGGCCGTGCCACCTCTAGTGAATTCGCCCATTGGTCCCTGTTCGGTTTTCAGCGTATCGACTTTCCCGGTCGCGCAGCGATCGAGGCGCTGGGAGTGGGGCAGTCACCGCCGCCGGCCACGCCGCTGTTCCACCTCGCACTTCGCGCAGGAAATCTGCGCGAGGGGAGGCTGTGGCTGGGCGAGCGCGCCCAGCGCGGGCGCGACGAAGCTGACGCCCGGGCCTTGTTTGTCGCGCTGCAGGGCCGTGGCCGAAATGGCGTGCGCTTCGATCTGCTGCCGTTGCGTACCGGAGAGTGTGTGCTCGTCGCCTGCGGTGCCATCACCCGCGAGGTCAGCGATACCGATGCGCTGTTCGATCACCTACATCCGTGGATGCGGCCGTCGGCGCTGGCTGAGGCCGGCGATCCCGAAGCGGCGTGCGCTTTCGCCTGCACGCTCGAACAATGGCTGCTCGAAAGCCGGGCCATACTGGCAGCCCATCCGGTCAATGAACGGCGGCGTCGCCTGGGATTGGCCGTGCTGGACGTGCCGGTCACCAAGTGGGCCAGCTGGATCGACCCCAAGGCGCCGTCATTTCTGGCCCACACCGGGCTGCGCGGCGGCGCCGTCACTGACACGGCGCTTTACCGGGGCCTCGCGCGACTACTCGAGATGCGTGTTGCCGATCGTGCCTACGACAGCGCCGATCCAGGCGCAGACATGCGCGCGCGACTTGCCATGGCCGACGCGCTCCTCCCGGAGGCCGACTTCGTGCACGTGCACGTCAAGGCCACCGATGAGGCTGGTCATACCAAGCGTCCCGCCTTCAAGCAGTCAGTGATCGAGGCAATTGACGCCGGTCTCGAGCCGCTGCTTTCTCTGGCGGATCGCGCCATCGTCGCAGTCACCGGCGACCATGCAACGCCGTCGGTGGGTTCGCTGCTGCACAGCGGTGATCCGACACCCTTCGTGGTGGCCGGACCAGGTGTGCGTGCAGACTCGATCAGGACATTCGGTGAGTGCCACGCGCTCAGCGGGGCCGGCGGTCGACTGGCCGCCGACGATGTTCTGCCGCTGCTCGCGGGCTTGTCGAATCAGCCGTTTTTTCTCGGGCACCGGCCCGGTGCACGCAAGTCCATCACACTTCCGCGCGCCCCCGAACCGATGCCGATCCAATGACTCAAGGGAGTATTCATGAACACTGCTGACGCTCAGATCAACAACCCGATCGAAGCCGAGCTTCGTCCGCCAGTGCATCTAGAGGAGATCCTCGCGCGAGTCGAAACACTTTATCGGGAGGAAGTCTCACCACGCGAGCAGGCGCTGGGTCACCGGTTCAGCGATGAGCGCGCTTTTCTCGATGAGTCAGGCAAACTGCACCCCGAGATCATCGAGGCCCGCCGGGAGATCATGCGTGCTGCAGGTGCCGGGGGTGTCTACAGCCTGCACCTGCCAGAGAGCATCGGCGGTGGCGGGCTGGGCCGAGAGGACATGATCTATGTCGAAGAAAAGGTCTACGGCTATGGAGTGAAGCTCAATCCTGCCCTGCTGTCCTGGTCGGAAGGGGCGACACCACGACTGCTGTATTGTCACGATCATCAGAAGGAACAATTCGTCGCGCCCCTGGTGCGCGGTGAGAAGACCAGTCTGCATGGCGTGACCGAGGAGAGCGCAGGCTCAAATCTCTTTGACATGAAGACGCGCGCCGTTCGGCGTGGCAAGGATTGGGTTCTGACCGGCGCCAAGGCCTATATCACCAATGCCTTCGATGCCGACATCGCGCAGGTGCTGGCCATCACGGATCCAGGGCAGGGCCGGCGTTCGTTTTCCTATTTCATGTTCGATACCCGTGAGTACCTGAACAGGGGCTACCGGATCGGCCGGGTCTTCCAGACCATGTTCGGGGATGGCTATACAGGTGAGATCTTTTTCGATGACATGGTGCTGCCGGAATCGGCGATTATCGGTGAGCCGGGTCAGGGCTTCGATATCGCGGTAATGTCGTTCAACTATACGCGGATGCGCCGGGCAGGCATGTGCTCTGGGTGGTCGCGCTATCTCATCGAGCGTGCGCTTGATCGGGTCAAGCACCGCCAGGTCGGTCACCGCCCCCTCGGAGCGAACCAGGGCATCCAGTGGATGATCGCCGACATGTATGTTGACTGGCTGCAGGCGCGCTCGCTGTCACTTGAAGTGGCTCGAGCGATCGATTCACCGGGGCCCTGGTACCGCCTGCCACGACCCAAGGATGAGGTGCGCAGGATCTGTGCGCTGAAGGTCAGCAACGACGAATCATTCTATCGAGTCGCCGACAGGGCACTGCAGCTGTTCGGCGGTGCCGGCGTCATGCGCGATACCGATATCAACAAGCTGTTTCAGATTGCCCGCAACTTGAGGATACCAGGGGGTACCGACGAGGTGCAGCGAACCACCATCGCCGAGACGCTGGGCTTGCGTTTTGATAAATCGAAGTCTGCGCCTGCCGACAAGGCCAGCGGGCCTGACCGGGCCGGCTGAGCCTCCGACCCGAATGAGCCGGAAGACTCCACCGCACACACCCGCACCGGCAGGGCTCAGAGCCCTGGCCGGCTGTGGCGGCTGCGCGGCGAAACTGGACCCATCGCTTGTATCGGCGCTGGCCGCGACGGCACTGCGGGCCAACGGGCCGCACGCGGCGGTACTCTGTGGCCTGGATCCGGCCGACGATGCGGCTGTATATCGTCTCGACGACGAGCGCGCGCTGGTTTCGACCATCGATTTTTTCCCCCCGCTGGTGGACGATCCTGCCGACTATGGCGCCATCGCGGCGGCGAATGCCCTCAGCGATGTGTACGCAATGGGTGGCGAGGTTGCGTTCGCGCTGATGATCGCGGGCTTCCCTGCCTGCGTGCCCCAGCAGGTGATCGAGACGGTCACTGCGTCTGCCGCTGGCGTGGTGGCCGAGTGTGGCGCCGTCGTGCTGGGCGGTCATTCAATTCGATGTCGGGAGCCCGTGTTCGGACTGGCAGTGACGGGCTTCGTGCACCCGGAGCGCATCTGGCGCAAGCGCGGCGCCCGACCGGGAGACCTGCTGGTGCTGTCCAAGCCGTTGGGCGTCGGCCTGCTGCTCTCCGAGGGCACCGAACGGGGTTTGGCGCAGGCCACGGCGGCCATGCGCACCACCAACAGGGCTGCCGCGCAGGTCTTGCGGACGCACGGTCTGAACCCCTCGGCGGTGACGGATGTGACGGGCTACGGTCTCGCGGGGCATGCCCTGGAGATGGCGCAGCACTCAGGTGTCCGCCTGCACATCCAGGCAGGACGTCTCCCATGGCTTCAGGGCGCGCGCGCGGCTGCCGAGGCGGGCGTGCGCACCAGTGCCGATGCACGGCTGCGTGCAGCCACTGCCGACTTCGTGGTCATTGCCGGCGAGGTGCCGGCTGCTGTCGTGGCCCTGTGTTATGACCCGCAGACCGCCGGTGGACTGCTTGCCGCTGTATCCCCGGACTCAATGCCCCTCCTCGAGGCGCAGGGTTTCACGATGATCGGACACGTCAAGGCCGGCGCGCCGACAGTTGTGGTCGGTTGAGCGAGCGCGCGCTGCGGCGATTCCCTCAGTGATTGATCCGGAGCAGGCACTATGCCAGTAAACCCGCAACGTCCGGCAGCTCGGCCGACGGCCATGCCATTGGCGGCACAGTTCGCCGAGTTCGCAGCGCAGTTCAGCCTTGGGCAGGTGCCCTTAGAGGTTGTGAACCTGGGCAAACGATGTATCGCCGACGCGATCGGCGTCGGCCTGGCTGCCAGCACGCAGGACTTTGCGCAATCGAGTGTTGGGGCCATCGCCGGGCTCGGTGAGGCGGGGGACTGTGCCGTGATCGGTTGCCAGCCCAGACTTGGCGCTCGCGACGCGGCGTTGCTCAACGGCCTGCTCATCCACGGTCTGGACTACGATGATACTCATCCGGCCAGCATCGTGCACTGCTCGGCCAGTGCAGTACCGGTGATGCTGGCGTCGGGATTGCGCACCCGCTGCACTGGTGCGCAGGCACTCGCCGCCTATCTGCTGGCAGTGGAAATCGATGCACGCATAGGCAGTGTCGCCGACGGTCAACTTCAGCGGCGAGGCTTCCATCCCACCGGCCTGGTCGGCATTTTTGGCGCGACCCTGGCAGCCGGCTACCTTGCGGGCCACGAGGCTGGTGCACTGACTGCGGCCCAGGGTATCGCCCTGAGCATGGCATCGGGCAACATGGAGTTTCTTGCCGATGGGGCCTGGACCAAGCGATTGCATCCAGGCTGGGCGGCCTCCAGCGCCATGACGGCGGCTGCACTGGGTGCATCGGGTTTCCGCGCGCCGCCTTTGCCGTTTGAGGGCCGCTTCGGGCTCTTCCAGGCGTTCCTCGGCGAGGAACGCAGCGACAGGCTGCGGGCGTGCGCGCAAGATCTCGGCAGCAGCTGGGAGATGCGTAACGTGGCACTGAAACCTTATCCGGTCTGCCATTTCAATCATGCGTTCGGCGATGCGATACTCACCTTGCGTGCAGCGGGCCTGCGAGCCTGCGACGTGGCCAGGATCACGGCATACATTCACCCCGACCAGGTGGCTGTCGTGTGTGAACCCCAGGCCGCGAAGCGCAGCCCGTCGAGTGACTACGACGCCAAGTTCAGCCTACCGTTCTTCATCGCTGCCGTACTGGTGCGTGGGCGCTTCACGCTCGATGAGCTGGCGCCGGAATGCCTGCGCGATCCCGAGATTCTTGCTTTGTGCAAGAAGATTTCCTATGTGCCCGACGAAACATCGCGATTTCCAAGCGACTACTCCGGTGCTCTGCAGGTGCGTACGCACGACGGCCGCACCCTGGAGGCCCGCGAGCCGATCAACCGCGGGTCCCGCACACGCCCCCTGACGGATGCGGAAGTCTCGGCGAAGTTCATGGACAATGCGTCACGCGCCATCGAGGCACTCCGTGCAGAACGCATTCTCGATTGCATCATGGCGCTCGACGAGGCCTCTGACCTTACTGAACTCGACAATCTTCTGGGCGGGCAACGTCTATGACGAAAGCAGCGTCCGCAGGCCTCAGGCGGAGTGCGCGATGCGACGAGGCGCACCAGAGATTTCCGAGATGACCTCGTCGGCGTTCAGTACCCGCCCCCATAACCTGCGAAAGCTTCGCAATGTGGCCTCCTGCATCTCCACGCTGCAGGTGCCTGTGGCGTCAGAGGTCAGCACCACGCCGTACTGACGATCACTGGCCTCCATGGCCGTCATGCCCACGCAGTTGTTGGTGGAAACGCCGGTGACGACGAGTTCACTGACGCCCATGGAGCGAAGATGAGAGTCGATGCCGGTAGAGGCGAACGCGCCCATCGTCGTCTTGTTGAGTACGAGCTCGCCGGGTTGCGGTCGCAGTTCATCGACGACCTCGTGTTCGCGCTTGCCTGCTATGTTGTCGGTGGCCAGGATGAGGCTGCGCAGATGCGCGGGCGTGTCGCTGGCATCCGGCAGCTCCGCGCCATAAGTGATGTATACGACGGGCGCGGAGTGTCTGCGAAACGTCTCAATGAGGCGCGCCGTGTTGGGAATGACAAGTTTGTCGATCCGCTCGAAGCGCTCGCGCGCTTCTTCGAGACGGCCCTGCCGGGCAAGCAGGCGTCCAAGGCCATGCGACCGGCTTCCGGTGGCGTATTGCATGTCGACTACGAGGAGCGCCGTGGTGCCGGAATTCAGCTTGAAGCTGCGTGTGAACGCATCGATATAGGTGGGCTCGGACATGTTTGGCTCCTTCGCGATGGTTATTTGATCAAGTGCTTTCATGCCGGCTTCAGGCGTCGTGAGAGATTTCTGATCATGCATCGTCTCGCCCCGAATCATTGGCCCGCCAATGGCGCGCCAGTTCAAGCTCATAGCTGAAACGCCCGGCCGGATGCTGGGAGTAGGAGACTTCGAACAAAATCCCCTCGTCATCATAGAAGCTGCGCGTGATCGCAAGTGCCGGCGAGCCGGGGCGCACATTGAGGCTGGCCGCAACCCCGGGCGCAATGGCCGCTGCCTCCAGGTTGATGGTCACGCGTGCCACGCGCCTGCCGGCCATGTCTTCGATGTGCTCAAAGATTTTCCTGGCATCGCGCCGGATACGCTGTTCGACAGCCGCGAGCTCGGGTAGCAGGTAGACGTCAACCCGACACAGAGGTGGACCGCCATCAGGCGACGCGCGCAGACCGCCGAGGTGGTGCCAATGGCTCCCCCTCGGCAGCCTCAGCGTGCCCGGCAGCTGATCCTTGACTTGGATCGCCCCGGACTCGGTGATGTGAAGCGGCGTATTGGGTGGATACTGCAGCAGACCTGCGCTCGATTGGACCGAGTGGGTGTAGGCTTCGGTGGGCTCGGTGGCTAGCAGCAAGGTGCCGAGGCGTGGCCGCCGGCTGATCAGCCCCAGGCGCTCGAGTTGCTGCAGGGCTGCGCGCACAGTGTGCCTGCCCACGCTGAACCGTCGCGTGAGTTCGATATCGCCCGGCAGCGTGTCGCCTACCTTCCAGCGCCCGGTCCTGATCTCGCCGATCAGTTCATCGGCGATCTGCCGGTAACGCGGCATCGCCGCACGCTGACCCCGTCGCCGGGGCCGGCCGCCCTCGCGTTTCAGGCGCTGAACAGGAGCCTCGTCGGTCATGGATGCAACGCTCGATTGACACCGGTCGGCGGTCACTTTAGCATTTATCCGGACAAATGGTCGATACGGAGCTTTCAAGCATGGCAGCTGACAGCCAGCACGCGGCAGCAATTACCGATGAGGACGCGCAGATCCTCGACAGCATCGACCGATGGGTGGAAGGCGAGGTGAAGCCTATCGCCCGGCATTTCGACCACGCAGACGAGTATCCCCACGATCTCGTCGATCAGATGAAGGAACTCGGTCTGTTCGGCGCCACCATCGATCCCGAGTACGGCGGCCTGGGACTGACTGCCTCCGTGTATGCGCGGATCGTGGCTCGCATTGCCGAGGCGTGGATGGCCCCCACCGGCATCTTCAACTCGCATCTGATCATGGCCGCGGCCGTACAGCGTCACGGCACAGACGCACAGAAACGCAAGTGGCTGCCGCGATTTGCCACCGGCGAGCTGCGCGGTGGCATCGGTCTCACGGAGCCTAATGCCGGTACCGATCTTCAGAGTATCCGTACCCTCGCTCGCCGTGAGGGTGATCATTACGTGCTCAACGGTACCAAGACCTGGATCACCAACGGCGTGCACGGCAGCTGCTTTGCGATCCTTACCAAGACCGACCCCCAGGCTGACCCCGCACACAAGGGCATGAGCCTGTTTCTGGCGGAGAAGGGCGAGGGATTCACCGTTGGCAAAAAGCTCAAGAAGCTTGGCTATCGCGCCATCGACAGCGCCGAGCTTGTGTTCGAAGACCATCGCGTCCCCGCCGACCAGCTGATCAGCGAACAGGAAGGTCGCGGGTTCCAGCATGCGGTGGGTGGCCTGGAACTCGGTCGCATCAACGTTGCTGCGCGGGGCGTGGGCCTGGCCAGTGCCGCGTTGAAAGACTCGCTGCGCTACAGCCAGGAGCGCAAAACCTTCGGCAAACCCATCTGCAAGCATCAGGCCATTCAGCTCAAGCTCGCGGACATGGCTACACGTCTGGAGGCCTCGAAGCTGCTGGTCGAGCAGGCGGCGCGAAAGTACGACACCGGCGAGCGTTGCGATCTCGAAGCGGGCATGGCCAAGCTGCATGCCTCGGAGACCGCGGTGGCAAACTCCATGGACGCCATGCGCATCTTCGGTGGCTACAGCTATTCGACCGAGTACGATGTCGAGCGCTATTTCCGTGATTCCCCACTGATGTGCATCGGCGAGGGCACCAACGAAATGCAGCGCATTATCATTGCGCGTCAGCTTGTCGAGAGGCATCCTGCATGAATCTGCCCCTGGAGGGCGTACGCATACTGACGCTGGAACAGTTCGGAGCCGGTCCTTACGGGTCGATGCTGCTGGCCGATCTCGGCGCGGATGTCATCAAGGTGGAAAATCCGTTCAACGGCGGAGATGCCTCGCGGGGTATGGGGCCGCATTTTCTGGGCGAGAACGACAGCCATTACTTTCAGACCTTCAGCCTCAACAAGCGCAGCGTCGGCATCAATCTGAAATCTGACGCAGGCCAGGAGGCCTTCCACGCACTGGTGCGCACATCGGATGCTGTGCTCAACAATTTCCGCGGCGACCAGGCCGGGAAGCTCGGCCTGGACTACGCCGCGCTGGGCCGCGTCAATGAACGCATCGTCTGCGCGCACATCTCTGCCTACGGCCGGGACAACGATCGCAAGAGCTGGCCAGGCTACGACTATCTGATGCAGGCCGAAGCGGGCTGGATGCAACTCACCGGTGAGCCGGGTGCGCCACCGGCACGCTGCGGCCTGTCGATCGTGGATTTCATGACGGGTACCACTGCGGCTCTGGCGCTCGTCTCCGCGCTGCTGGGCGTCAGCCGCAGCGGCCGCGGTCAGGATGTGGATGTGTCGCTGTTCGATGTCGCCCTTCATCAGCTGTCCTATCCCGGTAACTGGTATCTCAACGAGGGCACGCGCACCGAGCGGCTGCCGCGCAGCGCGCATCCCTCTGCGGTGCCGGTACAGCTGTATGCCACCAGTGACGCCTGGATCTTCCTGATGTGCATGACCCAGAAATTCTGGCAACTGCTGATTACCGAGATCGGTCGCCCAGACCTCGGGCAGGACCCGCGCTTCGCCGATGCGCGCAGCCGGCGTGAAAACATGGATGCGCTCACACCCATCCTGGATGCAGAGTTCATCGGCGACAGCACGGCAAACTGGCTCGAGCGTCTGTGTCATTTGCTGCCTGCGGCACCCGTCTACGATATCGCCCAGGCGCTGGACAATCCCTACGTGCACCGGATCGGTATGGTTCGCCAGGTGCCGCATCCGCAGAAAGCGGATTTCCGCGCACTTGCCAATCCGATCAAGCTGTCAGGTGCGCGCCTGCCCTCGAAAGTATGCTCAGCTCTGGCGGCCGATACCGACGCGCTGTTGCGCGAAGCCGGGCTCGACGATGATGACATGGAGCGTCTCGGCAAGGCCGGGGCAATCAGGCGCTGAGCGTGCAGACTCGCGACGGCGCCTACGACAGCAGGAGCTGCCATAGATGAAGTTGGAAGGCTTGCGTGTGCTCGACCTGTCGTTGTTTCTGCCCGGACCGCATCTGACAATGATGATGGCCGATCACGGGGCCGACGTGATCAAACTGGAGCCACCCGGGGAAGGCGATCCGGGTCGAGGGATCGGTCTGGGTGAGAACGGCCATACGGTTTTCTTCCGCAACGCCAACCGGGGCAAGCGCAGCATCAGTCTGAACCTCAAGACCGACGAAGGACGCGAAGCCTTGCTGCGCATCGCCGCCGAGGTCGATGTGCTGATCGAGGCGTTCCGTCCCGGTGTGGCCGCGCGGCTGGGTTTCGACTACGACACCGTGGCGACGCTCAATCCGGGCATCATCTACTGCTCGATCGCGGCGTTCGGACAGAGCGGTCCTTACCGGGATCGTCCGGCCCACGATCTGGCCTGCGAGGCGATGGCCGGGGTGGTCAGCGTCAATCTCGGCAACGACAACGAGCCGGCGATGCCGCATGTGCCGGCCGCCGACATGGCCGCCTCGCTGATGTCGCTCTCCGGAATCCTGATGGCGCTGTACCGCCGTGATCGCACGGGGCAGGGTGACCACCTTGACATCAGCATGCACGACAGCATTCTTGCTTGGACGCCGAATGTATTGGGTCCGGTGTTTGTCGAGAAGCGCTCGCCTGTCCCGAAGCACGAACGCACCTGGGGCGGCGCTGCGTTCTATCGGATCTATCGGACCTCGGATGGGCGGCACGTGGTACTGGGAGGCCAGGAGCTGAAGTTCGTGCGCAATCTGCTCAACGCACTGGACCGCCCGGATCTGGTCGAATTGTGCGAGCGTGGCCCGGGTCCCCACCAGCAACCGGTCGTTGCCTTCCTGCAGGAGGCGTTTGCCAGTCGCACCCAGGCCGAGTGGGTCGCCTGGTTCGAGGGCCGTGACATCTGCTTCGCACCGGTGAAGTCGCTGCGCGAGGCGTTCGACGATCCCCAGGTCGCGGCGCGCGGGATGCGCATGGTCGATGAGCAGGGTCAGGAGCACATCGGCATCCCGATCCGCTTTCGTAATGAACCGGGTGAGGCGGATTTTGCGCTGCCGTCGCTTGGAGAGCATACCCGTGAGGTGCTGCAGGAGTTCGGTTACTCCGCAGCGGATATCGAGACGCTGAGACAGGCGGGTGCCTGCCATGCACCCTGAGGCAATGACATGCTGAGCATCAACGAGGCAATCACCGGTCGGCAAAGCATCCGTGCGTTTGCGGCCGATAGACCCGTTGCGCGCGATACCATCGAACGCGTACTCGAGATCGCCGGCAGGGCGCCTTCGGGCTCGAACATCCAGCCGTGGAAGGTGTGGGTGGCGACGGGTGCTGCGCGCGATGCCATCGTGGCCGCCTGTCACGCCCGGCACATGGCAGGCGACCGGGGCAAGCGCGAGTACAACTACTATCCGGTCGCGTGGCGCGAACCGTATCTTGGACGCCGCCGTGAAACAGGCTGGGGGCTGTACGGACTGTTGGGCATCGGCCGCGACGACAAGCAGGCCATGAAACTGCAGCACGGCCGGAATTTCCTGCTGTTCGACGCTCCGGTCGGCCTGTTCTTCACCATCGAACGTGACATGGAACTGGGCAGCTGGCTTGACTGCGGGATGTTCATCCAGTCGGTGATGCTTGCGGCCCGCGGCGAGGGCCTCGAGACCTGCCCCCAGGCTGCGTTCTGCGATTATCACGATACCGTGACGAACATGCTGGGCGTGCCGGCCGACCAGCAGCTGATCTGCGGCATGTCGCTGGGCTATGCGCTCGAGGACGCAAGCGTCAACGGCTTCCGCACCTCGCGCATTCCGGTACAATCGTTCACTACATTCCTTGATTCGCCGGTGCGGCAGTCAGGTCATCATGAATCTGCGAGCTAAACTCAGCCGGTTTGCCAAGGCACGCCGCGATCGCAAGAAGCGCCCTGAGGTCAACGATTTCGCCCTCGCGGCAGCGCAGTTGCGCGCTGGCGATGTGGCAATCGACTGTGGTGCCAATGTCGGCATCTACACGACCATGATGGCCGCGCAGGGCGCTACGGTCTATGCGTTCGAGCCGGACCCTTCGGCGCATGCGGAGCTGGTGGAGGCCACGCGCGCCTTTCCGGCTGTCACCGTATTCCAGGCGGCCGTCACCACCCGGCCGGGCCCGGTGAAGCTTTACTTCCACAAGTATGCTGAAGAAGACCCCGTGTACTGGTCGACGGGATCATCGCTGCTCAAGGCCAAGAACAACGTGCGGCAGGATCGCTACACGGAAGTCGACGGCATGGTGCTCTCAGAGTTCATCAAGGCGCTTGATGCGCCATCCGTGCGGCTGCTGAAGATGGACATTGAAGGCGCCGAGGTCGAGGTGCTGAACCAGCTTCTCGATGAGGGTCTGCATGAGCGCATCGAGGCTGCGTTCGTCGAGGTGCACGATCGGCGTGTTGACGAGCTGCGTGAGCCAACCCGCTTGCTGCGTGAGCGGCTGCAGACACTTGGCGCCGGCCACTTTCGCCTGGACTGGCGCTGACGCGGAAAAAACGGCCGGGCTACCGCTGCTTGTTGCCTTTGCGCACCAGGTCCATTGCTTCGGGCTCCCTGAAAGCGATCTGAGACTTGCGAATGCTCGTACGCAGCCGTGTGCTCGCGGCGCTGCCCGTGTATCGGCCTTTCGACAGATGTCGTATGCGCACGACCGACGGGACGGGCACGGGCTGACCCTTCGTGCGCAGCAGCCAGCGAAACGCGCCATCTTCATGCGCCTTGGTCCAGGTTTCGGAAGGCTGCTGGTAGATGGGGATTTTGCGGCAGTAGCCCACAGCCCGACACACATCGCCATGAGTGATCTGTAGCGGTCCGGTGGCGCGCGCTCGCGGCCGCGCCTGCAGCGTCATGTCGCCGATATCGAGCACCGAGGCTGCTGTCCGACCCGCTTCGAGCAGCGCATGGTCATCCGGCAGTACCGGCGTGCAGTGCTCGACCTCGGGATAGACCAGGGCATCTTGACGCCCTTGCAGGGCGCCTGCCAGCCCATCCAGGCAGTTGTCGCGAAACAGCACGTCGCAGTCTGTGAACCAGACCCAGTCGGCGCGCGTGCGCAAGGCCACCGCGTTGCGGCCGATGCCGCGGCGGAAGAGCTGCTGTCGCGGCAGCTCCAGCCAGTTCCAGGTGACGTTTTCGACTTGCAGCTTTTCGAAGTCACGAAGGACCCTGACGGTCTCGTCATCCTCACTTGAATACAGGATGGTGACGATGACCTTGACGTCACGAGGCGGGAACAGCACCAGCGAGCTGAGCTGATAGACGAGCAGGTGGGAGTAGTTCCAGCAGTGGCTGACGATCTCCACCGTCAGGGTACCTGTGCGCGCCGCGCGTGCTTCCCTTCGAGGCAGGTCGGGTTCTATCCAGCGCGCCGGCCAGAGACCCTTGGCCATGGAGCGCCAGATGAACAGGCGAAAACCCGCCAATGCGCCCCGGGCATTGATCATTCCGACGAATCGTCCCGATAAGGAATAGACACGATCGGCAGTATAGCAAGCAACCCGACCCGGATGATCTCTGTGCTGACAACGTGAAAAGCTGCGTTGTGGCGACGCGTTTGCTTGTATCGCGGCCTCGCAGGGGCTCTAATCACTTCCATGAGCACCGCCACCGGACACGACACGAGCGCAAAGGGCGGCAGGCGCCCGCCTGTGCCTGTGGAGCCGCCGGTCAAGCTGCTGAGCGCCTACCGCAAATACTGGGCGCATCGCCTGACGCCCGCGTCGGTCCTGCCCATGTCGCAGGCCGAGATGGACGCACTCGACTGGGACAGTTGCGACATCATCATTGTCACGGGCGATGCCTATGTGGATCACCCCAGCTTCGGCATGGCCATCGTCGGGCGCCTGCTGGAATCCCAGGGCTTCAGGGTGGGCATCATCGCCCAACCCGACTGGCGCAGTACCGTCGATTTCGAGGCCCTCGGGCGACCGAACCTGTTTTTCGGGGTCACCGGCGGCAACATGGATTCCATGGTCAACCGCTACACCTCGGATCGGCGAGTCCGCAGCGACGATGCCTATACGCCGGGCGGAGAGGGAGGCAAACGCCCCGATCGCAGTGTCATTGTCTACTCCCAGCGCTTGCGCGAAGCCTTCGCGGACGTGCCGATCGTCATCGGTGGCATCGAGGCCAGTCTCCGGCGTATCGCGCATTACGATTACTGGTCGGACAAGCTCCGGCGCTCGATCCTGCTCGATGCGCATGCGGATATCCTGCTCTACGGCAATGCCGAGCGCGCCCTGGTCGAACTGGCTGATCGGCTTTCGCGCCAGGTGCCGATCTCCGAGATCGACGATATTCGTGGGACGGCACTTTTGCGTGGCGTACCTGACGATTGGATCGAGATCGACTCGACGCACCTTGATACGCCGGGGCGCCTGAACCCACCGGAGGACCCCTATGCGATGACACCTGGCGGGGCACCCGCGCCGGGTGGTCCCGCCGGCGACGGCGCTGCCTGCGGTAAGCGCGGTGATGACCTCGGGGCGGCCAAGGTGGTGCGTTTCGTGCGTGACGTCCGACGCGAGGATCGAACGCGCAGCGTCATACGGCTGCCTGCTTTCGAGCAGGTGCGCGCCGATCCGGTGCTCTACGCGCACGCGTCGCGCATCCTCCACCTGGAGTCCAATCCCGGTAACGCACGGGCGTTGGTACAGCGGCATGGTCAGGCCGACCTGTGGGTCAATCCGCCACCGATTCCGCTGACGACGCGGGAAATGGATGCAATCTACGAGTTGCCGTACACGCGGCGGCCGCATCCGGTCTATGGGGACGCGAAGATTCCGGCCTACGAGATGATTCGCTTCTCGATTGCCATCCAGCGGGGATGTTTTGGCGGGTGTACATTCTGTTCGATCACCGAGCATGAGGGTCGCATCATCCAGAACCGCTCCGAGGCTTCGATCCTGCGGGAAATCGAAACCGTCCGCGATACCGTGCCGGGGTTTACCGGTGTGATCTCGGATCTCGGTGGTCCGACGGCGAACATGTACCGGCTGGCGTGCAAGAGCAAGGCGATAGAGGCGGCCTGCAGACGACCTTCCTGCGTATTTCCCGGCATCTGTCCGAACCTTGATACAAATCATTCGCCGCTCATTCAACTTTATCGGAAGGCCCGTGCGCTGCCCGGCATCAAGAAGGTGCTGATCGCCTCTGGCGTGCGCTATGACCTGGCTATCGAGTCCCCGGACTACGTCAAGGAACTGGCTCAGCACCACACTGGCGGCTATCTGAAGATCGCACCTGAAGCGCTGGCTGACGGTCCGCTTGAAATGATGATGAAGCCCGGGATGGGCACGTACTATCGCTTCAAGGAGATGTTTGATCGCTACTCCGCCGAGGCGGGCAAGGAACAGTATCTGATCCCGTATTTCATTGCCGCCCACCCCGGCACGACGGATCAGGACATGCTGGAGCTGGCGCTCTGGCTGAAGT
>CAYLNP010000007.1:0-35622 GCA_964384925.1 uncultured Woeseiaceae bacterium
ATCGCCGCCTTGGCCACCGCCACGCTGGTGTCGGCATGATCCGCCTGATCACCACCTTCTTCTACGCGGGCCTGCTCAAACCCGCCCCCGGCACATGGGGCAGTGTCGGCTCAATTCCCTTTGCTATCATTGCATTCTTGCTGGCGGGGGATCGCGGCTGGGCGTGCGCCCGCGAGGCGGTGCGCCAGGCCACGCTCAATCTCGAAGCGGTCGCAGCGCCGGCCGGCACGATGCCGGTCGTGCTGGGCAGCGGTTGGCCGGGCGTCCTGCTGCACGAGGCGATCGGTCACGGTCTGGAAGGCGACTTCAATCGCAAGGGCACCTCGGCGTTCAGCGGCCGGATCGGCCAGAGGGTCGCCGCGCCGGGCTGCACGGTGGTCGACGATGGCACGCTCCCGGAGCGTCGCGGCTCGATGAGCATCGATGATGAGGGCACCGCCTCGAGCTGTACCGTGCTCATCGAGGACGGCGTTCTTGCCGGCTACATGCAGGACAAGCTCAATGCGCGACTGATGGGCCAGGCCAGCACGGGCAACGCCCGTCGCGAGTCCTTCGCCCACCTGCCGATGCCGCGCATGACGAACACCTACATGCGCGCGGGCAACCGTGACCCCGAGGAGATCATCGCCTCGGTGTCGCGTGGCCTGTATGCCTGCAATTTCGGGGGTGGTCAGGTTGACATAACGTCGGGGAAGTTCGTGTTCTCGGCCAGTGAAGCCTACCTGATCGAAAATGGCCGTCTCGGTGCGCCGGTGAAAGGCGCCACGCTGATCGGCAACGGGCCCGATGTGCTGATGCGCGTGAGCATGGTCGGTAACGACCTGGCGCTGGACCAGGGCGTGGGGGTCTGCGGCAAGGACGGGCAGTCCGTGCCGGTGGGCGTGGGCCAGCCGACCTTGCGCGTCGATGCGCTTACGGTCGGGGGGACGGCCTGACGTACCCGCCGCCGCACGGCCCGTTGCGTCAGGATGTTTCGACCCGGCCCCGGGCTGTGCTAGATTGATCGGCCATTTGACGACCGGCGGGTTGCGCATTTTCGCATCCCCTGGCCAGCTCGCAGACGAGATCGCCTATGTGGTTGTCCAAGCCGATCTACGAAGCGCTTCCCTATTACTACATGGTGGCCGGGCTGGTCGTGCTGGCGGCATCCGGCTACCTGGACTACTGGCTGTGGCCGGGGATCTGTGTGGTGGTCGGGGTGGTGTGTCTGATCGCCGGCCTGGTGGTGTGGCTCAAGCGTCGCGACTACCGTCAGCGTCAGCAGCGCGGCCTCCTCGAGGAAGATCGTCTGCGTTAGTGGGCAGGTGGGTCGAAGGCTGCTTCAGTCGGCCCCGCCCTTGGCCGTACGCGGCTTCGCACCAGGATCCGCCTCCTCATCGTCGCCGGAATACTCCGTGTAGTCGCCGGTCTCGTCGGTGAGTTCCGGCGGCTGTGCATCGCGCAGGTCCTCGTAGATCAGGGCGTGCTCACCTAGCTGGATCCGGTCGCCATGCCGCAGGCGCCTGCGCTTGATGCGATTGCCGTCGAGGAACACCCCGTTGGTGCTGTTGAGGTCTTCGAGTACGCTCTGACCCGCCTCGGTCAGAATCTGCGCATGATGCCGGCTGATGAAGCGGCTCTGGATCTGGATATCGTTGTCGGGCGTACGTCCCACGATCAGCCGACCATCGCGCAGATCGACGATGCCGGTTTCGGCGTCCCCGTGCACGACCCGCAGACGCGCCATGGCAAAGCCGCCGGTATCCTCCGCGCCTGTGTCCACCGCCGAGAGGGTCGGACGGCTGCGATTGAACGGCGGGTGTTCGTGCCATTGCAGCTCGGTCAGCGCGGTGTTGATCTCCGTCTCGCCGATGACCTCGCGATCGTCGGCAAATGCGCAGAGCATCGCCGTATCACACAGCGTGTTGACAAGCCGGGGTGTGCCGCGTGTGTGCTGAAAGATCAGCGCGAAGCTGTCGTCCAGGAAAATACTGCGCTGGCCTGCGCCCGCGACGCGCAGACGATGTTCGATGTACTCGCGGGTCTCATCCCGGCTCAACGGCCCGAGGTGGAAGCGCAGTCGCACCCGTTGAGCCAGCTGTTCCAGGCGCGGGGAGTCGAGCTTCTCCTTGAGTTCCGGCTGACCTGCGAGAATGATTCGCAGCACCTTTTCCTTCTGGGTTTCCACGCCCGAGAGCATGCGCACTTCCTCGAGCACCTTCTGGCTCAGGTTCTGCGCCTCGTCGATGATCAGCAGCACCTTGCGGCCGGCGCCGTAGAGTTCGATCAGATGGGTGTTGAGCGTGTCGAGCAGCTCGGCCTTGCGCATCTCGAAGGGACGGAAGCCGAACTCGACCAGGATGGCCTGCAGGAATTCGGTCGGCGAGACCTGCGTCTGCGCGATATGGGCCAGCGCAACATCCCCCGGCAACTCCGAGATGAACGACTGGATCAGTGTGGTCTTACCCGAGCCGATCTCGCCGGTAATCACCACAAAGCCGTCGGTGAGCCACATGATCGAGTCCATATAGGCTTTGGCCCGCGCGTGCTGGCGGCTGGCGTACAGGAACTGCGGGTCCGGGCTCAGCCGGAACGGCGGTTCGGTCAGCTTGAAATGCTCGCTGTACATGTGGACCCTGGAGACGACGTCAGACAGTCAGATTAAACGATAGCCGCCGCGGTTTCGAGCGACCGCACCGCACGGTGTGGGTTACTCGCGGGGGCCTGCTACGCGGCGCAGGCGCTCCAGACGGGCGGGCAGATCGTCGCGCCGGGCGCAGACAATGGTCGCGTGACCGATTTTGCGTCGCGGACGCGCCGCCTTGCCGTAGGCATGATAGTGACTGCCCTCGATGGCCAGCACCTCCGAGCGCGGCGGCAGCGTGCCGAGGAAATTGACCATCGCCGAGTAGCCGGTTGCCCGCGTGTCACCCAGCGGAAGATCGAGAATGCCGCGCAGGTGGTTCTCGAACTGCGAGGTGGCGGCACCTTCGATGGTCCAGTGCCCCGAGTTGTGTACGCGCGGCGCCATTTCATTTGCCAGCAGCTCGCCGTTGACAACGAAGAACTCGACGCTCAGCACACCTGCATAGCTGAAGTGTTCGAGCACACGGTCCACATAGGCTTCGGCCTGCTGCTGCAGCCCGACGCGCTCCAGCGGGGCGATGCTGTAGTCGAGCACGCCCTGCCAGTGCACGTTTCGGGTGAGGGGATAGTGGCGACGCTCGCCGGACAGACTGCGCACGCTGATCAGTGAGACTTCCTCGTCGAACGGTGCAAACGCCTCGAGGATCATCGGTGCGGCGCCCAGTGTCTCCCAGGCCGGTGCCAGATCCTCGGCGCGGCGTACGAACACCTGACCCCGCCCGTCGTAGCCAAGGCGTCGTGTCTTAAGGACTGCCGGCAGACCGATGGCGTCGAGTGCCTCGTGGAGGTCTTCGACGCGCTCAATGCTTCGCCAGGCCACCGTCGGGATACCCAGCGACTCGAACAGCCGTTTCTCGCTCACGCGGTCCTGGGCAGTGGACAGCGCATCGACGGGGGGCAGAAAGGGGGTGTGTCGGGCAATCAGCTGCGCCGACGCACACGGCAGATTCTCGACATCGAAGGTGACAACATCGCAACGTTGCGCGAGCGCGGCGAGCTGCGCTTCGTCATCGAAGCGCCCAAGCAGCGAGGGTGCGACCTGGGCCCCGGGGCTGTCTGCGCCAGCGTCGAGAAACACGAACTCATCACCCCGCGCCAGGCCGGCGAGCGCCAGCATGCGGCCGAGCTGGCCGGCGCCGACGATACCGATCTTCATGCGCGCGATGGATCAGGACGCGCGAGGACGGCTTCGGTCTGCGCGCGGCGATAGGCGTCGAGGGCCTCTCGCAGGTTGTCGTCGTGAGTTGCCAGGATTGCGGTTGCCAGCAGCGCGGCATTGGTCGCGCCGGCAGGGCCGATGGCCAGCGTCCCGACCGGGATGCCGGCCGGCATCTGCGCAATGGACAGCAGCGAATCGATGCCATTGAGTGCTCGGGACTGGACTGGCACGCCCAGCACCGGCAGGGAGGTCTTGGCGGCGGCCATGCCCGGCAGATGGGCCGCACCGCCCGCACCGGCGATGATGACCTTCAGGCCGCGCGCGCGTGCGCCGTCGCAGTACTCGTAGAGCAGATCCGGCGTGCGGTGCGCGGAGACCACGCGCGTCTCATGCGCGACGCCGAGTTGCTCCAGCGTCTCGCTCGCCCCGCGCATGGTGTCCCAGTCCGAGACGGAGCCCATGATGATGCCAACCAGCGGTTTCATGCCCTGAAGTCTACCAGTCCGCACGCGTTGAAGGGACTGCCTCAGGAGGCGGCTTCGATCAGCCGGCGCAGGCTTCTAAACAGTTCGCGCCGCGCCCTGATCGTGCGAGGACTTTCCGGTCCGGTCGCGGAGCGAAGCAGTTGCCTCAGGGCCTGACGATCGGCCAGCGGGTACTGCGAGACCAGGTGCTCGATCGCAGCATCACCGTGCTCGAGCAGGTCGTCACGCCAGCTCTCGGCGCGATGATCGATCTGTACGCGCGCCCGGTGGGTCTGCTCGCGGGCCTCCAGTGCCGCGCGAATCGGTTCGGTATCGATCCGGCGCATCAGTTTGCCGATCAGCTGGCGCTGACGGCGCAGGCCGCTGTTGCTGCGAATCTTACGGGCGAGCTCCACGGCACTGCGCAGATCGTCGGGCAGGGGCAGGCCTGCCAGCACGGCCCGGGGCAGGTCGATGAGGCTCTCGCCGAGGTCTTGCAGCGCTTCCGCTTCGCGCTTGGCGGCACTCTTGCTGGGCCTGCCGTCGCTGTCCTGGCTCATGGGATCGCCGGTAAAGCTGCGGATCATAGCACCGAGTGCCCGGCGCACCTGCTGGTGTCAGGCAGTGCGCGTAGAATGGGGGTTTTCCTGACAGGGACACGCATGACGACACCGCAGACGGCAGAAGAACTGCAGGCGCTGGCCCTTGTGGCGATCGAACACGCACGGGCGCTGGGCGCAGAGCAGGCGGAAGCTGGCATCAGTCTCGAGCGCGGCCTGTCGGTCACCGTGCGGCTCGGCGAGATCGAGACGCTGGAACGCCAGCAGGATCGTGGCATGGGTATCACCGTCTACATGGGCGGGCGCAAGGGCAGCGCCTCGACGGCCGATCTTTCCGTGGCCGCGCTGCGCGAAGCGGTTGCGAAAGCCTGCTCCATCGCAAGCTGCACGGCCGCCGATGAGTATTCCGGGCTCGCCGATGCGGCGCTTATGGCCCGGGACATTCCGGATCTTGATCTGCATCACCCCTGGGACATCAGCGCAGAGGAGGCGACCGTGCTTGCCCGGCGTTGCGAGGCCGCAGCCCTGGCCAGCGATGCCAGGCTGACCAATTCCGAGGGTGCGAGTGTGCACACCGGTGCCGGCGTGCGCGTGTACGCAAACAGCCACGGTTTCTGTGCTGCCACGCCGAGCAGCTATCACTCGCTGTCCTGCGTCGTCCTGGGCAGCCATGCCGAGGGCATGGAGCGCGATTACTGGTACACAGCCGATCGGGACTGGCGCAGGCTCGAGGATGCCGAACTCGTCGGCCTCGAAGCGGCACGGCGCACGCTGCGCCGGCTGGGCGCGGGGCGTGTGACCACCGGTGCCTTGCCGGTAGTGTTTGCACCGGAGGTCGCGCGTGGCCTGTTCGGCCACTTCATCGCCGCGATCCGTGGCACCAGCCAGTACCGGCGAAGCTCGTTCCTGCTCGATGCGCTGGACGAGCAGGTCTTCCCGCAGTGGCTGCAGATAGACGAACAGCCACTGCTGCAAGGGGCCATCGGCAGTGCCGCTTACGACAACGAAGGGGTCGCCACCCGTGAACGTGCGTTGATCCTGCAGGGACGACTGCAGGGCTATGTGCTATCCAGCTACTCTGCGCGCAAGCTCGGCATGACCACCACCGGCAATGCCGGAGGAATTCACAATCTGCTGGTACACCCCAGTGCCGGGGGGCAGTCCGAGCTGCTCGCGCGCATGGGCACCGGGCTGCTGATCACCGATCTCATGGGCCAGGGGGTGAACACCGTGACCGGTGACTACTCGCGCGGCGCTGCTGGCTTCCGTGTCGAGAACGGCGAGGTGACCACGCCGGTCAGCGAGATCACCATTGCCGGAAACCTGCGCGACATGTTCAAGGGCATCATCGCGACCGGTAGCGATGTGGACACGCGCGGGGTGATCCGCTGCGGCAGCGTACTGTTGGAACGCATGATGGTGGCCGGCAGTTGAACCCGCTGGTCGACGCTGTCAGCCCGGTTGATCCGGTACTGCGCCAGGCGCAGGCTTCACGCCCGTAACCAGCTCGGCCATCGTCGTATCGCCGAAGCGCTGCGCGATGGCCTCGTCTGCCTGTTCCCAGATCTCCAGCGCACGCGCCGACCATGCGTCGCCTGCGCGCGGCACGATCTCATCGGAGCCACGCACGGCGGCCATCACGTCGACGAGCCGGATCCTGTCGAGCGCACGGCCGGGCATCAGCTGACCTTCAGCGGTATCGACCACGAGGCCTGCGGCGCGCAGCGAATCGATCACCGGCGCCAGACGGTCCTCCGGCAGACGGAATCGGGCAGCCAGCGCGCGTGTGTGCCAGGCCTGTTCAGGCTCTACGAACGCCCGCGCGATCAGCAGCATCAGCGCCAGTCCCGCATGCTCGCGCGACAGCGCCGAGAGCTCAGGAAAACTCCGGCCGTTGCGCAATTGCTCGGGGTGCTGGACGAAGTAGGCGATCTGCGCGCCCAGCAGCAGAATCAGCCAGCTCACATACAGCCAGATCAGCGCAAGAATGACGATGGCGAAGGACGAATACACTGCAGATATCCGCGCCGACTGAACGACCACCTGCGCAAACACGGAGCTGGCGGCCACCCAGGCCACACCCCCGAGGAGTCCGCCGACCATGGCCGGTCTGAGGCGAACCCGCGTGTTGGGCAGCAGTACATACAGGAAAGTGAACGTCGCGCTCAGCATCACGTATGGCATCAGCCAGCCGACGGCGATCAGCACCGTGCCGAACGGCTCGAGCTCGATCACGCGCTGAACAATCGCAACGCTCGAGATGGTAGCGATCAGCCCGAGCGCCAACGCCATCATCAGCGGTCCCATCAGCATCGCCGAGAGATATCCGCTGAACTTGCTGGCCAGGGTACGCGAGGACTGCACCTGCCAGATGTAGTTCATGCTGTCCTCGACCTTCTGCACCATCGAGATGACGACGAATATCAGGAAGATCAGCCCCACGCCGCCGAGCAGGGTGCCCTGGAGATTGTCGACGAAGGCGATGATCTGCGTAGTCAGCTCCAGGCTTTCGTCCCGACCCAGCGGTGCGAGAAAGGTCCGCAGCAGCGGCTCCATCTGGCGATGCACGCCTACGCCCTTGAGCAGGGCGAAACTGAACGCCAGCAGCGGTACCAGCGACATCAGTGTGGTGTAGACGAGGCTCATCGCGCGCAGCGTGAGCTGTCCGCCCATGACCTCGCGGGCGAGTGCCTGGATATAGCGCGCCACGACCACCACGATGCGCAGCGGTCGACTGCGCACGAGATCCGTCTGCCAGATCATGTGCTGGATGCGCTGACGTTGTGGCACGAACATCGGCGAGCTGCGCTCCGGAGACGAGGGCGTCAAGATACTTTGCAGCACCGATTGTAGCGCAGGCCGCCGTGCGCGCCGCAGCGCGTCAGCGTGATGTCTTGCCCGTGATCATCTCCAGGCCCTGCTGATACTTCCGCGCGGTGGCGGCAATGACCTGCTCGGGCAGACGCGGTCCGGGCGCTTTCTTGTCCCAGTCAAGGGTCTCCAGATAGTCACGCACGAACTGCTTGTCGAAGCTCTCCGGGGAGCTGCCCGATCGGTAGCTTGCCGTCGGCCAGAAGCGCGAGGAATCCGGCGTGAGCGCCTCATCGATCAGAATCAGACCGTCGCGCTCGTCCCACGCGAATTCGAACTTGGTATCGGCAATGATGAGGCCGCGCGTGGCCGCCACTCTCGCGGCGAACTCGTAGAGTGCAATCGACGTGCTGCGCACCCGCTGCGCGATCGGCTCTCCGACGATGCCTGCCATGCGTTCGAAGCTGATGTTCTCGTCGTGGTCGCCGCGCTGTGCTTTCGTGGCGGGCGTAAAGATCGTCTCGGGCAGTCGCGCTGCAAGTTCGAGGCCGCCGGGCAGCGCGATGCCGCAGACGCTCGCGCTTCGCTGGTATTCCTGCCAGCCCGAGCCGATCAGGTAGCCGCGGACCACTGCTTCGACGGGCAGGGGTTTGAGCCGGCGGACCACCACGCCACGACCCTCGATCTGGCGGCGTTCCGCCGGGTCGGTGACATAGGCTTCCGGCGACTCTCCGGTCAGGTGGTTGGGAACGATGTGGCGGGTCAGCTCGAACCAGTGATTCGAGATGGCTGTCAGGATGCGTCCCTTGCCGGGGATGGGGTCAGGCAGCACCACGTCGAAGGCGGAGAGCCGATCGGACGCCACGATCAGCAAGCGCGACTCGTCGATCGCATAGATGTCGCGGACCTTGCCGCGGGCCAGCAAGGCCAGACTCGCCAGTCGGGATTCGAATACGGCATCAACCATCGGCAAGCCTGTCTGTGGCTGAGGGAAACCACGCATAATACATCCGAACATCGGATCTGGAGCCGGGTTGACCGAACGATGAATTGGGGTGGCAAGATTGCAGGTGCAGCGCTGGGCCTGGTGGCTGGCGGTCCGGTCGGCGTGCTCGTAGGCGCTGCCATCGGTCACCAGTTTGACCGAGGCTGGCGTGCGGCCGCTGCGCGGCCCATCGAGGCGCTCGATGCACGCACGCACGCACGGCTTTTCGCCGCGCTGTTTCAGATGATGGGATACCTTGCAAAGCTCGACGGCCGCGTCAGTGAGGAAGAGATTCGCGCTGTACGCAGCATCATGCACGGCATGCGTCTGGGGCCCGATCAGATCCGCGAGGCGATCGCGCACTTCTCTACCGGCAAGGCGCCGACGTTCTCGCTGCAGCCCGTGCTGCAGCAGCTGCGTGCCAGCATCGGCGATGAACGCGCGTTGTGCCGCAGCTTCGTGGAGTTGCAGCTGCGCATGCTGATGCAGGCCGGCAGCTTCAATGCCGCTGAGCGTCGAGCGTTGTGGGAGATCGCCAGCGCTCTGGGTGTGCGGCGGGTCGAGCTTGCGCAGATGGAGGCATCACTGGCGGCGTGGCGGCAGAGCGCTCAGCCGGGGGATTCACCGCGCGACATCGCCAGTGCGTATGAGCTGCTGGGTGTATCGGCCAAGGCCAGCGACGAGGAGCTGAAGGTGGCGTATCGACGGCTCATGAACCGCCACCATCCGGACAAGCTGGCGGGTCGTGGGGAACCGGAAAGCGGTCAGGAGGCGGCCAAGGAGAAAACCCGCGAGGTGCGCGCCGCCTACGAACGCATCAGGCGTCACCGCAGCCTGCGTTGAAGGCTGCGCCCGGACGGCGAAAACGGGCTCGACGTGTTCAGACCTTGCGTCGAGGAGGCTGCCGACGGGCGTTGAACACCACGATGGTCTTGCCGCTGGCGGACACCAGCCCCTGTTCCTCGAGCACCTTGAGCACGCGCCCGGCCATTTCGCGCGAACATCCGACCAGCCGGCTGAGTTCCTGACGGGACACCTTGATCTGCATGCCGTCAGGATGCGTCATGGCATCGGGCTCATTGCACAGGTCCATGATGGCGTGCGCGACGCGGCCGGTGACGTCCACGAAGGCAAGATCACCGAGCTTGCGATTGGTGCGATCCAGGCGCACCGCGAGCTGCGTGGCCAGTTCGAAGACGATGCCCGGGTTCTCGGTGGCGATCTGCCGGAAGCGCGGGTAGGTCATCTCGGCAATGTCGCTTTCCGTGCGCGTGCGCACCCAGGCGCTGCGTTGCGGCTGATCATGGAACAGGCCCATCTCGCCGAAGAACTGACCCTTGTTGAGGTAGGCCAGCACCATCTCGTTGCCATCCTCGTCCTCGATCATGACCTCGACGGAACCGTCGACGATGTAGTAGAGCGTATCCGGCAGGTCGCCTGCGTGGATCATGACCGTTTTCTGCGGCACGGTCCGGATGCGGCAATAACTCAGGAACTTGGTGATGGCCGGGACATCGCTGAGCGGCTTGGCGGTGTCTTCCATGTTGTTATTGCCCCTGCGGTGAGTTAACAAAATGCGTTGTTAGTATAAAGTCGCGCCTTGTGCAAGTGTTCGCTGCACATTTACGCCATCAGGGCACGTCGCGGCGAGATTTTAGCCGACTGTGCGGTCAAATTCGATAGGCCAGGGAAGTCATGATGCGCGCCGTGCCGCGCATCACACGCCGGACGACCACCGGCAGCCGCGAGGCCCCGGCCGCGCGTGCCGCGTCGCCGTGCTCGGCTTCATCGCGCGCCATCGCTGTGAGGATCGCGCGGCTGCGCTCATCGGACGCCGGCAGCCGCTGCAGGTGGCCGCGCAGATGCTCGACGACCTGCTTTTCGGTCTCTTCGACGAAGCCCAGGCTGACCCTGTCGCTGACCGTCGCAGCCGCCGCGCCGGTGGCGAACGCGCCCAGGTACCACAGTGGATCCAGCCGACTCGGCCGGGCCTGAAGTTCTTCCAGGCGCTCGGCGCACCAGGCGAGATGATCGCCTTCCTCACGCGCGGCCCTGGCGAGTTGTCCCGCAGTGGCAGGGTCACGCGCGAGCAGCGCCTGCCCATGGTAGAGCGCCTGGGCGGCAATCTCGCCGGCGTGATTGACCCGCATCAGCGCCGCTGCGTGTTCACGCTCCGCCTCGCTCATGACTGCCTCGGGGAGTCGGGCGGCGGGATACACCCGCGCGGCAGCAGGCGGGGCGCTGAGCGTTCGCAGCAGGTTGTCGGCCGCGGCGAGGAGCCGGTCCACCCCGGACAGTGCGCGTGGGTTCATGGCAACGAAGTATACGGCAGCCGGCAGCCGGGGTGCGCGCGGGCATTCATGTCGTTAGACTAGCGCGCTTTTCGTCAGCGGGCTGGCACCCGGGCGCGCCCGCCGAATATAAGAGGAGACTCCCGATGATGACCGTCTCGCGATCCCGCGCCGCAATTGCCGGAGCCGGCCTGCTGGGCATGCTGTTGACAACTGTGCCAGCGTTGGCGGATGACGGGGATGGCGGGCCTTGGTCGGGACTGGCCCGGCTGGGCTACCTCTCGACATCGGGCAACACGGACACCGACAACATCAACGCACGTTTCGAACTCGGCTACGCCACCGGGCGCTGGAATCACAGCGGATTCGCTGCCGCCATCGGTGCCCGCGAGGACGACCGTACGACCGCCGAAGCCTATGAGCTTGGCGCCCGGACCACGTTTGATTTCAACGAGTTCGACTATGTTTTCGCGCAGGCCAGCTGGCGCAAGGACAAGTTCAGCGGCTATGACCAGCAGATCAGTGAGTCCTTGGGCTATGGTCGCCGACTGATCAACACCGAGCGCCAGTACCTGAACGTCGAAATTGGCGCCGGTGCACGGCAGGCGAAGCTGCGCGACGGCGTGAGTCAGAATGAGGCCATTCTGCGTTTCGGTAGTGACTATGAGTACCGCTTCAACGACGTCGCTGCCCTGAATCTCGATCTGGCCGTCGAGAGCGGTTCAGACAACACGTTCACGGAGGCCGTCGCGGCGGTCAGAACGCAGCTGCTCGGGCGTCTGGCACTGGTCGTGTCCTACACGGTGCGCAACAATTCCAGCGTACCGGTGGGCACGAGCCGCAGGGACACCTATTCCGCGCTGTCGCTGGAGTACAAGTTCTAGAACGCACTGCCGCGGGACCGCACGGTATTGCCTTGAAACCCGGCTTTGAGTATTCTTATCGGCTTTTCAGCTGGAAAGGCCCTCGCGTGTGGGTCCGTGGTGGCCGCAGGGCCCGCCAAGACGGTCTCCACAGGTGCCGGAGCGCAGACGCTGCGGGCCGTCAAGTGTATGATCCCGCTGGATATTTCGAATTGAGTCATCAGGAATCCGGTTCATGAAAACGTTTTCGGCCAAGTCCCATGAGGTGCGGCGCGACTGGTTCGTCGTCGATGCCACGGGCAAGACCCTCGGCCGGCTGGCCACCCAGATCGCCACCCGTCTGAAAGGCAAGCACAAGCCCGAGTACACGCCTCACGTGGATACCGGCGACTACATCGTCGTCATCAACGCCGAGAAGATCAGCGTCACTGGCAACAAGCTCAAGGACAAGATCTACTACCGCCACACCGGGTATATCGGCAACATGAAGTCGATCACGCTGGAAAAGCAGCTCGCCAAAGCGCCCGAGCGGGTCATCGAGACGGCGGTCCAGGGCATGATGCCGAAGAACTCACTGGGCAGGGAGATGCTGCGCAAGCTGCGGGTCTTCGCCGGACCTGCGCACCCGCACGCCGCCCAGCAGCCTCTGACGCTGGATCTCTAGATCCCGGCCGTCCTCATCTCAACATTTACGGAAAAGCATTCATGACTGACGCAGCCCCTTACGGCACCGGCCGGCGCAAGACCTCAACCGCACGGGTGTTTCTGCGCCCGGGCAACGGCAGCATCGTTGTCAACACCAAACCACTCGATGTGTTTTTCGGCCGCAAGACCGCGCAGATGATCGTTCGTCAGCCTTTGGAACTCACCGACCTGACCAGCAAGTTCGACGTTGCGGTGACCGTCACCGGCGGCGGCACGACGGGCCAGGCGGGCGCCATCCGCCATGGCATCACGCGTGCGCTGATGGAGTACGACGAAACGCTTCGTCCGAGTCTGCGCAAAGCCGGCTTCGTGACCCGCGATGCCCGCGAGGTCGAGCGCAAGAAAGTCGGTCTTCGCAAGGCGCGCAGAGCGACCCAGTACTCCAAGCGCTGATTCATGGTTTATTGGGGGATCGTCTAGCGGTAGGACTGCGGACTCTGACTCCGCCAACCCAGGTTCGAATCCTGGTCCCCCAGCCAAATCCCCCCGGCTCACCGGGCAAGAAAAAAAGGCCCTCCTTCGTGGAGGGCCTTTTTTTTGGCCAGTAGGATCTTCGTCCGACGCGGCTGGATCAGATCAAGGCTCGATGCGGCGAACCCCGTTCGCCGAACTGATGAGCAACACATCAGCCCTGCGTTGCGCAAACAGGCCCACCGTGACGACGCCGGCGATCTGGTTGAAACGTCGTTCCATCTCGATCGGGTTCATGATGTTCAGATTGTGCACATCGATGATGTCGTTGCCATTGTCCGTGATGAAGTCGCTGCGCCACACCGGTCTGCCACCGGCCTTCACCATCTGTCGCGATACGTAGGCACGCGCCATGGGAATGACTTCAACGGGTAACGGGAAGGCGCCCAGCACGCCTTTGAGTTTGCTGTCGTCGATGATGCAGATGAACCGTCGCGAGGCGGCCGCGACGATTTTTTCGCGGGTCAATGCACCGCCCCCGCCCTTGATGAGGTGACCATGCTTGGTGGCCTCGTCGGCGCCATCGACATACAGATCCAGGTCGTTCACTGACGACAGCTCCGCGGGCTCCAGGCCGATCGCCCGCAGCCGGGTGGTCGATGCCTCGGAACTCGACACCACCGCCTGCACCCTGTGACGATGCGCGGCAAGCTGCTCGATGAAGTGGTTGACCGTAGAGCCGGTACCGACCCCGATCAGCATCCCGTCCTTGAGCTCTTCAATGGCTGCGGCGGCGGCCGTGCGCTTGAGTTCCTCGCGTTTCATGCTTGCATCCCCCAGCGGGTTGTGGAAACAAAAGTGCCCGCATCATGCGGGCACTTTTGCCGACCCGGCCACGCCAAAACAGGCCGTGACCGGACCGGAATCACCGCGGCCAGGCTTCAGGCAGCGGTCATCTTCTTGCTAGCGGCTTTCTTCCGCGTCGCAGGCTTCCTGCGTGCCGTTTTCTTTTTGGCGGCCTTCTTTTTGGCTGCCTTTTTCTTCGCAGGCTTCTTTTTGGCGGCCTTCTTTTTGGCTGCCTTTTTCTTCGCAGGCTTCTTCTTGGCTACCTTCTTTTTGGCTGCCTTTTTCTTCGCAGGCTTCTTCTTGGCTACCTTCTTCTTGGCGGCCTTCTTTTTAGCTACGCGCTTCTTGGCAACCTTTTTCTTGGCGGCCTTCTTTTTCGCCGGCTTCTTGCGGGCGACCTTCCTGACAACTTTCTTCGTGTTCCTCTTCGCTGCGCGCGCCTTCGCGGCAACCTTCTTACTTACTTTCTTTTTCGTAGAGGTCTTTTTCTTTGATGCAGGTTTCTTAGCCATGGGTAGTCTCCGTGTCCAACGAGTTGGGTGTGTCCACGAGCGAGTATATACCAAAAGATCAAAATTTCCAGAGACTTAAAGGAAGTGATGAGACTTGCGTCACGACCGCTTCGAATTCGCTTGCGATCGAGTTCGCGTTGGACGAAGTGTCGAGTCTGAAAATTTCGCCGCGCCGAACACACAACACGGTGCGTCGAGGTGACCTACTCCAGCGCGAGTATGAAGTTCCACTGCTGCTCGCTGACCGGCATAACGGACAGGCGGTTACCCCGCTGCACAAGCGAAAACCCCTTTAATTTGCCTGCCAAATGCGATTTCAGTTCCTGCAGACTGAGGGTTCTCTTGAGCTTTCGCACGTAGCGGATGTCCACCATGTACCAGCGCGGATTGTCCGGATCACTCTTCGGGTCGTAGTGCTTGTCGTCGGGGTCGAAGGCCGTATGGTCGGGGTATCCCTCGCGTACGACCTCGGCGATGCCGACGATGCCCGGCTCCGCACAATTGGAGTGATAGAAGAAAATCCGGTCGCCTTTGCGCATCTGATCGCGCAGCATGTTGCGCGCCTGGTAATTGCGAACACCGTCCCAGTGATCGCGTTTGCCGGGGCGTTTTGCGAGGTCGTCGATGCTGAATTCATCCGGTTCCGATTTCACCAGCCAGTAAGCCACAGCATTTCTCCAGGTCGATGTGTCACGAATCAAAAAGGCGCAGACCGTGTTCCGTGATGACGGCCCACAGTGGTACGTCCCACCGAGCGCGATCGAGCAGATCGACCTGCTGGAAGTCAAAGGCGATGCCGATCAGTCGCGGCCGCCGCCAGCGAGTGCGTTCACGCAGGAACGAAAACGTCCTGTCGAAGTAGCCGGCCCCCATGCCCAGTCGGGTGCCGGTGGCATCGAAGGCGACCAGCGGTACAAGGACGATGTCCAGATGACGGCGAGCGATGCGGGCACTGTTGGGTGCGGGCTCTTCGATCCGGTAGCGATTCAGCAGCAGGTCGGAATCGGCCGCCCAGCGGCGGAAATGCATCGTGGCGTGCCGGCCGGGCGCGATGACCGGCAGGGCGACGCGGCGCCCGCGGCACTGGGCGATTCGCAGGGCTGGCTGAATATCGGGCTCACCATCGAACGCGAGGTATCCCGCGATCATTCTGCTGCGGCAGCGCAGCACCCGGAGGATGTGCCGTTGCAGCATCACTTCACGGCGTGTGCGTTCAGCGCGTCCCAGGGCCCGGCGGCGGGCGCGTAGCTGCCGACGCAGCGTCTGGCGTTCGCTCATGTGAGGTACGGCCGGGCCGCGTGGCGGCGGAAACTAAGAGGCGCCTCCCGCCTGTGCCGTCGCAAGCCGTCGCTCTCGAACCAGAGTGGAAGGTGGGGTAAGCCGTGGCAGCACAGGCTATCCGCACGAAGCGGTTTTGCACAAAGCTGCCGACAGAGCACAACCCCTAGAGGGTGTATTAGGGTCGAAAGACTTCCAGGCCCACGTCGAACACCGCAGGAGACGCCAGACTGACCATGATACATCAGTGGCGCTGTCAGAATTCCAGCTGACGCCCTTTCTGTACGGCAACCTCCACGCGCTCGCGCATGGATTTGAGCCGGTTGCCGAGGCTCATCTCGATTTCCTCATCGCGCCCGCGCACCTTGAGCAGCTCATTGGCCATGTTCAGCGCCGCCATGACCGCGATCCGGTCAAGACCGATGACCTTGCCGCTGTCGCGGATCTCGCGCATCTTGCCGTTGAGCATCGCCGCCGAGTTCAACAGGTCCGTACGCGCTTCGACCGGGCAGGAAATCTGATATTCCTTTTCCAGGATGCGTACGCTGACCTGTGTCATGTTCTCGCTCATGATCCCTGCTCCAGTGCCTTGAGACGCCCGATCATCGCCTCGACGCGCGCACGCACCTGCTCGTTCTTCTGCAGCAGGCCGGCGCGCTCGGAAATCAACGCTTCCTGCCGCTGGCGCAGCGACCGGTTCTCCTCCTTGAGCTGACCGCAGATCACCACGAGCTCATCGAGCCTTCGCTCGAAGCGCTCGAGTTCCAGCTCGAAGGGGTGGCGGGCACGCTCACTGCTCATGGCGCGACTATAGAGCCACGCGCGGAGCACGGTCAATAAACCCGCCGGCGCCCGGTGGTAGAATGACAAGTTGATTCAACCCTCCCGCCTGCCTTCTGACCGGGCCGCTGCGGGTGTAGTGCCCAAGTGTGGGGCGGGGCGGGCAACAACGCATGGATTATGACCAGGTGGCGGCATCGTTGGCGCGTGCGGGCACACAAGCCGATGCTGCAGAGGTGCACGGCAGTCTTTGCGCCCGGCTTTGCCTTCGTGGTGAGGCGGGGTTGAGCGAGTGGCTGAGCGAGGCGCTTGAGGGTTGCGATGCGCACAGCCCGGCACGCATGGCCGCTGCGCGAGAGCTTGCCGCATTGCATGCCAACGCGCTGAACGAACTGGAATCCGGTGACATGGCGTTCGAGCCAATGCTGCCCGCCGATTCGCAAGGGATTGAACAACGCACCCAAGCGCTGGCGATGTGGGCGACTGGGTTTCTGCATGGTCTGGCCAGCTGCGGTGTGCCTGAGCCCAAGGTGCTGGAAGAACACCACGCTGCCCCGCACGTGGCCGAATTCATCAATGACCTTGTGGAGATTTCGCGAGCATCGTTCGATGCCGGGCATGACGATGATGCTGAAGCTGCAGAGTCAGCGCTCGCAGAGCTCGCGGAGTTTCTGAAGGTTGGCGTTCTGATGGCCTATGAGGAACTGACAGGCCTTCGTCCCAGTGCGGTGCCGACGCCGCCCTCGCGCCTCTCGTGACCACGGATGGGATCCCGATGACTGCATCGTCGCTAGGCCAGAAAGAATTTTCCCGACGCCGGCGTCAGCTGCTGCGCATGATCGGGCGCGGCGGGGCGGCCGTGTTGCCGGCCGCGCCCACGCGCCTGCGCAACCGCGATGTCGAGTATCCCTACCGCCAGGACAGCGACTTCTATTACCTCACAGGGTTCGCCGAGCCCGATGCGGTGGCGGTGCTGATCCCCGGCCGCGGTCATGCCGAGTACATTCTGTTCTGCCGCGAGCCTGATCCGGCGCGCGAAGCCTGGGACGGGCCACGGGCCGGGCAGGAGGGCGCGGTAGCCGAGTATGGTGCCGACGATGCATTTCCCATCGACGATATCGACGACATCCTGCCCGGTCTGCTGGAATCCTGTGAGCGTGTCTATCACACCATGGGTACCCATCCGGAGTTCGATTCCCGGGTCATCGGTTGGGTGAACACGCTGCGCAATCGCGGCAGCGGCGCCCAGGGTCCCCAGGAGTTTGTGTCGCTGGATCATCTGCTGCACGACATGCGTCTGTTCAAGAGCCGCTCGGAGCTCGCCGCAATGCGCCGCTCGGCGAAGGTGGGCGTGGCTGCCCACCTTCGCGCGATGCGCCGTGTGCGTCCCGGCATGATGGAGTACGAGGTCGAGGCGGAGTTCCTGCACGAGTTCCGCCGCCACGGTGCCGTACCGTCGTACCAGCCCATTGTGGGCGCCGGCGACAACGCCTGCGTGTTGCACTATATCGCCAACAATGCCCGCCTCGACGATGGCGACCTGCTGCTCATCGATGCGGGTTGCGAGCTCGACTATTACGCCTGCGACATCACCCGGACCCTGCCCGTGAATGGACGCTTCAGCGAGGCTCAGCGGGCCATCTATGACATCGTGCTCGAAGCCCACCAGGCAGCGATCGCCCAGGTGCAACCCGGCAATCACTGGAACGATCCGCACGATGCGGCCGTGCGCGCCGTCACGCGTGGGCTCAAACGACTCGGCCTGCTCGAGGGTACCCTTGCCGCGCTGATTCGCGACGAGGCCTGCAAGCGCTTCTTCATGCACAAGACCGGTCACTGGCTGGGGATGGACGTGCATGACGTCGGTGACTATCGCGTCGAGGACCACGCCCGCCAGCTCGAGCCCGGCATGGTCATGACCATTGAACCAGGCATCTACATTCCTGAAGGCACGCGCGGCGTGGCGAAGCGCTGGCAGGGGATCGGCGTGCGCATCGAGGACGACGTCGTCGTAACGCGCAATGGCCACGAGGTGCTGACCAGCGGCGTACCGGTCGACCCTCACGAGATCGAGGCCGTGATGGCTGCCGGTCAGACTGCCGGACAAGCCGCGTGAAGCGCGAGCATCGTGAAGTGGTGATTGCCGGCGGCGGCATGGTCGGTGCGAGCCTCGCGCTCGCCCTGGCCGAGTCAGGCAGATCGGTGACGGTCATCGAGCACCAGCCGCCCGGTGGCGCCGCAGCCCCCAGTTTCGATGATCGTTCGACGGCTTTGTCGAATGCCAGTCAGCGCATTCTCGCGGGGCTGGGTCTGTGGGAGGAGATCGCCGCTGAGGTGACCCCGATCAAGGCGATACATGTCTCTGAGCGCGGCCGCATGGGCATGACCCGGATCCGCGCCGAAGACGAAGGTATGCCCGCGCTGGGTTACACGATCATCAACCGGGTGCTCGGGCGGATTCTCTGGGCCCGACTGAACGCTTGTGAGCGCGTCGAGCTGGTCGCACCGGCGCAGGTGGTCAGCGTCGCCGATGAAGTGGGCGGCGCCTCGCGCCCGGTGCGGGTGATGCGTGGCGAGGAGATCCTCGATCTCGACACGCGCCTGGTGGTGGCCGCCGATGGTGCCCGCTCGAGCGTGCGTGACATGCTCGGGGTCGGCTCGCGCAGCCATGACTACCGGCAGACGGCGATCGTCGCCAACCTGTTGCCCCGTCGCGCGCATGAGGGCTGGGCCTGGGAACGCTTCACGCCCGATGGTCCGATGGCCTTGCTGCCCATGGCCGAACAGCGCTGTGGCCTGGTCTGGACGATCGCGCCGGCGCTGGCCGAGACCCTGCTCGCGATGGATGATCAGGCGTTCACTGCCGCGTTCGAACAGGCATTCGGCCACCGTCTGGGGCGCTTTTCGCGGCTGGGGACGCGCAGCGCCTATCCGCTGTCACTGACCCGTGCCACAGCCATCACCGCAGCGCGCGCGGTCATCCTGGGCGCGGCCGCCAATTCGCTGCACCCTGTCGCCGGGCAGGGCTTCAATCTGGGCCTGCGCGATGTCGCTGCGCTTGCCGAAGTGCTCGCCGATGCCGGGCCGGCCACCGATCCGGGTGACGCGGCGCTGCTGGCCCGCTACGACCAATGGCGCCGTGGCGATCAGCTCAAGGTGGTGGCCTTCACCGATGCGCTGGTGCGAGGCTTCGCGCCTGCGCGCTTTCCTCTGCCGGCGCTTCGTTCCGCCGGCATGCTGCTGTTCGACGTGACCCCTGGCGCGAAGGCACTGCTGGCGCGTCACAGTATGGGGCTGGCGGGGCGTCTGCCGCGTCTGGTCCGTGGCCTGGGGTTGCGATGATCGACGTGGCGGACACACGGCTGCACGACGCGGACGTCGTTATCGTCGGCGGCGGGCCTGTGGGGCTGCTGCTTGCCGCGCTGCTCGGCCAGGCCGGCCGCCATCAGGTCACCCTGCTCGACGCGCGCGCGCAGTTCGCGCTGCCACCGGGTATCGACCCGCGCGTCTATGCACTGTCGCGGGCCAGTCAGCACCTGCTCGAACAGGTGGGTGCCTGGCCGGCGCTGGCGGCGCAACATGCCTGGCCCTACCGGCGCATGCATGTATGGGAGGCTTCCGAAGGGCTGCGCGAAAGCACCCTGGATTTCGACGCAGCAGAGATCGGCGAACCGGATCTTGGCCATATCGTCGAGAACGCACGTCTCGAAGCTGCACTGCGCGCCGTGGTGATGGAACAGCCGACAGTGCTCATCGAATGCGGCGTACGCATCGGGCGGCTGGAGCTGAGTGCGGAATCGGCAAGCGTGATCAGCGATAGCGACCAGGCGTGGCGTGCACGTCTTGTCGTCGCCGCCGACGGTGCCGGATCGCGCCTGCGTGAGCTTGCCGGCATCGATACCCTCACGCGTGACTATCATCAGCAGGCATTGGTGACGCATGTGCACTGCGAACGACCGCACAATGAAACAGCCTGGCAGCGCTTCCTGCCGACCGGGCCCGTGGCCCTGCTGCCACTGGGTGACGGGCGCTGCTCAGTGGTCTGGTCCGCCGAGGCGTCGCTGGCCGCGTCGCTGCTGGCGATGGATGACGAGGGTTTCGCCGCCGCGCTGACCACTGCCACCGAGGGCGTGCTCGGTGCGCTCAGCGCGCCCGAGCCGCGCGTGGCGTTGCCGCTGCGCGCGCTGCACGCACAGCACTATGTGCGCCGACGCTTCACGCTAGTCGGTGATGCCGCCCATGTCGTGCATCCGCTGGCGGGTCAGGGCGCGAATCTCGGTTTGCTGGATGCAGCCGCGCTCGCGCACGCCCTTGACCATGGGCAGGACCCCGGCGAACGCCGCTGCCTGCGGGCCTACGAGCGCGCACGCAAGGCCGACAACCTGGCCGTGATGGCGGCACTCGACGGGCTGCAGCGCCTGTTCGGCATCAGCGCCCGGCCGTGGAACGCAATTCGCGCGCTGGGGCTCGGCGTGGTGCGGCGTGCGCCTCCGCTCAAGCGACATCTGATGCGTCGTGCGCTGGGCGCCTGAACCGGTTGCCCGCAAAGCAGCGCCGCGTCTGCATGCCTATAATCATCGCCTGCACGTCCCCGGTGGCTTCCTGATATGAAGAATCGTCATCTTGTCGGCCTGGTGCTCGGACTTGCACTCACAGGCCTGTTCCTGTTCACGTACAAGATTACGGTGCTGGGCTTTCCGGTCGCACCGGGCGAGATTGCCGATACCTGGACGGTCGAGGCGGCTGTCAGCTTCGATGGCGGACCAGGCTCAGTCAGGGCCAATCTCTATATCCCTACGCTGATGCCCGGGTTCACGATCCTCGAGGAGAATTTCATCTCCCGCGGCTTCGGGTTTTCCAGTCAGCTGGCACCTGGCGGGCGCCAGGCGGAGTGGGCGGTGCGCAGTGCCACTGGCCGGCAGACACTCTATTACCGCGCGGTCGTGTATCGCGATCCGGGCAGTCGGGGAGAGGACACGGTGCCGGATTTCCCGCCGCCGCCGACCCTCGACGAACCGTTCAACACCGCCATGGCCGTGATCGTGGAGGAGGCGCGCGCGCAGTCGGCGGATTCGGTCAGTCTCGCCGCGGCGCTGATCCGCCGGCTGAACGACCCGTCTGCAGACCAGAATGTCGATCTGTTCAGCCGCAGCGCCGCCACGCCCCACGAACGCGCACAGACCATCAGCACGCTGCTGGCGGGCGCGCGCGTCCCCTCGCGAGTGGTGCGCGGCGTGATGCTGCAGGATCAGGTGCGCGATGCCAGCCTGGTCGCGTGGCTGGAAATCTACGACGGCAATGAATGGCTGTTCCTCGACCCGCAGACGGGCGAGCAGGGTCTGCCGGACAATTTTCTCGCGTGGTGGCGAGGCTCACCACCGATGCTGCAGGTCGAAGGCGGCAGCGATCCTGCGGTGAGTGTCTCGGTGCGCCGCAATTCCATCGATGCGCTGCTGCTGGCCGAAGCACGGGCCGAACAGCGTGGCAGCCGGCTGGTGGAGTTCTCGCCGCTGAGTCTTCCCGTGCAGGCGCAGGCGGTCTATGCGCTGCTCCTGCTCATTCCCATCGGCGCGCTGATCATCACCATCCTGCGCAATGTTGTCGGCTTCAAGACCTTCGGCACATTCATGCCCGTGCTGATTGCCCTGGCGTTCAAGGAAACCGACCTGATCTCGGGTATCGTGCTGTTCACGCTGCTTGTGAGCCTTGGTCTGATGATCCGCTTCTATCTGGAGCACCTGCGCCTGTTGCTGGTGCCCCGGCTCTCGGCGCTGCTGATCATCGTGGTTCTGCTGATGCTCGGCGTCAGCATCATCGGCCACAAACTCGGCTTCCAGACCGGGTTGTCGGTGGCGCTGTTCCCGATGGTGATCCTGGCAATGACCATCGAGCGGATGTCGATCGTATGGGAGGAGCGTGGTGCCTCCGAGGCGATTCAGCAGGGTCTGGGCAGTCTGGCCGTCGCGGCCCTGAGCTACATGGTCATGAGCATCGCATTCGTCCAGCACCTGGTGTTCCTGTTCCCCGAACTGCTGCTCGTCATCCTCGCGCTGACGCTGCTGCTCGGCCGCTATACCGGCTACCGGCTGCTGGAACTGCGGCGCTTTCGTGCGCTGACAAGGACGGCGTCGTGATCGGCCTGTATCGCGCGCTCAAGCAAGGGGGCGTGGTCGGACTCAATGCGCGCAACGGCAATTACATCCTGCCGTGCAACTCGCGACACCTCTACCCTCTGGTGGATGACAAGCTGCGCACCAAGGCGCTGGCCATCAAGGCTGGGATGCCGGTGCCGCCGCTGTATGGCGTCATCGAGACCGAGCACGACATCGGCGAGCTCGAGGCGATGCTCAAGCCGCATCAGCAATTCGTGATCAAGCCCTCACAGGGCAGCGGCGGGGATGGCATCATCGTTGTGGCGGGGCGCATGCATCGACGCGAGACCAGCTACCGGCAGGTATCGGGCAACCTGATCACGCTCGCCGATCTTCAACATCACGTCTCCAATACCCTCAATGGCCAGTACAGCCTGGGCGGGCATCCGGATCGCGCGATGATCGAGTACTGCGTGCGCTTCGATCCGGTTTTCGAGCGCGTCAGCCATGAAGGCGTACCCGATATTCGTGTCATCGTGTACCGCGGCGTCCCGGTGATGGCCATGGTGCGTCTGCCCACCCGCATGTCAGGGGGCAAGGCGAACCTGCATCAGGGCGCCGTGGGTGCCGGCGTGGACATGGCCACCGGCACGACGCTCAGCGGCGTGCTGGGCAACGAGGTCATCGACGAACACCCCGACACCGGTCATCCGATTCACGGCATCGTGGTCCCGCAATGGGACGTGATCCTGGAGGCCGCAGCACGCTCGGCCGACATCACCGGCCTGGGGTACCTCGGGGTGGATATGGTGCTCGATCGCGAACTCGGCCCGCTGATGCTGGAGCTCAATGCGCGTCCTGGCCTGAATATCCAGCTCGCGAACCGCTCCGGTCTGCAGCCAAGGCTCGACACCATCGACCGCACCCCCCCGGCCGACACCGACATCCACACACGTGTCGCGTTCGCCCGCGAGCGCTTCGCGCACATTGCCAATGGCTGAGCGGCGGCTCCAAAGCATCTGCGTCTTCTGCGGCTCGCAGCAGGGTACCCGGCCGGTGTATGCCGCGGCGGCACGCGAACTCGGTGAGGTGCTTGCCGCGCGCGGCATCCGCGTGATCTACGGCGGCGGCCGCGTCGGTCTGATGGGTGCATTGGCGGACAGCGCCATGGCCGCGGGCGGCGAGGTCATCGGTGTGATTCCGCGGGACCTGCTGGATCGTGAGGTCGGTCATGCGGCGCTGACGCGGCTCGAGGTGGTGGACTCCATGCATCAGCGCAAGGCACGCATGGCTGAGCTGGCAGACGCGTTCGTTGCCCTGCCCGGCGGATACGGCACTTTCGAGGAACTCTTCGAGGCGCTGACCTGGTGCCAGCTGGGAATCCACGCCAAACCCTGCGGGCTGCTCGATATCGATGGCTACTTCGCGGGCCTGCGCCAGCAGCTGCAGCGCAGTGTCGAGGATGGCCTGCTGCGGCCCCAGCATGCCGGTCTGCTGGCGGTGGCCACGGAGGTGCCTGCAATGCTGCTGGCACTGCAGCGCCTCGAGCTTCCCGAGCTGCGCCGCTGGTTATCGCCGGCACAGACCTGACGCGGCGCGCGCTGAAACAGGGCTTTCAGGTATTGTCACGCACGGCGTAGCTGCGGGCGATGTAGTCCTCGACCATCTGCTGGAACTCCGCGGCAATGTGATCGCCCTTCAGCGTGACGGCCCGCTCGCCGTCCACGTAAACCGGGGCGACCGGGCGCTCGCCGGTCCCGGGCAGACTGATGCCGATGTTGGCATGGCGACTCTCGCCGGGGCCGTTGACTACGCAGCCCATGACCGCCACGGTCATGTCCTCCACACCGCGATACTCGCGCCGCCACTGCGGCATGCGGTTGCGGATGTGCGACTGGATCTGCTGCGCCAGCGTCTGGAAGTAGGTACTCGTCGTGCGTCCGCAGCCCGGGCAGGCGATCACCATGGGCGTGAACGCACGGATGCCCATCGTCTGCAGAATTTCCTGCGCCACGATGACTTCCTGAGTGCGGTCGCCGCCGGGATCCGGGGTCAGTGACACCCGGATGGTGTCGCCGATTCCCTGCTGCAACAGGACGGCCAGTGCTGCGGTGGAAGCAACAATGCCCTTGGAGCCCATGCCCGCCTCGGTGAGCCCCAGGTGCAATGGATACTGGCAGCGCGTGGCAAGCTGGCCATACACGGCAATCAGATCCTGCACGCCGCTCATCTTGCACGAAATGACGATCCGCTCGGCGGGCAGGCCCAGCGCTTCCGCGCGGGCGGCGCTGGAGAGCGCCGAGGTGATCAGCGCATCATGCATCACCGCGCTGACATCCCGCGGCGTGTCGGCCTGTGCGTTTTCATCCATCATCGAGGTCAGCAGTGCCTGATCCAGGCTGCCCCAGTTCACACCGATACGTACCGGGCGATCGTAGCGGCAGGCCACCTCGATCATCGCGGCAAACTGCGGATCCTTCTTCGCACCCCGGCCGACGTTGCCGGGGTTGATGCGATACTTGGCCAGCGCCTCGGCGCAGGCAGGGTGCTGGGTCAGAAGCTTGTGGCCGTTGAAGTGAAAATCGCCGACCAGTGGCACCACCACGCCCATGCCATCGAGACGTTCGCGGATGTGCGGCACGGCGGCGGCCGCCTCGTCCGTATTCACCGTGATGCGTACCAGCTCCGAACCGGCGCGTGCGAGCTCGCGCACCTGTTGCACGGTGCCGGGGATGTCGGCGGTATCGGTATTGGTCATCGACTGCACGACCACCGGTGCGCCGCCGCCGATCATGACCCGGCCCACCGGCACGCCGATCGATGTTCTTCGTTGTGTCATCATCAACTCTCTTCCCTTGACGAGTCTGCGCGTTGCTCCATCCAGCGTTCGATGCGCGCGGCAAGCAGATCGAGCGGCACGGCCCCGCCGGACAGCACGGCATCGTGGAACTCACGGATGTCGAAGCCGGGCCCGAGACGCTCCCGCGCGGTGTCGCGCAGTGCAAGGATGCGCAGCTCGCCGATCTTGCCGGCCAGTGCCTGGCCCGGTGCGGCGATGTAGCGATCCACCTCGCTGATGATGTCATGATCGGCGCGCGCTGTATGCGCCTGCAGGTAGGCGATCGCCTGTGCGCGTTCCCACCCAAGGGCGTGCACGCCGGTATCGACCACCAGGGCGGCGGCGCGCCACATTTCATGCGCGAGGCGGCCGAACATCGAGTGGGCGTCCGCATACAGGTCCAGCGCCTCGCCGAGACCCTGGGCATAGAGTGCCCAGCCTTCGGTGCCGGCGCCTGTGTGCTGGTGCTGGCGAAACGGGTGAAGATCGCGCTGTTCCATGGCCAGCGCCGTCTGCAGGTGGCGCCCGGGCACCGACTCGCCGGCGATCAGCGCCGCGATTTCGTGTATCGGAAGGCCCCGGGAATGATGCACATCGACATGAACGTAACCCGCCCGCGAGCCATCGACCGCCGGCGGCCGGTAATACGCGGCATCGCCGCGCCCGGACATGAGCGCGGGAATCGCCTGCAGGCCGTACGGCGTGCGCGGCAGTCGGGAGAACAGGCGTGGCAGTTCGGGATCGATGCGCTTGGCCGTGGCCCGGAAGGCCTCGAGCAGCCGTACCGGATCGTCGTGGTAGTGCGCCGGGTCTTCTCGCAGCCGCGCAACGAAGCCGGCGAGCTCGCCCCGGTAACCCGTATCGCGCATCGTGCGCTGCATCTGCGCGCCCAGTCGTTCGACTTCGCCCACGCCGATGGCGTGGATTTCCTGCGGCGACAGCGCCGTGCTCGTGTACCACATCACCCGGCGCGCATACCACGACTGGCCATCGGGCAGCGCTTCCAGCGACACGCGCTCGCGGGCGGCGGGCAGATATTCCTCGACGACGAAATCATGCAGGCGTCGGTACGCAGGCAGCACCCGCTGGCTGATCGCGGCGCGGGCCGATGCCCGCAGCGCCTGCGCACGCGCCGGGTGAATATCCGCCGGCAAGATCAGGAACGGAGCATAGAAGCCACTGTCCTGCGCATCGTCGACCAGCAAGGCACGAAGTTGCGGGGGTACGCGGCGCATCGCGGCCTGCGGCACGACGATGCCGCGACGCATGCCCTCGCGCATCAGCGCCATGGTCTGGGCGATGTACGCGTCAAGCGACTCCAGTCGCCGCAGCCACGCGTCGTAGTCGTCCAGCCCGCGGAACTCCAGCTGCGCTGGCAGGCGATCGAGCATCTGTACGCCGTGCAGCTGAGTCATCGGCAGCAGATGTTCACCGTAGCGGTGCATGTCGATGCGCCACGCAAGTTCGCGATCCAGCAACGCATGGTCGACCGCGGCCTGCACTGAGAGTTGCGAGAGCTCGATCCGGCGCAGCGCGCGCAGCGCGTCGCGATCGGCGCGGTGTCGCGCCTGCAGCGCGCGCGGTGCCAGGTCTGTCCAGCGGTCATCATGACGTCGCTCGCCGATGGACGATGCGAACTCCGGTCGCTCGCCAAGCGTGCGCTGCCAGTGCGCCTCGATCAGCTCGGCCAGCGCCGCGGCATCGTCTGCGTGTGCCACGGGCGGGCTCGCTGTCATCAGCAGGCAGACGGGCAGCAGGAACAGGCTGAGCAGGCGCATGGGGTCTTCCGCAGGGTCGGGCAGTGGATTCTCGCCAAGTGACCTCATCGCAGCAAGCGCGTTGCGATCGGGCTGGAGATGGCCGCGGCCATCCGCTATGATCGCACGACCAGTCACACAGGTAACGGCCGGAGAGAGTCTGCACCGCGCAGGCCGCCGAAGGCGCAACCCGCCCGGAAACGCTCAGGCAACAGGGACGGTCGTTACGGATTGGCTCTGGAGAGCGACCCTTGGCGGGTCCACCGAAGGTGAGCGGCACGGGGGAACACCTTCGTGCTCAATCTCTCAGGTATCAGGACAGAGGGGCGGCGGCCGTGCAGACAGCGCGGCTGCCGCTTTTTTTTTTGCTGGTCCTCAAAGGAGCCCATCGATGAGTCTTCGCACACCGCTGTATTCCCGGCATCTCGAGGCGGGTGCGAAAATCGTAGACTTCGGCGGCTGGGACATGCCGCTGCACTATGGTTCCCAGCTCGACGAACACCATGCGGTACGCCGCAGCGCGGGCGTTTTCGACGTCTCGCACATGGGTGTGGTCGACCTGCGCGGCCGTGACCCGCGTGGCCTGCTCGCCAGCGTCATGGCCAACAATCCCGACAAGCTCGCCGCTGCCGGTCGCGCGATGTATAGCTGCATGCTCAACGAGCGCGGCGGCGTCATCGACGACCTGATCGTCTACCGCTTTGCCCATGATCACTACCGTGTGGTGGTCAATGCCGGCACACGCAGCGGAGATATCGACTGGCTGTCGCAGCATGCCGGCAGATTCGGTGTGACGGTCGACGAACGTGACGAGCTGGGCATGCTCGCAGTCCAGGGTCCTGACGCGCGCGCACGGGCCGCATCCCTGCTGCCCGTGGCTGCCGCGCAGACCATGGCGCTGAAACCCTTCTCGGCGTGCCTCGAAGGCGACTGGATGGTGGCTCGCACCGGCTATACGGGCGAGGATGGCTGGGAGATCGTGGTGCCGCAGTCGCAGCTCGACGCTGTATGGCATGCGCTGCTCGCGGCCGGCATCCAGGCCTGCGGACTCGGTGCGCGCGATACCCTGCGGCTGGAGGCAGGCATGAACCTCTACGGCCAGGATATGGACGAAGATACCTCGCCGCTGGAATCCGGCCTTGGCTGGACGGTGGCGTGGCAGCCCGAGGATCGCGATTTCATCGGCCGCGCGGCACTCGAGGCCCAACGTGCTGCCGGGCCGTTGAGACGTTTCGTAGGATTGCTGCTCGAAGAGCGCGGCGTGCTGCGTGCCCATCAGCGGGTGATCACGCCCACGGGGGAGGGCGAGCTTACCAGTGGCACGTTTTCCCCGACGCTGGGACGGGCCATCGGGCTGGCCCGATTGCCTGCAGGTGATTCGGATGAATGCGAGGTGGAGATTCGCGGCCGTCGCATGCGCGCACGCATCGTGCGCCCGCCTTTCGTGCGGCACGGCAAGGTCCAGATCGAGCTCTAGCAGGCTCATTTGCGCAAACGGCCGCAGGCGCGGTGCCCGGGCCAGTCGAAACTTGAAGCGGGAGAAAACCATGAGCGAAGTGCCCTCGGATCTCAGGTACACATCTGATCACGAATGGCTGCGGGAGGAAGAGGATGGCAGTGTCGTTGTCGGCGTGACCGACCACGCACAGGGCGCACTCGGCGAGCTCGTCTTTGTCGAGGTGCCGGAACCCGGTACCGACGTCACCCAGGGGGATGCCTGCGCGGTGGTCGAATCCGTCAAGGCAGCCTCGGACGTATACGCTCCACTCAACGGCGAGATCCTCGAGATCAACGAGGCCATCGCCGACGAGCCCGAGAAGGTCAACCAGGATCCGTACGGCGACGGCTGGCTCTTCCGCATGCGCCCGCACGATGCCAAGGATCTCGACGAACTGCTCGACGCGGAGGCCTACCAGGCGCTGCTCGACGAGATCGACTGACGAGGCGGCCAGCTGGCCGAGGATGTGACCATGGCTTTCATTCCCCACACGCCGGGCGATATCAAAGAGATGCTGGCGGCCATCGGTGCCGCCAGCATCAACGAACTGTTCGACGAGATTCCGTCGAGTCTTCGCGTCGATGATCTGCCCGGCATCCCCGATGCCATCGGCGAGATGGAAATTACCCGGCTGATGCAGGCGCGTGCGGCGCAGGACCGCGGCGCGCTTTGCTTCATCGGCGCCGGGGCCTACGAGCATCATGTTCCTGCAGCGGTGTGGGAGATCACCACGCGGGGTGAGTACTACAGTGCCTATACGCCCTATCAGGCCGAGGCCAGTCAGGGCACCCTGCAGCTGATCTACGAGTACCAGTCGATGATGGCCAGCCTCACCGGGCTGGATGTCTCGAACGCGTCTCTCTACGACGGCGCCTCGGCGGTGGCGGAAGCGGCACTGATGGCAGTGCGGGCCAATCGGCGGTCGAAGTCGCGGCGTATTCTGGTGCCGCGCACGCTGCCGCCGGTGTATACGCGCGTCACTTCCGCGATTGCCGGCACGCAGGGCATCCATTTCGAGCGGGTGGATTTCGACACCGCGACGGGTACCACGCCACTGGCAGCGCTCAGCGAGTGGGAAGGTGAGGACATCACCGCGCTGGTCATTCCTCAACCCGGGTTCCTCGGTTGCCTCGAGGATGTCGATGCGCTCACGGACTGGGCCCACGCGCACGGCGCACTCGTGATCGCGGTGGTCAATCCCCTTTCACTGGCACTGCTGCGCCCGCCAGGCGAATGGGGACAGGCCGGTGCCGACATCGCCTGTGGCGAGGGGCAGCCCCTGGGTGTGCCCTTGTCTTCGGGCGGACCCTACTTCGGCTTCATGACCACGCGCATGTCGCATGTGCGTCAGATGCCGGGCAGGATCGTCGGGCGCACCGAGGATCTCGACGGCAAGCCGGGCTTCACGCTGACCCTGCAGGCACGCGAGCAGCACATCCGCCGCTCGAAAGCGACCTCCAATATCTGCACGAACCAGGGCCTGATGGTGACGGCAGCGACGATCTACATGTCGCTGCTCGGCGCCGAGGGCCTTGCACGCGTAGCCGCTGCAAGTCATGCCAATACTCGGCAGCTGGCCGATGCGCTGTGTACGCTTCCGGGAGTGTCGCGGGCGTTTACCGGTGCGTGTTTCCATGAGACCGTGCTGACGCTCGACCGCCCGGTGGCGCCGGTGCTCGAGGGACTCGCACAGCACGGCATCCTTGGCGGCTTCGATCTTGCAGCAGACTATCCCGAACTCGGCCACGCGCTGCTGGTTTGCGCGACCGAAACCAAGACTGCCGAGGATATTGCGAGCTACCGGCGCGCCCTGTCCGAGGTGTTGAAACAGCGGAAGGTGGCCTGACATGAGTGAACCCCTGATCTTCGAGCACTCACGCGCCGGACGCTATGCGCGCGCCCAGGCCCCGGCCGATCGCGCTGACGTCGATCTTCCGTCGTCGCTGCTGCGCAAGTCTGCACCGATCTTGCCCGAGGTATCTGAACTGCAGGCCGTACGTCACTACACACGCCTGTCGCAACGCAATTTCTCGATCGACACGCATTTCTACCCGCTGGGTTCATGCACGATGAAATACAACCCGCGCGCGTGCAACAAGCTTGCGATGTTGCCCGGACTGGTGGACCGGCATCCGCTGGCGCCGGCCTCGCACAGCCAGGGCTTCCTTGAGTGCATGTTCGAACTCCAGGAGATGCTCAAGGCGGTGACCGGCATGCGCGCGGTGTCGCTGACGCCGATGGCCGGCGCGCAGGGCGAGCTTGCCGGCGTGCTGATGATCCGTGCCTATCACCATGCCCGCGGTGATCACCACCGCAACGAAATCCTCGTACCCGATGCCGCGCACGGCACGAATCCGGCAACGGCGACGATGTGCGGCATGAACGTGGTCGAGTTGCCCACCGATGCCGACGGTGATGTCGACATCGCCGCGCTCGAGAAGGCCGTGGGTCCGAACACGGCGGGCATCATGCTTACCAACCCCTCCACGGTCGGCGTCTTCGAGCGCAAGATCGAGCGCATTGCGAAAATCGTTCATGCCGCCGGCGGCCTGCTCTACTACGATGGCGCCAACCTCAACGCCATCCTCGGCAAGGTACGCCCGGGTGACATGGGCTTCGACGTCATCCACATGAACCTGCACAAGACCTTCTCCACTCCCCACGGCGGCGGCGGACCGGGTTCGGGTGCCGTGGGGGTGGGCGAGCGCCTCAAGCCGTTCATGCCGATTCCGGTGGTGGCCCATGAGGCCGGGAAATACCGGTGGCTGGATGAACGCGATCTGCCACAGAGCATCGGTCGGCTCTCGGCCTTCATGGGCAACGCCGGGGTGCTGCTGCGCGCCTATGTGTACATGCGCATGCTCGGCCACGATGGCATGAAGCGCGTCGCCGAGTTCGCGACACTCAACGCCAATTATCTTGCCGCGCGGCTCAAGGCCGCCGGCTTCCAGCTGGCCTATCCGGGGCGGCGCGCCAGCCACGAATTCATCATCACGCTCAAGCGCATGGCGAAGGATCGTGGCGTAACGGCCATGGATGTGGCCAAGGCGCTGCTCGACTATGGCTACCATGCGCCGACCACGTATTTCCCGCTGCTGGTGCCCGAGTGTCTGCTCATCGAGCCGACGGAAACAGAGTCGAAAGAGGCGCTGGACGGCTTCATCGATGCGATGTGTGACATCATGGAGCGCGCGGTGCGCGATGCCGAGCAGCTCAAGGGTGCGCCCTACACGCTGCCGGTTCGCCGCCTTGACGACGTACGCGCCGCCCGCAAGCTCGATATTGCCTGGCGGCCGGACACCGCCGCCTGAGTGCGGGCAGGGTATCGGCAGTAACTGGAGAGAATCTTGACGGCTTTGATCTGCGGCTCGCTGGCCTTCGACAACATCATGGTGTTTCCCGGGCGGTTTCGCGAGCACATCCTGCCAGATCGCATTCACATGCTTAACGTGGCCTTCATGGTGCCGGAGATGCGCCGGGAGTTCGGCGGATGTGCCGGCAACATTGCGTTCAACCTGCACAGCATCGGAGGCGCGGCCCTGCCGATGGGTACGGTTGGACAGGACTTCGCGCCCTATCAGCAGTGGCTCGAATCGAAGGGAGTCGACACCCGATACCTGCGGCACATCGATGAGCGTTTCACGGCGCAGGCCTACATCACCACCGATCTGGATGACAACCAGATCACGGCGTTTCATCCCGGCGCGATGGAATGCTCGCACCTGAACACCGTCCCGCGCGATGCGGGCGTGAGCATCGGCATCATCGCCCCGGACGGCCGTGATGGCATGATCGAGCACGCGCGCCAGTTCGCCGACGCCGACATCCCGTTCATCTTCGATCCCGGCCAGGGCCTGCCGATGTTTGACGATGCCGAGCTGCGCGATTTTCTAGATATGGCGAGCTGGGTCACGGTCAACGACTACGAGGCCGGGCTGCTGCAGCAGAAGACGGGGCTTGCTCCGGCAGAGATGGCCGCGCGGGTGCGCGCGTTGGTGATCACACGCGGCGGCGAAGGCTCGGTGATCTGGGTGGATGAGCGCCGGCTGGATATCCCGGCGGTCACCCCTTCAGCCCTGGTCGACCCGACCGGGTGCGGCGACGCCTACCGTGCCGGTCTGCTGTATGGCCTGATGCACGAGGCCGACTGGGAGATCACCGGCCGGCTGGCCTCCTTGCTGGGTGCGATCAAGATTGCCAGTCCGGGTACACAGAACCACGTGCTGAGCCACGACCACGTGGCAGGCGAGTTCCGCGACGCCTTCGCGACCGAACTGGGTTTCTGAGCAATGATGATGAGCCATGGATCGGGCCTGGGTGCGGGCGCACGGATTGCCGCATTGCTTATGTTGCTGCTGTCGCCTGTGATGCTCCGCGCGGAACTGCCGGCGGAAGCGCTGGGCGATGTACCCGCCGACGAATCCCCTGACTGGGCGGCCACACTTTCGCGCATCGCGCCCGGGGTGGTGTCGATACGCGTGGACGGCACGCGCGCCTTCGACACTGAATGGAACCAGTCGACGCAGGCCACGGGCTTCGTGGTGGATGCAGCGCGGGGTCTGATCCTCACCAACCGACACGTGGTGATGCCCGGGCCGGTGGTCGCCATGGCGGTGTTCCTGAACCAGGAAGAAGTGCCGCTGACACCGGTATATCGGGACCCCGTGCACGATTTCGGGCTGTTCCGTTACGACCCAGCGGACCTGAACTTCATCGAGCCCGCGGAGCTTGAGCTTGCACCCGATGCGGCACGCGTCGGCCGGGAGATCCGCGTCGTGGGCAACGATGCCGGCGAGCAGCTGTCGATCCTGGCCGGCACACTGGCCCGCCTGGACCGTCAGGCGCCCGACTACGGTCGCGGGCGTTACAACGACTTCAATACCTTCTACCTGCAGGCTGCCTCCGGTACCTCCGGCGGGTCATCAGGCTCGCCGGTCATCGACATCAACGGGCAGGTGCTGGCGCTCAACGCAGGCGGCCGCTCGCAGGCACAGTCGAGCTTTTTCCTGCCGCTGGACCGGGTGCTGCGGGCGCTGGAGCTGATCCGCGCGGGCCAGCCGGTGGCCCGCGGCACACTGCAGACGACGTTCGTGCGGCGATCCTACGCAGAGCTGCGCCGACTCGGCCTCGATGAAGACACGGAAGGAAGTGTCCGCGCAGCCTTTCCAGAGCAGACCGGCATGCTGGTGGTCGAGCAGATCCTGCCTGGCGCCCCTGCGGACGGTGCACTGCAGGCCGGCGATATCCTGCTCGCCGTCGACGGTGAGCTGCTCACCGAGTTTCTGCCCCTGTCGATCGCACTCGACGATCATGTCGGCACGCAGGTGCGTCTGTCCGTCCAGCGCGGCGACCAACGCCTGGAGGTCGACCTCGTGGTCAGCGACCTGCACGCGATCACACCCGAGCAGTTCATCTACGTCGGCGATGCCGTGGTCCATCAACTCTCCTATCAGCAGGCGCGCCACTACAACCTGCCGACCGAGGGTCTGTACGTCGCCAATCCCGGTTATGTGTTCGCCACCGCGGCGATTCCGCGCGGCGCGGTGATCCTCGAGTTCAACGGCCACACCACGCTCGCACTGGATGATCTGGAGGCGGCGTTGACGGAGATTTCGCATGGTCAGCGCGTCGCGGTGCGTTTCGTGACGCTCGATGATCCCGCGAGCCCACAGCTGCGCGTCATGCAGATGGGACGCGACTGGTTTCCTGCGGAGCGCTGCAGACGCGATGATGCCAGCGGTCACTGGCCCTGCACGCCACTGGCCGAGCCCCCGCCGTCGACGCCTCAGGCGGCGGCGAGCACCCGTTTCGTTCCCCAGGATGACCGGCGCGTGCGTGAGGTGGCCGCATCGCTCGTGCTGGTGAATTTCGACATGCCCTATGTGCTGTCGGGTATCAACGAGCGACACTACTATGGCACCGGCCTGATCGTGGACGCGGCGCGCGGACTTGTGGTCGTCGATCGCAACACGGTGCCGGTCACGCTGGGCGATGTGCGCCTGACGTTCGCCGGGTCGCTGGAGATCTCCGGACGCGTCGAATATCTGCACCCGATTCACAATCTCGCCATCGTCTCCTATGACCCTGCGTTGATCGGGGATACCCCCGTGCGCAGCGCGCGCCTGAGCACCGCGGGCCTGCCTTCCGCGGGGGACCGAGCCTGGGTGGTGGGCCTGCGTCCCGACCACTCGCTGATCAGCCAGGCCACGGAAGTCTCGTCCGTGGAGCCTGCGAACTTTCCGCTGTCGCGTACGCTTGGCTTCCGTAACGTCAACCTGGACGTGATCCGTCTGGTCAATCCGCCTGCCGAGGTCGACGGCGTGGTGCTCGATGGCAGCGGCCGCATCATGGCGAAATGGTCGAGCTTCCTGGTCGACGGGGCCGGTGAGGCCGAGCAGTCGACCATGGGTGTCCCGGTCGAACTCGTCGCCGAGACGCTCGAGGCGCATGTGTCGCAACAGGCCCTGCAGTCACTTGAAGTCGAATGGCGTATGCTGCCGCTGGCCGGTGCCCGGCGTCTGGGGGTGGCCGAGGAGTGGGTGCGTCGCTTCGAGGAGTTCTCGCCGCGTCGTCGCCAGATGCTCAGCGTGGTCCGGGTGGTCGCGGGCACGCCGGCCGCCGATCTGCTGCAGCCCGGTGATGTGCTGCTGAGCATCGACGGCGAACCGGTCAATACCTTCCGGGCGGTCGAGCGTGCCAGTCAGCGCGAGTCACTGTCGCTGACGATCTGGCGCAACAACGCCGAGCTGTCCCTGCAGGTGCCGACCGTTGCGCTTCAGGGCGAGGATGTCGACCGCGTGCTGCGCTGGGCCGGTGCGCTGTTGCAGCCGCCGCATCGGGCGCTCGCGGCACAACGCGGCATTGCGCGCGAAGGCGTATACGTCAGCTACTTCGCCTATGGATCGCCGGCATCGCGCTACAACCTGTGGGCCGGGCAGCGCATCGTCGAACTCAACGGCCAGCCCACGCCGGATATGGATGCATTCATTGCCGCGGTCGCCGGACTGGGTGAGGACGACGCGGTGCGTTTGCGCACGATCAACTGGAACAACGTACCGCAGGTCATCACCTTGCGGCTGGACGAGCGCTACTGGCCTGCCTACGAGCTCAGGCGCACGCAGGACGGCTGGGAGCGTCGCGAGCTGC